>CAJXWP010000016.1 GCA_913062625.1 uncultured Haliea sp. | reverse complement strand
GCCCGAGTCGGGGAGCAAATGGGTGTGGTGTAGAACCGATTGAGTTCCATGCCTTCTGCCGCCAGACGGTTTAGCGCCGGAGTGTCGATATCGCCACCGTGAAAACCAACATCATTCCAGCCAAGGTCGTCGGCTACGATAATAATGACGTTGGGCTGTTTAGCCGTGGCAAGTTCCATCGCGCCAAAGAGTAAAAAAATAGCCGCCAACAGATTTTTGTGTAATTGCGCATAGATAATCATGAGGAACTCCATCTTTCCATTTTTGGCTCGACTCCCGGAAAGCGTCGTCTAAACTCTAGTGTATCGTTTCAAGCTGCAACTTCAGCCAATAAATCTCGTAATCGTTGCGCAGGGCATCTTCAGCGCGCTCCAGCAACTCTAGCAGTGCCTGCTCTCTCAGCGCCAAAGCGCTAGCGTTTGGTGGGTCATCCGCAAGGGCTATTTCGGTGACGTGCAGGGTCTTAACGCGCTCACCTTATTTCGCAATGTTGAGTGCATGCGAAAACCTTTGTCAGAAAGCGTTAGGCACACATTAGAGTACAACGAGCCTCTACGCTATGTCCTAGTCGGCCAAATACACATTGCGCAAATTTCCCATGAGAATTAGTGCTTGTTGCAGTAATGGAAAGACTGTTTATTTTAGTGGCGTCTAAGGCCGGAGCAAAAATGCCCTAGAGAAATGCCTCCTTATGCAGTATCACGAAATTCCCAATCCCGTAAATGAGTCGGTTCGGTCAGTAAAGCTGCCAATACGAGACTTGCCGTTTATATTCCTGATGGCGCCGGGCGCAGAGCCCGTCAATGAACGTTGCCAGGCAGTGCCCCCGCAACATGTCATTTAATGGAGCTGCTGCTCTACTTTTTGCAAAACAGAGTAATGGAATGAACGGGTGTGTCTAGGGTTTCATAATAGCGATATCGTCCCAACAATCAAGATTTCAGTCTCATCTGCCGGCGTAATCTCAGGCCCTCTCTGATTAGCTGACTTCATCTACGCGTCAACTATTGAAGCCTGATACGCGATAGTGCAAGCTAGGCGCATGGTTTATAGCAATCTATGGATTTTATCCCTGCATCTGTTGATTCTGGTGGTCGTGGTCGTGCGTGTCCTGCAGCGTCCACACAGGGAACCGGCCTCGCGTATAGCATGGCTTGTAGTGGTATTCGCCTTACCCGTGGTTGGGATCTTCGCCTATCTGATGCTTGGGGAGACCCATATAGGGCGGCGCAACCAGAAGGCCATGCTCGCTGAGCTGGAGGAGGAGCACTACAGCGAGTACTTCGTTGACGAAAATGCGGATGGGTCGATCGGTATCCCGTCGCGCTATGTGCACTTGTTCCGAGTGGGACGTTCCATCAGTAACTTTGCTCCTGTGACGGGCAACAGCGTGCAATTGATGCAGGACTCAGCCGCGACCATCGACAGTATGGTGTTTGATATCGATGCTGCTCGCAGTGAGGTCAACGTGCTGTTCTACATCTGGCTTACCGACAACACCGGTGTCCGCGTTGCCGAGGCCCTTAAACGCGCCGCTGGTCGCGGAGTCATCTGTCGGGTGATTGTCGACGGTCTAGGGTCGCGTATGCTGATTCGATCCCGGCTCTGGCGAGAGATGGGCGCTGCAGGCGTGCATACGGCGGTAGCTCTGCCTCTGGGCAATGCTTTGTTGCGCCCTTTGCAGGGACGCGTTGATTTGCGAAACCACCGAAAAATAGTCGTTGTTGACCATGAAATTACGTATTGCGGCAGCCAAAACTGCGCAGATAAGGAATTCATGCCCAAGGCGAAATATGGGCCATGGGTCGATTCTGTCGTGCGCATGGAGGGTCCAATCGCCAGACAGAATCAAATACTCTTTACCTCTGATTGGCACCATTGTACAAAGGAGGTTATCGCTAATGTCAGTGAGCCGCTACAGGACAATACGACTGCAAGTGTTGTGGCTCAGGTGATTGCGAGCGGACCCACGCTGCGCCATTCAGCGATGGAAGAGGTGTTCATCTCCCTGATGTTTACAGCACGGTATGAGCTGAGGATCTCTACCCCCTATTATGTGCCCAGTCAGCCAATGCAGGCAGCACTCTGTGCTGCCGCTTACCGAGGGGTGCAAACGACGCTGATTTTACCGGCGAGGAACGATTCCAAAGAAGTGGCCGGGGCCAGCCGCAGCTATTATGCTGAATTACTCGAAGCGGGGGTCGATATTCGCGAATACGTGGGGGGACTGCTGCACAGCAAAACGCTGACACTAGACGGCGAGATTGCCCTGATCGGGTCAGCTAATATGGATAGGCGTAGCTTTGATCTCAATTTCGAAAATAATGTTTTGATCTATGACCCTGAGTTGACGCAAGCTTTACATGCACGGCAGCAGGATTATATCGACAGCGCCGACAGAATAACCCTGGAGCAGGTGGAAAATTGGTCGCTAACCCGATGTCTTTGGAATAATTCAGTCGCGATGCTGGGACCGATACTGTAGCGACCTACAGGTGAGCATGGTCGCAGTGTAAGGATTCTGTCCGAAAGAACATTTTTTAGCGATTGCATGCCGCCCTAAACGACGGCCTTTTCTAGACGCGCCATCGCGACTTCCTAGCGTTGCCGATGATTTCACAGAGTCTGCTAACCGCGATCTTAATCGAGAGCCTGTGGCAAACTTTAGAGTGTTAAAAAGTAACTGATGCTTCAACGTACCACGACCACCCAACACGCGCTGCCAGTAGTGCCAGATCCTAAAGTCCACTCCGTTGAAGACAGCGGTATTTTTAACGTGTGTATTGCTCATTGCTTTACCCGATAGCAATGGCACGTCCGTCGCTGTGCTCTGCAGATTCTATTCCGGTTCTTGCGCGGTTACTATCAGCGTCTTTCAGCAGAGGTCGGTCGCCGATGATTAGGGTTCGGGCGATTGAGACTAGCGGCGGAGAGCTCATATCCAGTGCTTTGCAGAAAAACACGAGCTTGTTGTAGATGGTCATTCGCACACCGTACTAATTTTTTTGACGTATGGTGACAGCATGCTGCTAACCTCTATGAGTCGTTACCGATCCATAAAGCGATGGCGCAGGTTCACAGGTGCACCGTAGGTTGCCCGTGGCACTTCAAAGGGCCTGAAGTTCAGGCAGCTGACTATTGTTTTTTAAACGCAGGTTGTAACGGACTATTTGGTAGCCAAGCTGTAGCTTTCTCCAAATCGACGCATTCTCTATAGATTCGAGCAGGTCCGCTGGGAAAATGCTGTGATAGGTAGAAATGTTGTGGGTCATGCGTATCGACTCGAGTGAGTTGTTCCACTCTTTTTCCCACTCAATATCCATCATCACAGGCGTATCCTTTCCGTGCTGCCAGGCCTCGGTGATGATTTGCATGAGAATAGTGAAGCCTCTGGGCTCCTTAAAGGTACTGATGGCCATAACAGCGGAGAGGAACATGGAAGAGTAGTTGTGGCCGAACTGTGCGAGTTGAAAGGCTGATATCGCAATCTCGTTGGACGAGGTGGTGTCATAGCCTGCCACTAGATGCCACACATCGTGCATTTGAAGTATGCGAGCGTTCAGGTAATGCAGTGAGTGCGGAAGTTGACTCAGCGCGAGTGATTCTCGGTCAAGCACTTCCGGGTCATAGCCATTGTCTATAATCATAGTATGCAACGACTGACCTAGGCTACCCTGTGGACATTGAGATAATGCCTTGATGTCGGTATGGCCAGGGATGGATTTCTTGACGGCTTCTGCCGCTCCCCGGTGATTTCGCGCGTGATCGTCTGCGATCTCACCCAAAAGGGGATGCACCGCTGCGGCGAGAGACGCTACGGCCACCGTGATGGTGAGCGCGTCATAGCCTTCATCATTGCCGTCAACGACTGCCCAAAAGGCCTGCCAAAAACTATCTTCTAAAGGAGCTTCGGGCAATCCCCTGGGAATTTCCAGCGTAGGAGCACCGTTACCCAGCCATGCGGCGCTAATAGCGTCACACACGGCGGTGGTAGCATCAGGACATGAATAGGCGACCCATGTCATCAAGGCGGTTAGCTTTAACCGGCCCTCAGAGCTGCCGCGTTTGGCTTCCGCTACAGCCGCCAAGATGGTGGCGACATCTACTCTCGTGGTCGCTTTCTGGAGTCGTTCTCTGCGTGTCATGATCAACCTCTGTAAGCCGTGCCCGCGGGAAGCCTGTTTTCGGCTGTGCTGTAGGTCAGAAATTGTGTGACCATTGATAG
Organism: uncultured Haliea sp.; assembly: GCA_913062625.1. Taxonomy (GTDB): domain Bacteria; phylum Pseudomonadota; class Gammaproteobacteria; order Pseudomonadales; family Halieaceae; genus Marimicrobium. The sequence continues at coordinate 41,204 of CAJXWP010000016.1, read as the reverse complement.
ACGGATTATACGACTTCTGTTAAAGATGTGAAGGCTTGATAATCATTCAACGCATTGCGTGGAAAAAAGCCATGATTCGAAAAATCGCCATATTCGCCGCCATGACAATAGTTGCTGTTGTTGGGGTGTTGATAGCGTCTTATAACGGGACGATTGTGACGGTCCCCGTTACTGAAAAAGTCGTGGCGTTGACCTACGATGACGGCCCAAATCCTCCGCATACACAAGCCTTACTTGCTACGTTGGAACGCCACTCCGTGAAGGCAACTTTTTTCCTTAAGGGTCAGAATGTAGAAGCTTTTCCTGAAGCGGTGCTAGCGATTGCCCGGGCTGGGCACGAAATTGGGAACCACAGTTACAGCCATCGCCCGATGTTTTCGTTGAGCAAGACTGCGATGCTTGAGGAATTGGTGCGGACTAATCGACTGATAGAAAATCTTGTGGACTATAAGCCTGCGCTTTTTCGTCCTCCTTACGGTATTCAGGGGCCGGGTTTGAAAATGGCTCTAGACGAGCTTGATATGACCTCCATACTGATGAGCACAAGTGGTTTAGACTGGGAGGTCACTGAGCCTAAATTGATTGCCAGTGCCGTTGTTGAATCGATAGAGCCCGGGAGTATTATTCTGCTGCATGATGGTCACGGCGATGTGAGCGATCCGAATGCTCAGGACAGCAGAGCGGCGAGTGTCGAAGCAACCGGTATTATTATCGAAACGCTGAGAGCTCAGGGCTATCGGTTCGCGACCGTGGGTGAGTTAATAGCGCTGTCGAGGTGATCCTCGCCACAGAGCGGTAGCGTGCAATGTCAACTTGGATGTTCTCCTGCTCGACGCGCATAGCGATTCTTCAGCATGTCGAACCAGGCAGAAAAGGGACCTGTCTGCGCCTCCCACACAGATTCAATTTTTTCGCCAGACGACAAACCCGATGCAGGGTATTCATCCACACGAGGGCGATAGTAACTGCCAAAAGCGACATCAAACATCGGCAGCCAAATAGCAAAGTTTTTGTCCTGATGCTGAGGCATTTTAGAGTGATGAATCCAATGGTATTGAGGCACGGAAAAAAATGGCATGACGCGATTGAGGCTGTCCATCCTTACGTTGGCATGAATAAAGTAGTCCCATATTGCAGGCAATAGTGCGCCTGCCACGATGGCCAATGCCGTTGGCGGAGCTTCTGTTACGTCGAAGATTAATCCGATCGTCAACCCTTTCACCAGCGCCTGTCCAGCGGGTTCCAGAAAATGTGAGCGATAAATGGTCGTGCTATTCATGGTTTCATCGCTGTGGTGCAGCTTGTGGAGCTCCCACAGAAATGGCACCTTGTGTTGCGCGCGGTGCCACCAGTAATACCAAAGGTCACCCAAAAAGACCGCAGTGAGAAATATTGCTGCCCCCTGCAAGATAATATCGAAAAAGGGAATGCCAACGGACAGTTCAGACGTTGATAGGCGCAATTGAGGCAAGCCCGAAAAATTGACCAACGACACCCCAAGCAGCACTATCATCGCTGCAAATGGGGGCGCTAGTAGCAAGTTGCTACAGGTGATTTTCCAATTCAATGTGTAGTTGAAGCCTGGCGTGTATTTTTTCACAGGCTTGAACTTTTCTAATAATAGAAAAGCCGGCCAGCTTAACAGTAGGGATAGATAAGCGAACATCAGCACCGCAAAAGTGCCGCTGACCAGTTCCATGTACTCGGACCAAAATTCCTGCATAGTACCAATTTCCAAGTAAGATACGTTCAAAACGCTCTATATGCGGGTTCCCTCTCGCATGATAAGGGCCTTTTGCTTGAGCGCCGCAGCTGTTTGTTGTTCTCCCTTGGGGTTCCAGCCGGGTGGGCACAAGAGGTAACCGAAAAACGTCCTGACATTACCGGCGCTGCGCAAATCAGCCCACAGTGAGGTGAATTCTCCAAAATGCACATCGAGGAAACTGGATGTATTCACCTCTCGGGTAATGCCGTACCTGACCGGCTCATGATCCTGCAATGGTTGCAGCGTGCCCATCAGCCAGTCGCCCAACAGAGTGATCGAGTTGTAGTTAGTGTCCATGTACTTCACGTTTTGGGCGTGATGCACACGATGATAGGACGGTGTCTGCATAAAACGTTCAAGGAGCCCCCAGCGGCGCGTGACCACCTTGTCACTTAAATGCAGCAGGTTGCCCCATACGATATCCACGAATGTGAGTACAGCTATTATCACCGGATCGACACCCAGAAGAGCCGGAACGAGCCCCAGGGTGATCGGCATATAAAAGATAACCTCAAGGAAAGAGTGGTTGAAGCCGACGAACATATTCATAGACCGGGGCGCATGGTGGGGTGAGTGCAGGCACCACAGCAATCGAACTTTGTGCGCGAGCCAGTGCTGTACCCAGTAGCTCATCTCGTAAATAAAGAAGCCGTAAAACCAGCCGACAGGCGTGAGGCCGGCGTCGAAGGGCGCGAGGCTAGCGCCCCACACCGCAAGTAATAATTTGCTAAACGGGCCGACCACAAATTCAAGCAACACACCGATAAGTCCGGTAAAGCCTAGTCCCTTCAGGGACATGCCATACTCACCTAGTGTTGCTTTTTGTTGCCGAAAGTGCAGAAAACTCAATTCCGCTAGACCATAAATAAACAGTGCCAACACAAATAGCGGCAGTATTGTTACTAGGGGTAGGGATTCGAGTGGCACGGTATCCATAGACTTTAGCGTACCGTGACTTGGGTTGAATTTCTAGTGAATAACAGAATATGGAAATCGGATAGACTGCGACCGGGCTTGATGAGCGTGCACCGCTTTAATGACGTCCAACTTAATGATACTTCTTCAGTCCGTAAAATCGGCTGCTGTGGACTTCATCATTTCTTCGATAAACCAGTCAGGAAACTGACCTGCAAACTTTTGCATATCCCAGTAGTCGCTCCATCGGTATATTAAGCCCTCTTTGATTTCGTGCATGCTGGCAAATGTGTGAGTGGCCGTTTCTCCTGAGGTGAATGTCCATTTTTCAGTGTGGTCCAGAAAAACGATATCACCGTCTGCCGCTATGTGATGCGTGATCTGTTCCTGTTTTTGTAGATGCTTGAAGGCAATTTGCAGTCGTTTTATGCAATTCTCTGGTCCATGGGCGCCCGGGTCATCGCTAGGAACATCCCGGTAGTGAATGTCTGGATGCATGCAGGCTTTCATCGCATCCCAGTCCATATCGCCCAGCGCCGCCCACATTTTTTCCACTATCGCCTTATTAGGATTATTTGACATTGTCTATTCCACTGTATGTGATGAAAGAATTGAACGCGTGCTCAACAGAAGACTGCGCACCATATTTAGCCCGCCGACAGCGCGGTGGAGAACAGGTAAATGCAGATACCCATGCCGACGATATAAATGAGTGAGCGCAGTTTATCCATATTGCTGACATACACAGGTATGTAGACAACACGCAGGGCCACAAACGCGATTACCGGTGTGGAGATGCTTTGCAAGTCTATTCCGCTAATAAAGACAGCAAATATCGCGGCGCTATAAACGCCCAGCGCCTCCCAGGTATTACCCTGTGCAGCCACCGCTCGAGCGCCAGCGCCTGTGAGTTGCAAGGACTGCTGTCGGGGTTCTTTATTGTCTACGCTGCCGAGCTGTGTTTGCCGGTAGTATATCGCTGTCCAGGTACATACCATCGGGAGCAGGCACAAAACGAGCAGACTAATTATTACTGTATTCATGGTTTCGGTTTTCCTTTCGTTGTAGTCGCTAGCGACCACAGTGACACAGACGCGGATGAGGAATCGTTGGAGCTATCAGGCCATCCGGTTATGAGTGCACCAAAAATTAAACGCACAACCGCAGGCAGCTTCCTCACAATAACCTCACTCTGAACCTGCACACATTATTTATACACAATACACAATACACTATGGGGTTCGGGGGGGTGGCAAGATTATTTTGCAGCGAGTATGTATTGGGCTACCAGAGCCGGATTTTGCATGGGAATGAAGTGATTCAAGTCGGGAAGGTATATTTCCTGGCAGTTTGGCAGCGCGGCTGCGAGGCCGGGCCAAGTAGGGGACTGGCTCAGGTTGGGCAGGCTGTCATCGCCCGGTGGTGCCCGTAGCAGGGTGACCGGGGTGTGTATATTGGGCAACTCGTTAAGTGCTGCTTCATTGCCCTTCTGGTGAAGATAGATGCCCGCCTCGTTAACGGGATCGCATGCCAGCTGTCTCAGCGCATCATCATGCGCCGGTCGCAATGCGTAGTCGCAATAGTCTTGCAGTACCGCTGGCAGCCAGCTATCGAACGGCGCGCGTCCTTTAAACCGTTCGTACATCTCCTGTGCATCGCGCCATTGATTTTTACGCCGACTGACCGGGTGATCTTTAGCGTCGAGTCCTTGCGAGAATGTCTGAAAGTCTGCATAACGCTCGGGGGACATGATAACCGGATCGATGAGGACTAAATGTTTAAAACGCTCAGGCGCTTGAGCGGCCGCGCGTGCGATCAAATGTCCTCCAATGGAATGGCCGACGCCTATTAATCCAGTGAGATTCAGTTTTGCTATGAGTAGGCCAATATCCTCAGCCATGAGTCCCCAGTCCGTTTCACCAGTATTGCCGCTGGCACCGTGGAAACGCAGGTCTACCGCATAGATATGACGACCGGGTAAGTGCTTGACGACCTGAGTCCAGCAGCGGCTATGAAAACCCGTGGCGTGTAATAAAAGAATGGGATCACCTGTCCCGGACCACTCAACAACACATAACGTAATATCACCGATGTCTAAGTGATATTCTTTTGGAATTTGCATACTTTAATGCGAACCTGCGATTGACTAACAATGATTTATTATACGACAACGCGCAGTTTTGGACGAATTAATCCTATTAAATATCGGACATCAAGGTCTCGGATTCAACGTCTTTGTGCTGACTGCCGCGGCCTTTCCTTAATCGCAGCGCAGCGATTTTTATAGGGTCGCGCGCAACAGGAGTTCGAGCCGGCTATCGGCAAGGAGCACGCTGCGCTCCAGTTTGAAGCAATACAGCAGTTGTCTTAGTTGATTCTGGCTGTGCGGCGCATATTCAGGCGGCGCTGTGCATCGAGCTCTTACGCTGAGAGTATCCAGCTGCTCAATACCATAGACATGCCGGGGGTGTGGAATTTTGAGGTTGTGTACTGAAAAGGCATGGGCGAGGGTGTTGGTCTTTAAATGGGGGCGCAGTACTGTCAGAAATGCGCCGATGGCATCGCTGTTGAGATAGTTAAACAGATCCCAAAAAAGACAGATATCGAAGCGGGTGTCCGATGGAAATGTAAGCACTTGTTCCACCTGCTGTTCCAGTGAGGCTGTCGTATGCTCACCGCAGGCGATAGGTAACGCGGAAAATAGATCCACAAAATGCACTTTGCAGCGGTAATCCGAAAAAAAGTCGACGGTTTCCGACAGTGCTGGGCCTATATGTAAAACAGTCGCAAGCTCGCTTTTATCAACGTATCTGAATGAGGACGGGAGTAACTTGGAAGGCTGTCTGGAAGATTTTTGCAAGGGTTGTGTCGAGCTCAGATGAGTCTGCATTCGAAAAAACTGCGGCGGCAAGCGTTGTAAAAGTATCGTTAGACGCTCTTTAAATCCAGTCCAGGTGACGCCATGTGACTGGCTGCTGAGTGGGTAAGTGGTTGTGATGTCCCTGGCACCTCTTTCGATGCGATGCCCGCAGGATCCATGTCAATGCTACCCTTAAAAATAGCGCCGTCTTCGAGCGTTACGCGAGGGGCCACGATATTGCCGCTGACATTGCCGGATTTGGAAATCATGACGTTCTCACTGGCGCACATATCACCGATTATCGTGCCATCAATTTTGATAACACGGGCGTGTATGTCCGCTCTGACATTGCCAGATTCGCCGATAGAGACCTGATTGCCATGCAGGTTGATGATCCCTTCAACGCGCCCCTCGATAACAATATCTTCATCACCGGCTATCTCGCCTTTGATGATGCTGTTGGGTCCTATCATAGTAACGCTCCTGACGCTTGAGGGGGAAGGAGCAACAGTGCCGGTATATGCTGAATCACGGCCCTTGGTGGGCGTTCCCGTTGGTTTATTTTTGCTTCGATCAAACATTAGGATCGCCCTTAAATAGCGATAATGGAACGTCATGCTATCAGTCCGCCAAGCGATTGACCAGTGTCGTTTGCGGGCTAAAATCGGCAGCACCATAGACGATTTGGCTTCTTATTAGAGGGAGGCTTGGGTAGTTTGCTTTGTTAACAGCGATAGACTAGATTGTAGAAGTTCCCATTTTAACTAAATGACGACTAATAATGAGGTGTACGCAATGCTGAAAGTAATTGTTATTTCTGTGGTTTTTACGGTACTAACAGCGTGTGCCACGACCAAAACCAGTTTCCCCGCTAAGAGCTCTGATGGCATGGACCTGATGCCCAATAGCAAAATGGCAGCATGGTATATGAAGCCTGGGGCGGATCTGAGCGAGTATGACAAAATAGCGCTACTGGATACTTACGTGTCCTTTGCCAAGCGTTGGCAGCAAAACTATAACGAAACCGCATCCTTTCAAGATCAGGTTAGTGATAAGGATATGCAGAAGATTCGCGATAAAGTGGCTAAGGAATTTGCGGCGGAGATGACGAAGGTATTGTCTACCGAAGATGGACGACCGATGGTGTCGGCCGGCGGCACTGGGGTGCTCATTCTGCGCCCAGCTATTATTAATCTTGAGATATCGGCCCCCGATCTGATGACGCCCGGAATGAGTGAAACGTATGTCGCTAGCGCCGGCAGTATGACCCTCTATATGGAACTATTCGATGGCAAGACTGGCGACATCATTGGCAGGATTATCGATCCCGAGGCCGAGGATGACGCAGGCATGATGCAAATCTCTAGCAGTGTTACGAATACGGCTGATTTTGACAGGATAGTGAAGCGCTGGGCACAGATTTTGAACGGCCACCTCGCTGACGTCTCCAAAAACTAGCAGGGCAGTTGATCTCCGTGAGCGAAGAGATCCGTATAACGGATTTGGCCCGGCCATTGCGCACTGAGATGCAGCGCAGCGCATTGGCTTATGCTGAGACTCTTGAGATTGAGCTGACAAGTCAGAGTATTTTGCACGAGGCGAGTCAGGCGACGGGGCTTGATGACTTTGGCTCGCTGGACTTTGTTGCGCGGCTGGAACTGTTGTGCGATGAATGGGGTAGCGATACAAACTTAGTGAATCTGGGTCGGCTCTCGCTGCGCAATAAACTGTTGCAGCATGCCAAGAGTCGTTTGCTTATTCAGGATGTGTTGAGTCGCCATCCGGAAATCCATGCGGTAGAAGTTCAAGCACCGATTATCGTTGCAGGTCTGCCGCGTTCTGGCACCACACATCTGCTCAACCTAATGGCAGCTGATTCGAGGCTGCGCGCGCTGCCTCTGTGGGAATCGTATGAGCCGATCCCTTTGCCAGGAGAAGCGCCGTTAGAAAATGGTGTCGATCCTCGCTATCAGCGCTGTGAAGATACCTGGCAGATGATGCAGGCATTGTCGCCATTGCTCGCGGTTATGCATCCTATGAGCCCAGATCATATCCATGAGGAACTGGAATTGATGGGGCCTAATTTTTCCTCCTATAACTACGAATGGCTAAGTGTTTCCCCGCGCTGGCGCGATCACTACTATGCCTGTGATCAGACTCCGCATTATGACTACATGAAGACCGTGCTAAAAATTCTCACCTGGCAGGATGGTGACGCCTCAGGCAAAAAAACTCGTTGGGTATTAAAGTGCCCACAGCATCTGGAACAGCTGGATGTCCTGCAAAAAGTGTTCCCCGACGCCACTATTGCAATTACGCATCGCGATCCGGTCTCCGTCATCCAGTCAGCGGCGACGATGCTGGCTTACGGGCAGCGCATTAATCGCAAGCAGGTGGATCTTGAGGGTTTGATGAGCTACTGGACGGATCGCGTCATTCACCTATTGCGGGCCTGCGTACGAGACCACGGAAGTCTTTCCGCTGAGCGCAGTATCGACGTGCTATTTCACGAGTTTATGGCGGATGACGTGGGCATGGTAGGAAAAATTTATGCTAAAGCAGACCTTGAGATGACAGCGCTTGCTCGTAGTGAATTACAGACGTTTGTCGATGAGCATAAGCGAGGTAAGGATGGTCGAGTGATTTATAATTTGCGGGATGATTTTGGTGTTGAGCCAGAGCAGCTGCGCGCGCTTTTTGATTTTTATGTCACACGGTTTCCTGTCAAGGTAGAAGTGTTGTGAGTTTGTCCGGTAGCGGTGTTAGACACCCAATCTACAAATCTCGTCCTGTCGAGCCAAATCCTGCCGGCTTTGGTGGCCAGCGTATTAATGATTTCATCATTCTGTCGGAGGCATTTTCTAACAGTTATCTGCTGCAAACCTCTGACGGTAATATTCAGATTAATGCAGGTATGGGCTTCGAAGCACCGGTTATAAAGCATAATTTTGACGAATTCTCAAAAGAGGCCCTGCGATACCTCATTCTGACACAGGGACATGTTGACCACGTGGGGGGGGTTGCGTATTTTCGCGAGCATAATCCCGGGCTTGCGGTTATTGCCCAAGCAGGAAACGCTCAGCATCAGTCTTATGATGGGCGTCTGGCCACATTTCGCGGTAACCGCTCGGCCTTCGCGTTTACCCACAAGTTTGCATCAGCGTTTGAGCAATATGCACGTAAAGACTATACCGACTATCCGGCACAGGATGCGCCGGTAGCGGATATTTTGGTAGACGACCGATACAGCTTCTCGCTGGGCGGGTTAACGGTGGAGGTTATCGCGGTGCCCGGTGCCGAGACCAACGACTCGGTCATTGTCTGGCTGCCTCAGCACAAGATTTGCCTGACGGGAAACCTGTTTGGTTGTCCGTTTGGACATTTCCCTAACTTGGTGACTATTCGTGGGGATCGTTACCGTGATGCCCTGACCGTGGCTGCTGCTGTCGAAGTGGTGATGGATCTCGGAGCTGAAACTATTTTGTACGGCCATCATGAACCGATTGTGGGCGGTGAACTGATTGCCACCGAGTTAACAGTGCTGCGCGACGCGATACTCTATGTGCACGATGAGACTGTGAAGGGCATGAATGCGGGTCTGGATGTGCATACGTTAATGGCTGACATCCAATTGCCGGCGGAATTGGAAGTAGGGGAGGGCTATGGCAAGGTCTCCTGGAGCGTACGTGCGATTTGGGAAAGTTACGCGGGTTGGTTTAAGCACGAATCGACAACGGAACTTTATTCCCAGCCGCGCAGTGTCATCCACGAGGATCTGATCGAACTAGCAGGTGGCCCCGAGGCGATTGTCGAACGGGCGCAGCTCAAGGTAAATGAGAAAAAATATACACAGGCGCTACATCTGTTAGATGTTATAGCGGCTCACCAGTGGCAGTCTTCGCGCGCGGTTGCCGTGGCAATTGCCGCGCATGAAGGCTTACTCAGCGATAGCGAAAATTTTTGGTTGTCTTCTTGGTTAAAGAGTCAGATCAAACTGTTGCAGGAACAAACATCTGAAAGTAGGTGAGGCCCTTTCAAGCCTCTTGATTATCCGGAAGGTAGTCTTTGGTCAGTGTTTCTGAAACCTTATAGTACTACGACTCCCTTGTTTACTTTATGGGCCGTTATGCAATCAATGTGACGACGGTGGGTTGGTCCTTTGTCCCGTCTTAAAGTGTAGAACAATCTAAGCTTAGGACACAGGGAATCATCTGGGCGCAGTAACGCGAAAATGTGGGTTGTTTTTGCGCATTTTTTACTGCGCAAACCTTTCCCGCACAGCGTTGCCGGCACTCTGTTACACTGCCGTCCGTTCATTCTAGAGATGGCCTACCGCGTGAGTCAGCAACTTTTTTCCAGCTTGCCCCTACCCCCTGCCCAGCTTGTTAATCTGGAGAGCATGGGCTATTCAGAAATGACGCCTATTCAGGCTGCAACCCTGCCGCAGGCGCTGGCAGGTGTGGATCTCATCGGTCAGGCCAAAACCGGCAGTGGTAAAACGGCGGCATTTGCGCTGCCGCTGTTGGCTAGACTCAACCCCCGAGACTTTGGCACTCAGGCCCTGATACTGTGTCCCACGCGAGAACTGGCCTCGCAGGTGGCCAGCGAAATCCGACGTCTGGCCCGTTATCAGCAGAATATCAAGGTCGTCACGCTGTGCGGTGGTCAATCGATAGGTCCGCAAATAGGGTCGCTGGAGCACGGGGCACATGTCGTAGTCGGCACTCCGGGCCGAATCAAGGATCACTTGCACAAGGAAACTCTGTCGCTTGAGCGGATTAGCACACTGGTGCTGGACGAGGCTGATCGGATGCTGGAGATGGGTTTTATTGATGACATTACGACGATCATTGGTAAAACGCCGTCGTCGAGACAAACATTGTTATTTTCTGCGACTTTTCCAGATAACATCCAGTTACTGAGTAGTCGCTTTCAGAATTCTCCGCAGCGCATTAGCGTTGAGTCACTGCATGACGACCAGCAGATCAGTCAACGGTTCTTTGTTTGTCACAAAAGTGAGCGACTGGCGGGCTTAGTGAAGCTGCTGGCGACGTTTCAGCCTTCGAGTGCTGTCGTGTTCTGTAATACCAAAGTATTGGTCCGAGATGTGTGCGAGTACCTCGACCGTTCTGGTATCCACGCGCAGGCGCTGCACGGTGATATGGAGCAGCGTGATCGAGACCAAGTGCTTGTTCAATTTAAGCAGCTAAGTTGCACCATATTGGTCGCCACCGACGTCGCTGCGCGGGGTCTGGATATTGATGATTTGCCCGCAGTTGTGAATTTTGAGCTGCCACGTAATGCCGAAGTTTATGTTCATCGCATAGGGCGCACGGGGCGCGCGGGCAAAGAGGGCCTAGCGATTAGCCTGCTCACCGAATCGGAGCATTATAAGCTGCAGGCTATTGGCCAATATCAGCGGCGGGAGCTGAAGTTCGAGACGATTGATCAGGTGCACGATACGAACAAGTCGTTGCCTCAGCCTGCCTTTGTCACCTTGTGTATCCATGGCGGACGCAAGGAGAAGGTCCGGGCGGGTGACGTCCTCGGAGCACTGACCGGTGAGGCGGGCATCGATGGTAAAGCCGTGGGCAAGATTACCGTCACAGAATATTCCACGTATGTCGCCATCGAGCGGTCTCAGGCAGACAGAGCGCTGGGACGTTTGTTGAGTGGCAAGATCAAAGGGCGCAAATTTAAGGTGCGCAAACTCTAGAGCAGGGCTGCAGATTCGGATTATTACCGCATACCGCGCTCGACCTTACAGGGTAAATACTCTAGAGTGCGCTCCCTATTTGCAGTCTCCTCGTATCCGCACCTCAACCACACGCTCGTGTCAGGAAAAGCCCGTTGATTTCTACCGCCAATATCACCATGCAGTTTGCTGCCAAGCCCTTATTTGAAAACATCTCGGTCAAGTTTGGCGATGGCAATCGTTATGGCCTGATCGGTGCTAATGGCTGTGGAAAATCAACCTTCATGAAGATCCTAGACGGCAGTTTGGTGCCGTCAGCCGGTAATGTGTCTATTACGCCAAATGAGCGTCTTGGCAGGTTAAGTCAGGATCAGTTTGCCTTTGAGGAATACTCCGTTGTCGATGCGGTCTTGATGGGTCACGAAGAGCTGTGGGCGGTTAAGCAGGAGCGAGATCGCATCTACGCACTGCCCGACATGTCGGAAGACGACGGCATGAAGGTCGCGGAGTTGGAGGTCCAGTTTGCTGAAATGGACGGTTATAGCGCCGAAAGTCGTGCGGGAGAGATTCTGATGGGCGCGGGCATTGCTCAAGAGCTGCACTACGGTCTGATGAGTCAGGTGGCGCCGGGCTGGAAATTGCGCGTATTGCTGGCTCAGGCTCTGTTTTCTGATCCTGATATATTGTTGCTGGACGAGCCCACCAACAACCTCGATATCGACACGATCCGATGGCTGGAAGCGATGCTCAATGAGCGAAAGTGTACGATGATTATCATTTCGCACGATCGACATTTTCTCAATGCAGTGTGTACCCACATGGCCGATATTGACTACGGCGAGCTGCGCGTTTACCCGGGTAACTACGATGATTTTATGACGGCATCTACCGCAGCGCGAGAGCGTCAGCAGTCGCAAAATGCGAAGAAGAGCGCTGAAATTGCCGATCTTCAGCAGTTTGTTAGCCGCTTCTCGGCGAATGCCTCCAAGGCCAAGCAGGCAACCTCGCGCGCCAAGCGCATTGAAAAAATCAAACTCGATGATATCAAGCCTTCGAGTCGAATCAGTCCCTATATCCGCTTCAAACAGGAAAAGAAACTGCATCGTCAGGCGCTGGTGCTGGATAAGTTGTCTCATGGATTCGATGAGGGGCCTCTGTTTACCAAGGGCAGTATGATTCTTGAAGCAGGGGCTCGAGTGGCAGTGATTGGCGAAAACGGCGCGGGCAAGACGACGTTTTTACGTTGCCTCATTAATGAAGTTGCAGCGAACAGCGGTAGCGTCAAGTGGGCGGAAAACGCCTCATTAGGTTACTGCCCGCAAGATAGTACTTCCGAATTTAACTGTGAGCTTAATTTGTTTGATTGGATGAGCCAGTGGCGCAAACCTCACCACGACGATCAGATTGTGCGCGCTACGCTTGGTCGACTGTTATTTTCATCTGATGATTTTCTAAAGCAGGTGAAGGTCTGCTCCGGTGGAGAAAAAAACCGTTTGCTATTCGGTAAGCTGATGATGATGGATACCAATATTTTGCTGCTGGACGAACCGACCAACCATTTGGATATGGAGTGTATTGAGTCTTTGAACCTTGCGCTCGAGCACTATGACGGCACGCTAATTTTTGTGAGCCATGATCGTGAGTTTGTGTCATCACTGGCAACGCGGGTTATTGATATTCAGGATCACGAGTTAGTAGATTTTCAGGGTACCTACGAAGAGTATCTGAGTTCTCAAGAGCAGCGCGCAGCGCGCATTAATTAAGCTACCTTCAGTACCTGCCTGAAAAATCAGGCGCGCATTTATTCCAGTAAGTCCGGCTGCTCGGCGATAATTACATCGTACAGAGGCTGAAAGTTGAATTGTCCTGAAAGAGCGTTGCCGACGACTTCCCGTGTGAGAAGTGCAACTTCGTGGCGTATGAGTTTGGGCGTCCCCGCGGCTTCAGCCATCAACTGAGCCTGACAGCTGCGCTCCATGGTAATGAACCACCAGGCCGCGGCCTCGATAGTTTCACCCACAGTGAGTAGGCCGTGGTTCTGCAGGATGGCTGCTTTGCGATCACCCAATGCCGCTGCGATCAGTTCGCCCTCGCTATTGTCTAATATCACGCCGCTAAAATCATCAAACAGGACATGGTCTTCATAGAAGGCACAGCTGTCCTGAGTCAGCGGATCCAGTAGTTTTCCGAGTGAGGCAAAGGCCTTGCCATACAATGAGTGGGAGTGCGCTGCTGCCGTTACCTTGGGGTTGGCCATGTGAATTCGCGAGTGAATGGTGAACGCTGCGCCATTGAGTAAACCCTTTCCCTCAACTACCTCGCCAGTGTGACTGACCAGCAGCAGCTCGGACACCTTGATCTGTTTGAAAGATCTGCCAAACGGGTTCACCCAAAAATGATCAGTTCTCTCGGGATCGCGCACAGTGATGTGACCCGCGACACCCTCATCAAAGCCGAATTTTCCAAATAGGCGCAATGATGCGGCCAACTTATTTTTTCGGTCCTGGCGTATCTCGTCCATGGTTTCTGGCTGTGGCGTCATACCGTCTGTGTCGCCTATATTCATGACGATACTGTTTGCTGCACTCTTCATGTTACTTGCCTCGCTTGATTTCGTTGGTTGAGAGTGTGCATTCTAGTTGATAGACTCCCATGAAAGGAGTTATATCCAGTCAGGTGAGGCGTTAAACACCCTCAATAAAACAGTTAAATACAGTCATTTAGTGGGTTATATACCTCCAACAGGCGGCGCGATGCACTCGTTCCCATTCCTACAGCGCATCACAATAGTCTACACTTTTCTCTCGCTAAAACTCGATAAATAGCAAGATTTGATAGCCTATACTTTGACGAATGCTTACTGTCAGTAGACCCACAGAACGCTGTTATTTTTGTGATGCGCACGAATAACGCTAGTAGCGCGAAAAATTGTCTATAAAGTAATAGAGGCCGTTGTTAGCGCAGTATATTGCAAGCCCGTGGTGACTCGAATTATAAGTGGCGCATATGAAATTCAATGTGTTCGCCGATGAACGAGGCGATAAAGAAATAGCTGTGATCGTAGCCAGCTTGCCTGCGTATTGTGATGGGGTAGTTAGCGTCGGAACAGGCTTTCTCCAGAAGCTCTATTTTTAATTGTTCGATCAGAAAGTTGTCGGCATCACCCTGATCGACTAGCAGGGGTAAGTGCTGTTCGGCTGCTGCCACAAGCTCGGTGGTATCGTAACGTTTCCAGCGTTCACGATCGTTGCCGATATAATGTTCGAGCGCCTTCTGGCCCCAGGGGCAGTTCATCGGGGAACAGATAGGTGCAAAGGCCGAGGCTGAGCGATAACGTCCGGTATTGTTTAATGCGATCGTCAGAGCTCCGTGGCCGCCCATTGAGTGCCCAAAAATACCCGCGCGCTCACAGTCTATTGGCAGACTGGTGGCAATAATTTCTGGCAGTTCGTTCACAATATAGTCATACATTCGATAGTGTCGTGACCAAGGTGCCTGTTCTGCATCTACATAAAACCCTGCACCTAATCCAAAATCGTAAGCAGCGTCTGGATCATCGGGCACACCTTCTCCGCGCGGACTCGTGTCTGGTGCGACAATAGCAACGCCGTATTGGGCGGCATACTGTTGCGCGCCCGCCTTTTGCATGACATTTTCGTCGGTGCAGGTCAATCCCGAGAGCCAGTAAAGTACGGGGACGTGATTTTGCTGCGCTGCTGGGGGCAGATAAACCGAAAAACTCATATTGCAGTCGAGTGTTTTCGAAGTGTGGGAGAAGCGCAGTTGCCGTCCACCAAAGGACGATGTTTCCATTGTTTGTACTAAGGATGACACTAGCTACAACCCTTTTTTGATGTTGATGATACGAAGTGTATAAACGAGGCCTAATCCTCCGGCAAATTTGCCCTGTTATTTTAGCCCATCAGTAAACGACGACAGAACGGATACTTTCACCACTGTGCATGAGATCGAACGCCTTATTGATATCTGCCAGTGGCATGGTATGGGTGATCAGGTCGTCAATTTGTATCTTACCTTCCATGTACCAGTCGACAATTTTTGGAACATCCGTGCGACCGCGTGCACCACCGAAAGCGGTGCCGCGCCAAGAACGTCCAGTGACTAGCTGAAATGGGCGCGTAGATATTTCTTGTCCCGCGCCAGCAACACCGATAATACAACTCTGTCCCCAGCCCTTGTGACAACATTCCAACGCTTGGCGCATCACATTGACATTGCCAATGCACTCAAAACTGTAGTCTACGCCACCGCCTGTCATGTCAATCAGGTGATCAACCACGTTTTCAACCTTGTTCGGGTTCACGAAGTCCGTCATGCCAAATTTTTTCGCCAGTTCAACCTTTGAGGGGTTTATGTCGACACCAATTATTCGTGTTGCTCCGACCATTCTGGCACCCTGAATGACATTTAGGCCGATGCCCCCAAGGCCGAAAACCGCAACGGTAGAACCGGGCTCGACTTTCATGGTGAAAGCGACCGCGCCGATGCCGGTGGTGACGCCGCAGCCAATGTAGCAAATCTTGTCAAACGGCGCGTCCTCGCGCACCTTGGCGAGTGAAATTTCCGGCAACACACTGTGGTTGGCGAACGTGCTGCATCCCATGTAGTGCAGGATAGGTTCACCATCCAGCGAAAAACGGCTGGTGCCGTCCGGCATCACGCCTCGTCCCTGTGTCGAGCGCACTGCTTGGCAAAGATTGGTCTTGGGATTTAGGCAGTATTCGCACTCGCGGCACTCGGCAGTATACAACGGAATTACATGGTCGCCTGCTTTCAGAGAGGTGACACCCGGACCGACTTCGACCACAACACCTGCACCTTCGTGTCCTAGTATCGCGGGGAATGCGCCTTCAGGATCATCACCCGACAAAGTAAAAGCATCCGTATGGCAGACACCCGTTGCCTTCATTTCTACCATGACCTCACCGGCTTGCGGTCCCTCTAGGTCAACGTCAACGATTTCGAGGGGTTTGCCCGCTTCAAAGGCGACTGCTGCGCGTGTTTTCATTGTAATCCTCTCGAAAGTTAACTGTCACGGAGCATCAGTTTAACGATATGCCTGTCAGAGATAAACAGCGCAGTGTTTAGCACCAGGAGTTTATGTCGACCAGCGTTGCAGGCAGAGTGTTAGCCATCGTTTGAGTGCTGCGCTGTGGAATTTATCGCGATGCGTGATGATGTACCACTCACGCCGGAAGTCACGCCCAGGTACCGGCAGGGGTACCAGCGAGCCGCGCTTAAACGCGTCTTCTAAGCAGATCTGTGACAGGCAGCCCACGCCTAGCCCCGCCTCTACAGCACGTTTGATGCCTTCAGTATGTTGCAGTTCCATGGCAATTTGCAGATCCGTGAGGATACCCTGCATTGCACGGTCGAAGGCCTGACGGGTGCCGGAGCCTGATTCACGGACTATCCACGGTAATGTTAACAAGTCTTGGTCGGACAGGGCATTCGAGGTTGCCAGCGGATGGTTTGGCGCGGCAAACACTACCAGTTCATCACGTCGCCAGTGCACAATATCAAGGTCCGGATGCTGCAGTTCACCCTCTATGAGCCCCATATCGAGTTCGAATCCCGCGACTTGTTTGGCAATAGTTGCGGTATTAGCGACGCGTAAAATAATGTCTGACTTGGTGTTTTGCTGGCGAAAGTCGGCGATCATGTTGACAGCGATGTAGTTACCAATGGTCAGCGTAGCGCCTATTTCGAGCCGTCCGGCTCCGTCTTCGCCAGTCAGCGCGTGCTCGAGAGAACGAGCTTGCTCCATGAGACTTTCAATCTGAGGCCTTAGTTGCTGCCCCAACTCGCTGAGCTGTAGTCGCTTGCCCTGTCGATCGAAGAGTTTCATATCAAACTGACGTTCGAGCTCCTTAAGGGAACCGCTCGCTGCCGACTGAGACATAGCCAGCTCCTCGGCCGCTCTTGTGACGTTTTCGTAGCGGGCGGTTGCAAGAAAAACTTCCAGTTGACGCAAGCTGTAACGCATGGGGGCCTCTTTATCGGAAAATTCGATATATGTTATAGAATATAATTGTTTTACCGATTTAAAGATAGTCCTTATGATTCAGTCTTAAATATTTTATAACGAGCAAAAGCCCATGGCACAAATCCTACGAGAGCAAGTAACGGCTGTTCACCACTGGACAGACCGCCTGTTCAGCTTCAAGACTACCCGTAATCCCGGTTTTCGATTCAAGAATGGACATTTCACTATGATTGGCCTAGAGAGCGAGGGTAAGCCACTGATGCGTGCGTACAGCCTAGCCAGCGCCAATCACGAGGACGAGCTCGAGTTTTTCAGCATCAAGGTGCCGGACGGACCACTGACATCCAAATTGCAAGCGATCGAAGTCGGCGACGCGTTGTTGGTCAATAGCAAGGCCACGGGCACTCTGGTGCAGGACAACCTGTTGCCGGGCAAGCATTTGTATCTCATCGCAACGGGCACCGGGCTTGCGCCTTTTCTTAGCCTCATCCGGGACCCCGACATTTATGCACAGTACGATAAGATTATTTTGACCCACGGTTGCCGTTATGCCGATGAGCTGGCTTATCGAGAACTGATTACCAAGCATTTGCCTCAGCATGAGTATCTTGGTGATATGGTGCGTGAGAAGCTGCTGTATTACCCAACGGTCACACGGGAAAAGTTTGCTAACAATGGGAGGCTCACTGACCTACTGCGTCTTGGAAAGCTCACCGCGGATGTTGGTTTGCCGCCCATAAATGTCGACACCGACCGGTTTATGATTTGCGGCAGTCCCAGTATGCTCAAAGAAATATCCGCTCTCTTGGATGCTCGCGGCTTGACAGAGGCACGGCATGGCGAGGCTGGACATTACGTTATCGAGCGAGCCTTTGTAGAAAGTTGAGTACCGCAAACGTGTGCTGGATTATTGTTTTATCAAACGCGATCGATGTGCGTTCAGCACTACTTTTTACTTTAGATGCCAGTGTGGTTTAGTATATATTAGAGTTTTTTATTCAGAGAGTAAGCGATGAGCGATCTGTCAAAAAGACTCAATAATGATCTAGCGCCAGGCAACACTCACTATCTGATTGTCGGCGGGTTGACCGCTTTCGGATTTGTCATAGCCTGCTTTTCTTTGTTCACAACATCCCGGGATATTTTGCCGCTGGGTGCGGGTTTGTTCTCCCTGTTTTTTCTGGCAATTTCGACGATAGTTTGGATGGTTGTTGTGCCGCGCGCCTTTGTGCCCGGGTTTATGATTGGACTGCTGACTATGCTTATGGGTTGGCGGATAGCTGGTTTGTTAGGTATAGAGTTGGTCGCATGGGCGCTGTTGCCCGCATTCTTGTCTGCACTTGCAGTTTTTTTTATCGCGAGGCGTGACGATCTAAAGCGGGCTGTGCCGGTAATGGACACTCCACAGTGGGGGCTGACGTTTTTGCGTCTGTATGTTGGGTTTGATCTTGTTCCTCACTTTACCGAAAAGCTTTTTGCCGGGTCCGCAGCACGATCAGAAGATATCTCAGCTTTTCAGAGTATGGATCTATCGGGTGCTTTTTGGTTCGTATTGGTTGCAGGTCTTTGTGAGCTGGGTATTGCAATTGGGATTGGGCTGGGTTTTCTTACACGATTAGCAGGTGCCTGCGCCGCACTGTATTTCTTGATTGCGACCTATCTCGGCGGACATTTCAGCAACGGATTCATCTGGGCGTCTGAGGGTGGCGGGTGGGAATATCCGGCCTTGATGATCGCTATATTTCTTGTATTTTCTGCTATCGGTGCGACCCGTTTTTCTTTGGATGGTATAATGCGTAGCAGTGATTATTGAGCTGTCACTTGTTTATCGCTAGGAAAAAAGTGGGTTGGTGTTTTACTGCTCCGGCGGCGTGCTCAGATGAGGAGATAGCGTATGCGAGTTAGTTTTTTTTTACCGGTGTTTGGTGTGTGTCTGATCGTGCTGCTGGGTGCGTGTAATAACCTTCCCAGTGCGTCCGCTGCGAAGACCGATTACAACCGTAATTACGACTTTAGTAATGTGCACAAAGTTGCGATTCAGCAGATAACTCGGGACACTGTTGAAACAATGATGGTGTCCGATGTGCAGATTATCGACATCAATGAGGCACTGACTGCAGAACTGCAGCAACGCGGCCTTCAAGTAGTGACAGGAAATTCTTACGCGGATATATTCCTCGCCTGGAGGTTTGTGCCAGACGAAAGAGCCACTGTGAGCACATTTGACACAGCGACGCAGAAAATGACCGAGGGCATGCTCTATGTGGACATGATCGACCCTGTTATTTTGCAAACGGTTTGGAGAGCCACTTTTCGTGCACGGCTGCCTGATCCATCTGACAGTGAAGCCGCGGCTGAATACAGTCGAGACGCGGTAGCCGCGATTCTTGCACAATTCCCGCCTAGCCCTATTGAGCGCTGAGTTAGCGTGGTAGGCGTACGTGTTGGCGGTCGCTATTTAACCGCCGATACTGTACGCTGCGCGCCCCGTGTGGTTCCCACGTAGCCTTCTGAGCCTGTGGTTAATCCGAATGAACCAAGAGCACTTTTCATGACATTTGATGAGCTTGGTCTGTCCGCTCCACTATTGCGTGCAATCGACGAAAAGGGCTATCGCCAACCCAGCCCCATTCAGGCCGCTGCGATTCCAGCCGTTCTATCCGGTCGCGACCTGATGGCCGCGGCCCAGACTGGCACCGGCAAAACGGCGGGGTTTACACTGCCGATACTGGAATTACTCCACGCAAAGGGTGTTGCGCATCCTCATCGTATCAGGGCGCTGGTGCTCACGCCCACGCGCGAACTCGCCGCTCAGGTTGCCGAGAGCATCGCTACCTACGGCGCGCATCTCCCGTTCAAGTCGACGGTGGTGTTCGGTGGCGTAAAGCCCAACCCGCAGATTGCCGCATTGCGCAAGGGCATCGACATCCTAGTGGCAACGCCGGGCCGATTGCTAGACCTGTGCCAACAGGGTGAGGTGAAATTCTCTGATCTTGAAATTCTCGTCTTAGATGAGGCTGATCGCATGCTAGATATGGGTTTTATTCACGATATCCGCCGCATTCTTAAGTTGCTACCGCAGCAGCGTCAAAATCTGATGTTTTCGGCGACGTTCGCTAACGAGATCAGGGGGTTGGCCAAAACGATAATGGACAACCCTCTGGAGGTGTCGGTATCTGCACCGAATACAACGGCAGAAAACGTTAAACAGTGGGTATACCCGGTCGACAAAATTCGTAAATCTGCAGTACTGCGCGAGCTTGTTGTAAAGAACGATTGGCAGCAGGTGTTAGTGTTCAGTCGGACAAAGCATGGTGCCAATCGGCTGTCAGAGTATTTGGAAAAAGCGGGCGTGAATGCCTGCGCGATTCACGGCAACAAGAGTCAGGGTGCTCGCACCAAAGCTTTGGCTGGGTTTAAGAGCGGTGAAATAAGGGTGCTGGTGGCAACAGACATTGCGGCTCGTGGACTCGATATCGAGCAGCTTCCACAGGTGGTCAACTTCGACTTACCCAACGTCCCTGAAGATTATGTGCATCGGATTGGCCGGACGGGTCGGGCGGGTGCTTCCGGGCGAGCATTTTCCTTGGTCAGCGCAGATGAGATCAAGCAGCTCAATGATATTGAACACGTAATACAACGGCATATCACCCGAGAATATGTCGACGGGTTCGAGCCCGATCACGAGGTGCCTGCGAGTGCGCCGCTGCGTAAGCCTGGTAGATCCAGACAGGGACAGTCCGCCGGTGGGCGAGGCCGTCATGATGACAAGCCTGCGCCTGCTTCACGTGGACGTAAGACGGAAGTGCACCCTCGACAGCGAAAAAAAAAGCGCACGGGTAACGGCGCGAGGTAGTTTAAGTTGTCAGCAGGCCTCGTTTAGTCCCGATTCTTGCCCGGTCAGTGGTTCAAGAGAAAATAAGATACATCAGTATCCGGCGTCTCCGGCCTTCAATATGGCGGCAAAATCTTCCTCCAGACGCACATAAGTGTCACTGCGTGGTTTTAGCACAAAGATGGCATCGCTGACCTGGTCTAGATCGTACCCCTCTTTTCGTAGCTCTCCTTTGACCATTTTAAATGTACCCGTAGTGTCTAGTTCACTTTGGATACGAAGAAACACGGGTCGAGCATAAGCGGGTAAGTGTGAGTTGACGTAGCCAGAAAAACTCTCGACATCCAGAGTGTCTAACCCTTTCGTCAATACTATTGATGCCATGCCAGCTCTGCCGTCGGCCTTCGGAATTTCTACACCGTAGATGTTGCAAAAATCTATCTGAGTATGAGCATTGATAATTTCACCGACCTCGTTGGTTGAAACATTTTCAGATTTCCAACGAAAGGTATCGCCCACACGATCGACGAACTGAAAGTGCGGTAGCCCAAGAGCAAACCCCACGTCCACAGTTTTCATAAGGTCACCGGTATTAAACCACGCATCTCCTGCTTCAAAGCTATCGCGCAGAATCTTATTTTCAGTATCTTTTTTGTTGGTATAACCTTCGAACGTTGTGTTGTTTGTTATTTTTCCCAACAGTAGGCCAGGCTCACCATCTGCGACAACGATGCAATGGCCTTTTTCATCCAACACGATTTCATCTGCGTCTACATTGTATTTTACCAAGGCTATTGGAACGTTGCTGGTCCCAACCGTGCAATCCTTATTTAACATGTTGACGAATGCGACATTACCTTCACTCGAGCCATAAAACTCTGCGATTCGCTGGATGCCAAAGCGACTTTTGAACTCATGCCAGACATCAGGGCGCAGTCCGTTGCCCATCATGCGGGTTAGGGGCGTGTTGTGATCGTCTGCCTGCGCAGGAATATTAAGCAGGTAACGACATAACTCTCCGATATAAATGAAGCAGGTTGCATGATGTTCGCGCACTTCACGGAGGAAGTTGCTGCCGGAAAATCTTCGTCGGATAAACATGCAGGCTCCGGTAGAAAACGCAGCACCTGCACCGAGAAAGAGACCTGTACCGTGATATAACGGCAGACAGAGATAGATACAGTCGTTCTCTTTACACTTAATGCCGGCCTTGTATGAGAGCGCAGAAGACAGCAAGAATCGACGATTGGTGATCACTGAGGCCTTGGGCATGCCGGTAGTGCCGGAGGTGTACATATACAGCGCTATATCGGCTAGCGTGTTTTGATTTGTCTGGGCAGGGTTTGTGTCGTCCGCGGTGCCTTCTTCCAAGTTGGTAGCCCAAGCTGGGCATAGCTGTTCGCCTGTGTCTTTGACGAACAGCCAGTTCTTGATGCACTCAAGGCCGGGGTCAGACTTTACATGGACTATTTCTTGCGCGCGCTCTTCGCCGAAGATGCACATTTTGGCATTGGTGATCTTGATGCAATGTATCAGAGGTAAGCCGGTCAGGTTGGTGTTGATGAGCGCGGCAATGGCTCCGAGTTTATTGAGAGCGATAAGCGAGGTCAGGAACTCAATGCGATTTTCCATGATGAGACTTACCGCATCTCCGGCTACCAAACCCTGCGCTCGTAAGGTGCCTGAGCATCGGTTAGCCTTGGCGTTGAGCTCCGTCCAAGTGAGACTCTGTCCTTCAAATATGACAGCAGTATGTGTCGGAAAGCGCGCTGCAGTGCGCTCTACTCTGGCCGCCAGGCAGTCTGTGTCAGTTAATGGTCTGGCCTTGGCCTCTTTCGTAACCTCTAGTAGCGTGGGGACCGCTGCAAGTGTTGAGAGCACGTCTTTTAGACTCATGGTGTTAGCCTCTATAATGAGCACTGTCTATTAAATTATAGCCTACATGAGGTAGCAAGATAAGATAATACCTGCTTAATTATACGCCGTGAGCGGTCTTGACTGCAGCGGTGAGCTAGTTGGGAGGTGTGACATCCGATAGCGGTACAACCCGAGCGTTGCTTGATACCGCTTGACTGTCACCACGGAATATACGCACGCAGAGTTGTGCGCTTCTCAAGCGTTGTCCTCGTTGCAGTTGCGGTTAGTGTGAGCCGGCTAAAAAAATTTGATCGACAAGAGTTATGCTGCGCAGCCCGTCAACGGTCACAAGCGAAACACGCCAAACAGTGCCGCGTGATCAGAAAGATCACGCCAATGCTCGGTACTCAGACGTTTGCACGTAGTTGGTTTTAATCCCCGATAGTAAATGCGGTCCACTGGCAGCAGCGGCGCCCAAACGGGAAAAGTTAAGGCGTGGCGCCCCTGCAGTTTTACGAACAGTTCCTCTAGGTTGAGCTCAGCATGCAGCTGGGGTCCGGCGCGGCGGCGCCAATCGTTGAAGTCCCCTGCGATAATCAGTGGCTCATCATCGGGAACATGACTTTTTATTCTGTCAGTGAGAGCCTGCAGCTGCTCGCGTCGTTCCTGCTCAAGAAGTCCTAGATGCACACACAAGGTATGCAGGGGCCTTTTTTTTTGTGGCAGTTCAATCACACCATGCAGGATGCTGCGGCT
Source organism: uncultured Haliea sp. (assembly GCA_913062625.1). Taxonomy (GTDB): domain Bacteria; phylum Pseudomonadota; class Gammaproteobacteria; order Pseudomonadales; family Halieaceae; genus Marimicrobium. The sequence goes on along the minus strand of CAJXWP010000016.1, from coordinate 17,514 downwards.
GGAGCCTCGGAAGACTGAAATATCAATATTCTCCCAGCTGACGAAAGGATGCTTGCTTAAAATAGCATTACCATGATCGCCTTTGCGGTAGATCGCGTTGCGCCCATAAGCGAAGTGAGGCCAGGCCTCCTCTGCCAGATACTCGAAATGTGGCTGATCCGGGTAAGAGAAGCGCCGACGTTTAGCGCTACTTTTAATGGCTGTGCCATGAATTTCTTGCAGGAAGACGATGTCTGCGCCGGTCTCGGCGATACGGTCGCGCATAGCCTTCAACACAAATCGGCGATTGCCAGTGCAATAGCCCTTGTGGATGTTGTAGGTCAATACATTGATGTCGTCACTCACAGTGATATCCGTCATAAAATCACAAAAAATTATTGTCGCCATCGGAGCTTTCGGGTGGTTGCCATAGCAAGAAAACGGCGAGTTCTCGCTGTTCGGATTCCGTTAGGGGAAATAAAGGCATGGGCGAGGGCGGAGCTGCTAGCACGTCGATCACTGCCGCATAACCGAGACGCTCGCTTAGATTCTCTAATGTTCTCGGGTTTTCGCCCTGTTCATGACAGCTTTGGCACTGGTAACGCCGGTACAGTTCATCCCCTCGAGCGGCCATAGTCACCATATTGGCGGCATCAAGCCATTCGGGCTCTTGGGCGTCGAGGCGTTTCACCGTGGGTAGTTCAAAAGCGACAGCGTTATTGTTGTCACTGGCGCCGTAACGAACGCGATAGATTGCTCCGGCGTAATCATCGGAGATATACATTGCTCCGTCAGGTCCTTGGGCGATATCAACGGGACGGCCACTGATTGTGCCCTCCCGGTTGAAACCGGTCAAAAAATCGCGTTCTTCGATGCCATCATCGCTCCAATGCAGTGATACCACTTTGTAACCGTCGGGCGAGCTGCGATTCCATGAGCCGTGCAATGCCACCAAAGCAGCGCGCTCATAGTCGGGTGGAAGCGTTTTTGCATCAAGGAATGTCATCCCCAAGGGTGCATTATGGGCGCGAAAATTGTGCGCTGGAGCCGTCGGCTCGCGCTGCGCTGCAAGCGGATCATCACCCATGTCGGGGTCCGCAATATTGTCACCGTAGAAGTAGGGCCAGCCATAAAAGTTACCCGCCTCTATCTGGTTTAATTCACAGGGCGGCAAATCATCGCCTAAGAGGTCGCGCCCATTTTCTGTGGCATATAGCGCGCCATTCCAGGGTGCCCAATCAAAGCCGACACTATTACGCAGTCCGGTCGCAATGATTTGAGGTTGGCTGCCATCAAGTTGAAAACGCATTAGAGTTGCCCGCCTGGTATCTTCCTCCTCACAGATATTGCAAGTAGACCCTTGCGCCAAATACAGTCTTTGATCCTGGCCTACGCGAATAGTTTTGCTCCAATGGTTACCGTTATCAGTCAAACCTTCTACCACCGGCTGCAGCGAGCCATCGACTGTTCCAGTGTCACTGTCAAAACGTATCCGGCTTACACGATTTGACTCGGCGACATACAACCACTCTCCGCTGATATCCATTCCCAGTGGTCGGTCTAATCCCTCGAGCAGGGTTAACTGATCGTCGGGCTTACCATTCCCATCTGTGTCACGTCGCAACAGGACTATGTCGCCTGAATGTGGCCTACTGACGAGTAGGTCTCCCGCTGATGTGAAAAGTAAAAATCTGGCGCGCGGCACATTTCCATCGTAGAGCTCCAGAGTGAAACCCTCAGGAACGGTATATTGTTGGCGCACAATATCACTATTGGTCGCAGGGCCAGCGATGCCCATCATGCTATTCAAAAGGACGCGCAGGGTAGAGCTGTCTGTGGTCCCACTGGCCAGCAAAAAGGCTGGTATGCTAACAATCAGAAGCAGCAGAAGACCCAAGCCGATGAATAATTTGCGCATAGGATGATCCTGTTTAGTGATCTGAAGGTGTAGCGGTAAAAGACAGCCTACAAATATAACACAGGATGTGCTGCGAATATTGCTCGGTGCGGATCGGGGTCGCTGATCCATCGCATCAGTCGAAATGCGGCTGCATAATACTCACAGATGTGGCTTGACCTGCTACCGTTGTATACACAGAATAGCGTGCTGATGCAGGTGTCCGCTCTGGGCGATCAGTCCGCACTCTAGGCCACTGCATGGCACACATTTTGACACTTAATTTAAAGGCTATTGTTATGCACAGACTCACAAAGATCGTTCTCTTTTTTGGCCTGTGTGTCGGAGGCTCTGCTGCGTGGGCGAATAGCTACAGCGATGCCATCAAGGTGTTCAGCACTGCCGGTGAGAGTGGGAAATACTTTAAAACGGCATACGGCTATGCATTATTTCCTACGGTGGGAAAGGGCGGGCTGTTCTTCGTCGGCGGAGGATACGGCGACGGCAAGGTGTTTGTCGACGCAAAGCATGTCGGAAACTCTACCATGACACAGTTATCGCTTGGTCCACAGATGGGAGGACAAGCTTTTAGCCAGATCATTTTTTTCCAACATGAGCAGGCTTTTAATGATTTTACCTCGGGCAACTTTGAATTCAGTGCCCAAGCCTCGGCTGTTGTGATTACAGCCGGCGTATCCGCCGAAGCCAATACTGGGGGCGGAACCTCAGCGGGTATGAGCGGTGGGCGCAGCGACGCTGTTACAGCATCCGGCGGCTACCGCAAAGGCATGGCCATTTTTACCATAGCAATAGGCGGTTTGATGTTTGAAGCGGCATTGAGCGGGCAGAAATTTAGTTACACACAGCTGTAGCCATTTTCCTTGGTGTATCAGTGTTAGCTCTGAGGCTTGCTAGCATCACGCGCAACATTTTGAGCGTCGCCAGGCACATCGCCCAGCAGGATGACATGCCAGCGTTGGGGTCCATGAGCACCATAGACTAGGTCGCCCTCGATATCGGCTGTACTGGAGGGTCCAGCGATAAAGTGTATGCCGCGTGGGCGTCCCGTTTTTTCAACAGCGTGATGAATTTTTTCCCAAGCCTTCTCCATCGTTGGGACGAGATCATTTTTGTCCACCAGAACAATATGGTGTTCCGGTAAAAAGTTATTTGCAGCGGGATTTGCTTTGCCAGTCCACGTTAATATCGCGCCCGTCTCGACTACACCCAGCCTGGCGAAGCTAAGGGCTACGGGTTCGCCTGCCTGAAGGCTGCCAAAACGTGGCAGTACCCCCGCATCCCTCCAAGGCATGGCCGCCAGGCGAGGATCGTTGCCGGCTACCAAGCGGTAACTGTGAAAATGGGCATACAGGTAGTGTGCTATCGCCCGGACCGCCTCTGACCGATTACTGGCACAATCTACGCTACCCTGATTTTTCAGTACATTGAGGATAAACGCCTGACACATTTCTGGCGCAGGTGGCGCCGGGGCAGGCGCACTGCCCAAAGAAAGGCGCTCGCGCTGAATGTTTTCTGCAGTTTCGCCGCGACCCGTCTCGCGCAACCTTGAAAAGATCTCTGACCGGGCGCTACCGCTCATTGTTCTGCTTCATTTTGGCCTTGTATAACTGCATGAAAGTGTTTTCCTGAGGGGCTGGAAAATCTCGCTGACTGGTCCATCCGTCGGCGAAAGGTAATCGTGAAAAGCGGCCTCGCTTGCGACCTAATCGGTGCAATATGCGAATGCCTATAGCGGTCAGTGTCTGGTATAGCGGTGGATGTCTGGCTAGCCAGGCATGCAGTTTCAGACCGTATCGCCAGCGCTGGGGGGATAACTTTTTTATACCCTCCTCGTGTCGCAAGTCGCGCAACAAATCCGGCAAAGGGATATCCGCCGGACACACCTCTGCGCAGCGACCGCAACTGGTGCATGCATTGGGAAGCAGATGGCTTTGTTCAAGAGAGGTCAATAGCGGTGTCAGGACTGAACCTATGGGGCCCGGATAAATCGACCCATAAGCATGCCCTCCCACGCTGGTATAGATGGGGCAGTGGTCGAGGCAGGCAGCACAGCGTATACATTCGAGTATTTCGCGGTAATCGCTAGATAGAATATTACTACGTTCATTATCCAGTAGTACGAAATGTGTTTCCAGTGGTCCGTCGATATCACCTTCGCGACGGGGTCCTGAGTAGAAACTGGTGTAGCAGCTTTGCGGCTGACCTGTGGCTGAGCGGGCCAACAATCGTGACATAGCGCTGGCGTCCTCTGCTCGCGGCAGAACTCGGTCAATAGTCGTGCAAACAATTAACACCTTTGGCAGGTTAGCGCAGAGGTCGCCGTTACCCTCATTGGTGACAAGCATGGAATACCCATTCTCGGCGATCAATGCATTGGCGCCAATAACGCCCACTTCAGCCTGTAAGAAATCCTTCCGCAACACATTGCGTGCCTCGACAACGAGGTCGGAGGTCTTGTCTAACTTTCTGGCGCCTAGATCATGCTTTTGCTGGAACAGTTCGCGAATGTCGTTAGCGGATTTATGCAGCGCTGGGCGCACAATATGGCTGGGCGTTTCCCCTGCCTGTTGGACAATGTATTCGCCCAGGTCGGTTTCCCTGACATTGAGCCCAGCGCCTTGCAAGAAGCTGTTTAGGCCAGTCTCTTCGGTCACCATAGATTTGCCCTTGGCGATGCGCCGGGCGTCATGTTGCTGGCAGATATCCAAGATGAGACTGTTAAATTCTTCACTGTCACGCGCAAAGTGTACCTGATTGCCGTTTTGTACCGCTTCCTTTTCAAATTGGCTGAGGTAATAGTCCAGATTATTCAGACTGTGCTGTCGAACTTCTTTAACGTGCTGCCGCAGTTCGTCAAAACCATCGAAACTGTGAATTGCAGCTGCGCGTATTTGCGGTGCAAGTAAGCCGATCTTATCGCGACGCTCGGCCTGCCCGCTGTTTTTCAGCGCCTTACTGGCATTGGCAAGAAAGGTGTCGCTATGTTGTTCCATAGGTTATCTTCCCTCTCCGATAGGGGAAGTATCCATATCGCCGCATAACAACTCTGCTACATGGCGCACCTCAATCTCTTTACCCTGGCGTTGTGCCCGACCCGCGATATTGAGCAGGCAGCCCAGATCGCCGCCGGTTAGAATTTTGGCCCCGGTAGCGATTACATGATTGAGCTTATCATCGGTCATTTTCCCTGAGATTTCCGGCATCTTTGCACAAAATGTCCCGCCGAAACCACAGCATACTTCGCTCTGCTGCAGCTCATTAACTTTAATGCCGCACAGTTGCTGTAGTAGTTGCCGCGGCTGCTCTTTAATGTTCAGTTCGCGCAGTGCGGCGCAGTTGTCATGGTAGGTGACGGAGAGGGTGCTCGGAGGGGCATCGAACTGCGGCTTTATGCGGGCGATATCTTTGAGAAAAATAGTCAGCTCAAATGTCTTGGCGGCGAGTTTTAGTGCGCGGTCGCGCCACTCCCCTTGCAGTAGTTTGGGGTAGTGGTGGCATATCATGCCCGCACAGGAGCCGGATGGGACGACCACATAATCAGCCGTTTCTAACAGCGCAATAACTTGCTGGGCCAGGGGCACCGTGGATTCGTAGTCACCACTGTTGTAAGCAGGTTGGCCGCAGCAGGTTTGCTGCAGAGGCACGGTGACCTCACAGCCCGCTTGCTCCAGCAATTTGATGCTGGCGAAGGCTACCGATGGTCGAAACAAGTCTGCCAAGCAGGTGACAAAAAGTGAAACCCGCATGCGCTGCGGGGGAGGCGCCTGATCCTGATGCTGCTCATTCATGCAGGTCGCAATTCCTTCCTTGTTGCTGGGATTATAGAGCCGGTGTTGCAGCCCCTAATAGCGCAGTATATCGAATTGAACGAACCGATGTCGCCCCGCATCGCATCGCGTTGCTGATAGTCTAAAAAATACCCTGCAGGTAGAGTATTGAGATGGCCCCAGCGGCGGCCATAATCATCGCCACGACGCCCTGAACCAGAGGGTGGCGGGCTTGCAGTAGCTTGACTGCAAGGGTGTTACGATCAATTTTTATGCCGCGTGTCACTATTGGCACGATAAGTCGTTGAATTTGGGCATCAGAGAAGACCGAAAGTAAGCGACTGCCGCAGAATACGACAACATCGCCGATTAGCAGGAAATGCTTTCGATATTGCACATCGCAGCCGTCCGCAAAATGATACATCCCACTATGATCCACGAGTAAAAGTCGCTCTCGCCAGATGCCAATGTGTCCAATCGAACACCTTTGCAGCAACAGCAGGGCGGCGGCTGGGCCACTGAGCATGATGAGTAGTGCCATGAACTGCCATGCTGTCACGCTTAGCCCTGCGCTCACCAGCATGACTGCGAATGCTAGCAGGCCGTAGCAGACGCTTATTCGCCGTAACAGCGCTGGCCGGCTTTGCACGGGTTTGATCCACTGGACTGAATTTATGTAGTCGTCCAGTGGCTCCGCGCCACGTTCCCGGGATGATGTGTAGACCAGCCTGCGCAATCTCTGCAGGTATCCAGTGCAGACGCTTATCACTGCGCCTAGACCACAGATGAGCAGGACTGCCTGCCACCCTGCTTCGGCCAGGCGGGTGTGCCGCTGTTGTTGGCTGATCAGTGTTTTCAGCTGAGTGGAGACCAGTGGGGTCTCAATGGCACCTTCAGCATTAAATCGCTGAATCGGGACAGTGTTCGAATTGCCGGCCAGCGTCTTCTCGCCCCAACGCGTCAGTTGTATGTTGCCTCTGCTTATCGGCAGTAGAACTTGATGTAAGTAATTCCAACCCTCGTCGAAACGATACAGTCCAACACTCCCTGAGGCCGGATTTTTTAGGCTTGCCCACCAGTGACCACCCGACCAGACGAAGTCGCTGACGACGGATTGTCCGGCTTCTAGGGCGGCCTGAGGTGGCAATAAAATTTCATCCAGTTGCTGACCAAAAGCATTTTTTTCGTAACGAAACACACGGACCCCAGTAACCTGTGGACTATTGATCAATAATAATCCGGCGTGCAGGCGCAATATCGGATGCGCGGGAAGCTCGACCGTAGCGCGAGCCAATATTTTACCCTCGCGATTCGCTTTTACCAGCAGTCCTGCTGAGCTGTCTGTTAGTATTAGGTTGCCATCCACAGGGTTTATGACGAACGCGTCGATATTAAGTTTTTTCAGATCAGGTAAAAAATACTGACAGTTTGACGTCATAAGATCGCAGCGCAGTAGTTGCAAGTGTGTATTGCCAGAGACCTCTGTGTCATCGCTAGTGAGACTGCCAAGTGCAAACAATGCACCGCTACTGTCAAAGGCGATGGGTGGCTTTAGAGCGTTTACTCCGATAGTGCTTAGTGGCACCTCACCTGTGCTGACGCCGGAACGATTGTGCAAGAGCAGGAAATTCCCCGCCAGCAATATGGGCTGGGATCGCTGATCAATCACGACAGCATCGGCTCCAGTGATGATCGGTCTCACCGGCTGTTCTGAAAAACCCCAAGCCGCTAAAAAAAATCCGAGGAGGGCAACAGCACCTAATGTGTAACTTTGGTACATGCGTTGGTGAGCCCGCGCACTTCGGTTGCGCACCTTGTCGGAATTACGAAAGGGCCGCAGTGCGAACAGATTGGGTTTGCCCAATAGATTTGTGTGCTGATTCAGCGGCGCAGCGTCAGCCGCCGTCCGCAGTTGCTCTAGGATGGCTGCTTTTATTTCACCGCCTTCCTGCGTCGCCAGCTGAAGTTCATCCGCATCGGTATCTGTCTGTGCGCCGGTGGAGATGTTGACCAGCGTTGCCACGGCACCCATAACCTGCATCGCATGAAAATACTGGCTTGCTTCTTTGCGCTCGAGATTACGGCGCATCACAATAGTGTCTCCGGAAAAACAGCGCTCCAGCCAGTCCGGATCGTCGATAAAGAACATTTTGCCAAAGGCCAGCTTAACTACTGTTGGATCCTTTCCAGGTAGTATCTCACCGTTAAATGTGAGATTAAATTTGTTCACCTAGCGCTCAATATCTCTTTTTTTTAGTGTTATTGCGGTGAATGTAAGACGATTCAGTGTTTTTTACTAGCGCTAACACGGCTTAATAGTAGTTTTCGGTGCCGCATACGGCCGGCATCGCAGGGCCTACTGCGTCACCGCATCAACCACTTTGAAGGTCAGTCCTGCGCTTGTGGTTAAGCGGTCCAAGTAGTTGCCGGCCAAAGCTGAAGCAGGCGTCCAGAATCCTCCGCCCACTGTCAACGGATCTTTTGCCAGACAGACTGCTGCTTCGCCTAGCATTCTAGCAGTTGAGCCGTATCCCGGATCCAAGTCGCCACTGACGCTGACGATGGTATCTTTTTCAGGGCTCTGAGCATCAATGCCGCGAAAAAACACTTCATAGTAGCCGGCCTCCCGCTGATCACGGGTTGGCCCCTCACCGGGCTTGGGTAAAAAACGCTGTGCCAGCTTCCGCGTGGGGCGCAAGGCTAACGCAACCATACCTATGCCGCCCGCTACAGTGTTGCGGGTGGCCTCATAGCGAGAGGCATTGAGGGTCGCCTCGTCATAGCGAAAATTTTCGCCCCACGGAAAACCCAGCAACGCGTTACTGCGGCGCACTACGCGGGTGTTGATCGCTGCCATGATGAAAGGCGAGGTCCACTGATTAAAATCCGCATCAAATTTTGCGCCTGTCTGGTCGGGGCCATCCCTGCCGTCGGGCGTGCCAACAGGGTAAAGCGCATAGGGGTTGGCAACCTCTTGTCGCACGGAAGGGTCGTTCTGAGCCTCTTCCATCATGTTCAGGATACTGGCGATTGTGCCGCCACTGGCGGCGCCTCGATTTCTGCCGACTCGGCCTTTGACCTGCTGTGCATAAACGCCATGACGTTCGTGCATCACCTGCTGTAGATACCAGTTTCCCATATCGAAAGGTACTGAATCGAAGCCGCAAGTATGCACGATGCGGGCTCCACTCGCCTCGGCGGCTTTTTGGTATTGAGGGATGACTCGCGCCATCCATTGGACTTCACCCGTTAGATCGCAGCAATGTGTGCCGGCTTCGACGCAGGCTTCGACCAGCGTTGTGCCATACTTCGCATAGGGCCCAACAGTCGTGCATATCACGCGCGTCTTCCTCACTAATGTCGCAAGGCTATCGGGGTCGTTGCTGTTGGCGATCAAGATGGGTAGCTGCTCATGCTGTCCATCGGCGAGACAGGACTGTCGCACTGACTCAAGCTTGTTGCGATTACGTCCGGCGATGGCCCAGCGCAGTTCACCGTCCACGCCATAGGTTTCCGCCAGATACTCCACGACCAATTGACCGGTGAAACCGGTCGCTCCCCAGACGATAACATCGAATTCGCGGTTGGACATTGGAGTCTCCTAGTGGATGCCGTGCATCATTTTTTTCAACACAGGGGATAGTAATAACAACAGCGCTGCCATTGCTAGACCTACGTACAGTAAATTGGTAAATAACGCCGTATAACTTGCCAGTGCCGCGCCGATATCGGTTACCGTCCCGTTGACGGTTTCAACCGCCGCCAGCTTAGCCAGTTGTACGGCAACAAATTCCGAGTAAGCGGTTGCCAGAAACCAAGCTCCCATCATGACGCCGACCACGCTTGGAACGGAGAGCTTGGTGACTGCCGACAGACCGACAGGGGAGAGACACAGCTCGCCAGTGGTGTGTAATAAGTAGGCTAGTACCATCCAATATCCGGCCACCATGCCGGCCTCATTGGGGGTGGCTGCGCCGATGACAAGAGCCCCAAACCCGAGTCCTGCTTGAGCGATACCCAGGGCGAACTTAATGGGAGTGTTGGGCTCGAGTCCCCGTCGGCCTAAAAAGATCCAGAGCCAGGCAAAAAGCGGGGCAAACACAAAAATAAAGAAAGCGTTGAGCGAGCCAAACTGGGATGCCGTCATTTCGAGGCCGAGAATATTGCGATCCAATACACGGTCGGCATACAGAGTCATAGAGGCGGAAGCTTGCTCAAATAGCGCCCAGAATACCACGCTAGACATGGTCAAAATGATCAGCGCCAGCATGCGGCTGCGCTCAATCGGATTGCATTTGACCACGATGAACCAGCCCAGCCCGAGCAGAACTGTTAGTGAGAGTAGATTCAGGGTGTGTCCAACCGCGCCGTGAAATTGCAGCATTTTCCAGACTGCGATAACGCCCAGCAGGGCGCACAGATAGATTGTCCACTCCTTATTCAGGCCGATCGGAGATCTTTGTTTAAGAGTAGCGCTGTTGTGGGGTTCGGCAAGACCGTGTAGGTATTTTTGTCCGAATAAGAAAGTGGCCAGTCCTATCAGCATTCCAATTCCGGCCACACCGAAACCGTAGCGCCAGCCAAAAGTTTCGCCAAGGTAGCCGCACAATAAAGTCGCCGCAAAGGCACCCATGTTGATGCCCATATAAAAAATGGTAAAGCCCGCATCACGCCTTGGGTCGTCTTGAGCATAGAGCTTACCGACAATCGTAGAAATGTTTGGCTTGAGAAACCCCACTCCGATGACGATCAGTGCCAGCGACAAATAAAAGACTTGTAGGCTGCCCTCATCGCGAACGACCTGATCCCCGACCACTCGTGCCTGCTCGCCCTCCATCGCCATGCCTAAATGGCCCAATACCAGCAGAACCCCGCCAAAGATTACGGCTTTGCGCATGCCCAGGTAGCGGTCTGCTAGTAGGCCACCTATGACCGGCATCGCGTATACCAGTGCGGCGTAACTACCGAGCACTTCGAGTCCATTACTATCGCTGAACAGGTGGTACTTCGTTAGGTAAAGGAGCAGAAGGAATTTCATGCCGTAAAAAGAAAAACGTTCCCACATTTCAGTGGCAAAGCAGACAAATAGACCTCGGGGATGACCGAAGAAGCTATTATCTGTTGCGGGCAAGGGTGATGCCGCGTTGGCGTCGGTCATTGTTTTTTGGCTTCCGATGGGGTTAAGGCTTGGTCGCTTGTCACCATTATAGGCACTAGTGGGTGGGTGTCGCATCTTTTTTGCGGGTGCGAATCATGTAGCGACAGGTTATGCTTGCCCGCATGTAAAAATGCCACTGCCCTTATAGCCAATGAAAGTCGATCAAATTGCCTCTAATACTAAGACCCAGCGCCACTTCACCCAGTTGTGGCTGATGGCAGTGGTGATGTTTCTGGCAGCCTGTGATGAGCGGCCATGGAATGACCCGCAACTGCCGTCCCCTGACGGCCTGGTGACTTACCAGTCGATGATTATCTCTACTCCACCCAAGCACTTGGACCCGGCGATTTCTTATGCCTCCGATGAATCGTTGTTTACGATGCAGATTTATGAGCCACCTCTTACGTACCACTTTCTCAAGCGTCCCTACGAGCTGATTCCAGGCGCGCTGGACTCCCTGCCAGAGGTGACCTATCTTGATTCCGCCGGTAAGGCGGTGAAAGAGGACGATGAGTCGGTTGCCTTCACGCGATACACCCTACATTTGCGTGATGATGTGCACTATCAGCCTCATCCGGCTTTCGCACTCGACGCATCGGGGCGGCCCGAATATCTGTTTGAGACTGCAGAGGCCGGTGAGCGCTATCACCAAATTCCGGATTTTCCTCACACGGGTGATCGCCCGGTACAGGCCAACGACTATGTTTATGCGATCAAGCGGTTAGCCGACCCAGTAATTGGGTCACCCATGCTGGGTTTTATGTCTCAGTATATTGTTGGTATGAAGGCGTTTTCGGAGCAGGTGGGTTCTTTGCCACGTGATCAATGGCTCAACCTAGACAACTACTCAATGAAAGGCCTCGAAGTGGTGGATGACCGTACGCTGACGATCACTATTATCGGCCGTTACCCACAGTTTTTATTCTGGTTGGCGATGCCATTTTTTTCACCCGTTAGTCCGGAAGTTGATCGCTTTTATCAGAACCCAGGTTTCGTCGATCGCAATCTCACGCTGGACTGGTGGCCGGTCGGTTCCGGGCCATTTCTCATGGCCAGTAATGATCCAAACAGCGAAATTATACTGGAGCGAAACCCCAACTATAGGGCCGATTTTTTTCCGTCAGAAGGCGAGCCGGGCGACTTAGAGGCAGGGTTTCTAGAGGATGCGGGTAAGCCTATTCCCTTTCTAGACCGTGCGGTTTTTCGGCTTGAAAAAGAGTCGTTGTCGCAGTGGACCAAGTTTCTCCAAGGTTACTACGACCGCTCAGGAGAGGTTCACAGTCAACCCGCTGGTTTGTTTGATCGCGCATTTCAGATCGGTGCCAATGGCGTAGAACTCGCGCCTGAATTGAAAGAACACAACATCACCATGTCGCCGGATGTGCAGCCGGCCGTTTATTATTACGGATTTAATATGCGTGATCCGGTTGTCGGTGGCTACACCGAGAAAAAACGCAAGTTGCGACGGGCTTTACAGATTGCTTTCCAAACGGAGGATTACCTCAATATTTTTTACATGGGCAATGGTATCGTAGCTGAAAATCCTATCCCTCCTGGAATTCCTGGTCATTTGGAGGGTGAGGCCGGAATGAACCCCTATGTCTATGATTGGGTGGATGGCGTGGCGCAGCGAAAACCGATCGAATACGCCCGACAACTGTTAGCGGAGGCGGGCTACCCCAATGGCCGTGATGAGATAACCGGTGAACCGTTGAAGATTTTTCTAGATGTTCAGAGTCAGGCGATCAACAACACTCTGATGACTTGGATTGTCCGTGTGTTTTCACAGATTGGGGTGCAGGTGGAATTTCGTCCTGCTGATTTCAACCGAACACGGGAAAAAATGCTGACCGGGAATACGCAGATATTCTCATTCGGTTGGTCGGCCGATTATCCTGACCCGGAGAATTTTTTGTTTTTGCTCTACGGACCAGAGGGACCTCTGGAATGCGCGTGCGATGGCGCTAATAATGGCAACTACTCTAACGAGGAATATGATAGGTTATTCCGTCAGATGCGCATTTTACCGCAGGGACCTGAGCGCGATTCACTCGTCGCTCGAATGGTCGAACTCTTCCGTTATGATGCAGTATGGTTGTTTGCGTACTATCCCACGGAAATATTTTTGAATAACAGCTGGGTGCACAACAATAAGCGTCACGGTATTTCTAGAGCGACATTAAAGTATGTTCGAGTGGAGCCTGACGAGCGAGCCAAAATGCAGAACCGTCGGAACCAACCGATCACGAGCCCCCTTTACGCGGCGGCTCTCATTTTAGTCGCACTGGCGTTGCCTGGAGTCATTGCCTATCGCCGTCGTCAGAAAGCGACTGCACGGCACGCACAGGAATAGTTATGCTGACCTATATTATTCGACGACTGTTTTACGCCATCCCTATTTTGCTGGGTGTTAACCTGCTGACGTTTACGCTGTTTTTCGTGGTAAATACCCCTGACGATATGGCGGTCTCCCAGCTGGGAGCGAAATATGTAACACCCGAAGCTATCCAGTCATGGAAGAAAAAAAATGGCTACGACAGGCCACTGTTTTATAATCCTGACGCTGCTGGCAGTGGTGCTGTGACGGAAACCATTTTCTTTGCCAAGTCACTACGATTGTTTGCGTTTGATTTTGGTCGATCGGAGAGCGGGCGGGATATCACCACAGATATATCCACGCGCATGTGGCCAAGTTTGGCAGTGGCGGTGCCGAGCTTTGTTGTGGGTATCTGGGTGAATATTTGTGTGGCGCTGCTGGTAGTGATGTTCCACGCCACGCGACTGGACCGCTGGATCGTGTTTGTGTTCGTGGCGATGATGTCGATTTCTTATTTGTTTTATATTATTGGGGGACAATATCTCGTGGCCAAAACGTGGCGGCTGGTGCCTATTTCCGGGTTTCATGCCCATGGACAGTTCTGGAAGTTTTTAATCTTGCCCGTGCTAGTGGGTGTCGTGGCGGGTATTGGGTCTGGAGCACGCTGGTATCGCACGCTATTTTTGGAGGAAGCCAACCAAGACTATGTGCGCACTGCGAGAGCGAAGGGCGCCAGCGAGATCCGCATCCTTTTTAGGCACATATTGCCTAACGCACTGATCCCCATCCTTACCGGCATTGTAGTGTTGATACCGTCGCTGTTTATGGGGGGGCTGTTGGTAGAATCGTTTTTCGGCATCCCGGGCCTAGGCAGCTATATGCTTGATGCCATCAAGTCACAGGACTTTGCCATCGTTCGCAGTATGGTATTTATAGGCTCTATTCTGTACATCATTGGACTTATCCTCACTGACATTTCCTATACCTGGGCTGATCCTAGGTTGCGGCTGGATTAGCAGATGAAGCCCTTGCTGCTGTGGTCCGACGTATTGATTTACATATTGGTACTGGCGCTGTGCCTGTTTTTTCTGCGGTTGCGACGCGATCCCCAGACACGAGAGCATTGGCGGCGGGTGTTCAGCACACGCCTAGGTATGGTGACCTTCACGCTGATTTTGGTCTATGTCGGTATAGCACTCCTCGATTCGCTGCACTTCCGTCGAGCGCTGGAACCTGTTGAAGGAGCGCAAAGCAGTGAGGTCTTTTACAATAATCAGGTCACCAGCGCTCTGGATGTGATGCTGGTGGGGATGGGTGAGCGCTTTGAGCGCACCTACTCTGCGCCCTTTGCACTTAAGTCCTTTGCGAAACAGAACATGAAGGATGAAAATGGTCTGTTATACAGAGATTTTCCCCTACTCGACCATGCGGGACGCCATCTTTCAAAACCTGCGGAGCGCTGGGCAGATGTTGTTGCGAGAACCCTCTGGGCTCTGGTCTTTGGCCTATTGATCTCGGCTGTATTGGTCGGCGTGCAATGGGCCTTTTTGCGCCGTAGTGCACTGCCCTGGTACGCCTCATGGGCGACACAGACGGTTGTCATCTGTTTGGCGGTGTGGCTGGTGCTTATCAGTCGTTACTACCATGTATTGGGCACCGATCGTGGCGGAGTCGATGTGGCCTATCAGAGTATCAAGGGTGTACGCACAGCCGTGCTATTGGGTACTTTGGCGACGCTGATTATGCTGCCTATTGCCGTTACGCTTGGTGTGATGGCAGGGTATTTCAAGGGCTGGGTGGATGATGTAGTACAGTATCTTTACACCACCATGAGTTCCATTCCGGGTATTTTGCTGATCGCAGCTTCTGTCCTGTTGTTCCAGGTGTATATCGACTTGAATCCGGACTTCTTTTCTACCGGTATGGAAAAAGCCGACGCGCGATTTATTGCTCTGTGTTTTATTTTGGGTGTCACCAGTTGGTCGTCTCTTTGTCGTTTGATCCGCGGAGAAACACTTAAGATCAGTCAGCTGGAATTTGTCCAGGCCGCCCACGCTTTCGGTGTGAGCCACAGCCGTATCGTGATGCGTCACATATTGCCCAATGTCGTTCACATTATTTTGATTACCTTTGTGCTTGATTTCAGTTCGCTGGTATTAGCTGAGGCGGTGCTGTCCTATATTGGGGTGGGCATTGATCCGGCGATGGGCAGTTGGGGCAACATGATTAACAGCGCCCGATCTGAATTATCTCGTGAACCTGTCGTATGGTGGACACTCAGTGGGGCGTTCTTCTTTATGTTTGTACTAGTGCTGGCAGCTAATCTGTTTGCGGACTTGGTGCGTGATGCCTTTGATCCGCGCACCGGATCAGGAGTGGCTCCCGCATGACGGGGCAGTCTACTGTTGTTATGCAGGTACAGAATCTCAGAGTGAAAGCGCTGGAGACTGGCGACACCATACTCAATGGCGTCAGCTTCGAGTTAAAGGCTGGCGAGATATTCGCACTGGTCGGTGAGTCGGGTAGTGGTAAATCGGTGACCTCTCTTGCGGCGATGCGGCTGTTGCCGACTGCTCTGGGGATTACCGACGGCGAGGTTCGGGTTGCTGGCCTGGATCTGCTGGAGCTGCCGGAAGCGGATATGCAGACTGTGCGCGGTGAGCGTGTGGCGATGATTTTCCAAAATGCCATGTCTGCGTTGAATCCTGTACAGATGGTCGGTGAGCAGGTCGCTGAGACCCTGCGTTTGCACACATCCCTGAGGGGTGGGGCTCTTCGGCGGAGAGTAATGCAATTATTTGCAGAGGTGGGTATCCAGAGCCCAGATGAACGCTATGGCTTCTACCCACACCAATTATCGGGGGGACAGCAGCAGCGCGTGATGATTGCAATGGCGCTAGCCTGCGAGCCCGATATTCTCATCGCTGACGAGCCCACGACCGCACTTGATGTGACTATTCAGCAGCAGGTGTTGGCACTGATCAGAGGCTTGACCCGCTCGCGCCAATTGGCGGTTTTGCTGATCACGCACGATATGGGCGTGGTCAGAAATACGGCCGATGAGGTCGCTGTTATGTATCGGGGCGAAATTATCGAGCGAGCGCCAGTGGATACTTTTTTTCGCAATCCCAAGGAGGCCTACAGCCGCAGACTGATTGAAGCTTTGCCAGACCTTACCGATTTCCATAGTGCCTTTGAAGGTGAGGCGTTGTTGCAACTGGATGATGTCAAAGTACACTTTCCGATTCGCAAGGGTATTTTACAACGCATCACAGATTACGTTCGAGCTGTCGATGGCGTGTCACTTAGCATCGGTCGCGGAGAGACCTATGCACTGGTGGGTGAGTCCGGCAGTGGCAAGTCGACTCTCGGCCGCGCCATCCTGAATCTTGACCGAATTTCGGCAGGTAAAATCAGCTTCCAAGGCCTGCCGATACATTCACTGAATCGACGAGCCTTACTGCCATACCGTAAGAAAATTCAGGTGATATTTCAGAATCCCTTTTCTTCTATGAATCCGCGTCTCACTGTAAGAGAGATTATTCGTGAAGGTGTAGATAGCCTTATGGGCCTGCCAGTTGCAGAACGCGAACAACGTATAAGCGCGTTATTGGAGCGAGTACAACTGGGTGCTGAGTTTAGCCAACGTTATCCGCATGAACTGTCCGGCGGTCAGTTGCAGCGTGTCGCCATAGCGAGGGCGTTGGCGGTGGAGCCTGAATTGATTATTTGTGATGAGCCTACCAGTGCGTTGGATGTTTCGATCCGTGCAGAGGTGTTGGACTTACTGGAGGAATTGCAGAGCGAGTTCGGCGTCTCCTACCTTTTTATTACGCATGACCTCTCTATTGTTCCCGGTCTAGCACATCGTGTGGGGGTCATGCAGTCGGGCAGGTTGGTGGAGCAAGGTACGGCTGAGGAGATTCTGACACGCCCGCAGCACCCCTATACACAGGCCCTGTTAGCATCCGTGCCGCGGGTTGATGCGGCGTGGTCACCAGACAGTATCAAAGAGTAGCGGGATAAATAGTGTAGAGAGCTTGCTTGCTACCCTGATTAACAATAATCTCGATAAGGTACTGGGGCCATTGGCACCGCGGCTTGATATAGCAGTTGGCACAGAACAGGTGCGCCGCGAGTTAGAAGGTAGTCTCGACTGTATTTCTATGCGTCCCGACCCCAGCCCGCGCATAGTTGCGTGTGCTAATCAACTTCGGCATCATACCGCCTGTGCCGACTCAAGCTTGAGCCTTTGAATTATGAAAGTCTGTATTTATGGTGCTGGCGCCATTGGTGGGTACCTTGGTCTTGTGCTGTTTGAAGCCGGTTATGATGTCAGCTTGATTGATCAGGGCGCTCATCTACGGGCGATACA
>CAJXWP010000015.1 GCA_913062625.1 uncultured Haliea sp. | reverse complement strand
TCGCCTTTATCCGCAAACATATCGAGGATAGCGTGTGCCTGTTTGCGAATGAGTGGACGCAATGGCTCAATACTGCGCCTAGACAAGGCGCCACTAACCAGCTTGCGTACGCGCAAATGATCAGGACCCTCCATCACGCCGAGCGCGTGCTTGCGCCAGGTATGCAGTGCGTCGCCTTCATTAAAACCACGGCGCTCTAAAAACTCGATCCCTTCATTAATAAAGTCGGTACCCTTAATCGTCCATTCGCAGTCATCCCAATGCAGCGGCACGACCGTTCCCTGATCGTTAACGGCGGCGCGATGTTTGGCGCGCAACTCGGCGAGCAGAGGGTACGGATCTTGCCAAAATTCAGGGTCGGCGAGGGGAATAATAGGGAGGTTTTTTATCGTTTGCATACGAGTATGAGCAGTCCGAAAACATCAAGTTTTCAGAGCCTAGCATCAATATTATTCCCAAGACTAATGCTATATTGCAAGTGTAGGAAAAACAAAGAGCCTATTGACAGAAAATCGACTCGCATCCTCCCGGTTTTATGCCTGAAGAGGGTGCTCTAGCGTCGTTGATTATCTTGTCTAGAATGACCAGAACGCCTGTAATCCGATAGCGAATACGGTCACTACTTTTGCACTATTGCTGTCAAACTTAATGGTAGATCCTAGGCCCATGTAAGGCCACAAAGATTTTTTGGCCACTGCATCAGAAAACCTGTATCCCCCGGAGGTCCACATCCCCGCCGTGCTCCAATAATCTTTGTCAGGTCGCGGATGTCTGAAGTGCTAACCGCTAGTCCCGATAACCGGTAATCGACTTAGCCGCCTGATAAGCAAACGTCATAGCCGGCCCAAGGGTCGAACCCGGCCCAGGATAACAGGGCAACGTTGGCGCGCTGCAATTACCTATAGCATAAAGACCGTCAATCACAGTGCCGTTTTCATGAATAACCTGCGCGTGAGCATTAGTCATCATGCCACCTTGGGTTCCAAAGTCACCCGGATCAATCTTCATTGCATAGTAAGGCGCCTTATTGATGGGGCCTAAACAGGGATTGGGCGTCACACGAGGGTCGCCGTAATAGCGATCGTAGGCTGACTCGCCACGCTGGTGATCTAGATCCTCACCGTCGCGGGCGAATTCATTCATCTTATTAACTGTCTCTTCCAAGCCCGCCACATCCACATCGATTTTTCGAGCAAGCTCGGCAATTGAATCCGCTTTAGCAAAAAAGCCTTCTTCTTCATAGCGCTTCGGCACCGCCCAATCTGGCAGAAATTTGCTGTTATACAGCGGCCCGACGAAATACGTGGCACGGAAGTTCGCATCAAATATTTGCCAGCTCGGATTGAGAGGGTTTTCCTCGGTATGCTTCGCAAACGTTTCCTGCTGAAACGCCATGTAGTTTTGTGATTCATTACTAAATCGCTGCCCAGCCGGATTCACCATAATGGAGCCCGGGTACGACTTTTCCATAATGCTCAAGCGAGGAATGTCCTCACCCGGCACAGAAATCGTGTTGCACCACCAGGCTTCGTCAAGACGATGCATTTTTGCGCCCAGTCGCATCCCTTCGAGAATGGCATCACCCGTATTGTCTTTTGTGCCCGCACTCCAACGGTGGTCGGTGGGCTGCGGGAGATATTTTTCACGCATTTCCTGATTATGTTCAAACCCACCTGCGGCCAGAACAACCGCCTTGCGCGCCTGAATTCTGACCGCTTTACCATCACGCAGTACTTCAACACCGACCACTTTGCCGTCAACATCTACAACTTTCGTCATCGCTGTATTTTGCCAGAGCGGAATGTCTCGGTCCTGCATTGATGCGCGCAGACGAGCAACCCCAGCACAACCCGTAGCTAGACGACGGTGGTATCTGTCCTTCAGACGCCAAGGAATATCCACGACATAATCGACGACCAACTTGATCGCTGTTTTCCACCACCCCGGCTGCTGACCGATCAGCAGCGCAGCCTCTACCTGAGTAAAACCAATCCTGCCCGCCAAATGCATCATCGGATGAGTACGCCGCAGCCGTCGCCACTCTTCACCGAGCTCATTTGCATTAAAAGTTTCCGGTTCCATCGAACGATGACCTTCCATCGCGCCGTCGAGATTGGTGTAGTAATCCGGATAGTGTTCCAGAGTCACGTAGCGCATACGCGTGCGCTCGTGGAGAAAATCCACCATCTTCGGACCGTTCTCCAGATAGGCATCTAGCTGCGGTTCAGACACCTCCTCTTCTGTAATCAGTTGACGTAGGTATGTTTTGGCGCTTGCTAATGAATCTCCAGCATCGGCTTCATTGGCATATCGGTTACATGGGATCCACACGCCACCACCGGAAATAGAGCTGGAACCACCGAAGAGATCCGATTTCTCTATGACAAGAACATCCTTCACGCCCATCTCATAGCTGCAAAGCGCCGCTGTCATCCCACCGTTGCCAGATCCGACCACTACCACATCGAAACTGTAATCCCACTGCTGCTCTGCACTCATCATCGGTACTCCACAAATTTCGACTACATGGTAGCGTAATCACTGCGCATTGCAGCCTCAGAATTGCCGTAATGACCGAAAGGTTTAAAAAATTAGTCGTCATTGGCCCACAGGGCACTGAAAGGCCCTACTAAATTTGTCCTGTTGGCGGCTTCCATCTCTGAATACACTGTCTGATGGCTCTCACAATTATCCAAACATCGCAACCTGAGACTGAATATCCTCAATTTCGACGCCAAAAAGTCCTCACCATTATTGTCCTCGCAGCCGTCACCATCTCACCATTAGCCAGCTCACACTATAACGACAAAGAGGGCCCCAGTCCTTCCGACAATCGTGGTTTGTCTTGGTGGCGCTGAACTTGGGCCACAAGGTTTTCATAGTCAAGGGCGAGATACCTTGGCAGGCGATGAAGCTGGCTGGCTAGGCTGACCGCTTGTCACTGCGACCACAAGCCAAAAAATTATCTTTATTCGCGCTGGCACCCAGCTGCTCCACTGTGACGACGGCCTGTGTTAAGCCCAGTACACCTATCTGTGCCAGCGGTAAGCTCATAATTTAAATGTATACCGATGGGTTGCGCGAAATTACCGCACGCATAAACTACACTTGTGATGTTTATATAGAAGGACTTTTACGGTGGCTAAGGTCAACAACCCTATCGATACACCTCAGCAGCGAGAGCACGAATTACTGGCTCTGGAATTGTTCAATTCGCCTGAGCTACAGGAGGTTTACACGAACGTGGCAGCTTACTGGCTCGACTTAGCTAAACCGTCATCTGATATGCGGGCCTGTTTCGATGCGGCGTTTAAAGAAGTCATGTTTAGTGCAGTGGTCTGGGCGCTAAACCAAGATCCGCTTTACCCCAAAGTTATTACTATCAGTCGCCTGTCTCATGATTTAGACGGCCAGCATATTCCCGGCTCGCGCTGGGGAATCGATAATCCAGACAGCGTATATCGGGTAATTCCTGTGCAGGGTTCTGAGCAATATGTGATTAGCGGTCGGGTGCAAAAAAAACGCCTGGTGGAGAATTACTTTACCTTGTGGGACAAAGATATGCGCACCGTTGGCCTGGTCAACGGCAAAGACCTGATACTAGACGAAGAGGGTCGATTTGAAATAACCGTAGACAACCGTCCGGCGGGTGAACGCGTCAATCACGTTCAGACCGACGATAGCGCGTTTGAATTCTATATTCGCGATGTCATCTTTGATTGGGCTGGGGACCGCGTGAATGAGCTACAGGTTGAACGCTTGGGGCCGGCACCCGCGCAGGCCCAACGAGGGCGCGATGAACTGATTGAACTGGCTGGCCAGTACATGCGCAAATACGCAACCAATTCCCATCGCTGGAACAACCAAGCGCTGCAGAAAGAAGCCAACGATTTTAGTTTCCTTATCGATCGAGAAGACGACGGCGCCCAGGTTGGGCAGATTTATATCATGGGCCACTTCCAGTTGCCCGACTCCAAACACGCTATCGTGCTGGAAGTCGACATGGGTGGGGCCGACTATTTCATCGCCCCCATTACCAACATATGGGGTACTACTAATAATATTACGGAACGCAACGGCTGTATGAACAGCGCACAATCGCTCTCAAATGCGGATGGTAGTTACACCTTCGTTCTCTCGATGACTGACCCTGGCGTACACAATTGGCTGGACCCCACCGATATGCGCGAGGGCATTCTGACCTTACGTTGGGCTGAATTTGCGGGTGGCAAAGCGTCCGATAGTTTGGGAGTGCGCTCGTCACTGGTCAACTTAGCAGAGTATCAGGCCACCTTGTCTGAAAACAAAAAGATTTCTGCAGACCAACGCCAGCGCATAAGCAACGAACGAGCCGCAAGCTATGCTTGGCGGCTCGCAGGGGAAACATAGATGAGCCCGAAAATTTGGTTTATTACCGGATGTTCAACTGGCTTTGGACGACACATTGCGCTGGCAGCACTTGCGCATGGCGACAGTGTGGCGGTCACCGCTCGACGTCCAGAGGCCATCGCCGATATATGTCAGCGATATCCAAAGCAAACTCTGTCGTTAGCACTGGATGTCACGGACGCGCATCAAATCGAGGCGGCGCTATCTGCGGCGCTAGGTCATTTTGGCGTCATCGATGTATTGGTCAATAACGCGGGCTATGGCTATGTGGGTGCGATTGAAGAAGGCGAAGAAGCGGCCGTGCGGCAGCTGTTCGAAACTAATTTCTTTGGTGTCTTGGCGTTGACCAAGGCGGTATTGCCCCATATGCGACAGCGCGGCAGAGGCGTCATTTTAAACAACTCCTCTCAGGCGGGCTTAATGGCCAACCCGGGCACTGGGTATTACAGTGCCTCCAAGTACGCTCTTGAAGGTTTGATGGAAGCGCTGGCAAAGGAAGTAGCCCCGTTTGGCATCAAGGTATGTTCAATTCAGCCGGGCGCTTTCCGCACAGATTGGTCGGGCCGCTCTATGCAGCGCACCCAGACGCCCATTGACGACTATTATGAGCATGTGGGATCACGACTGGACATGATTGGCGAGATGGACGGCAAACAACCGGGCGACCCTGTGCGGGCGGCACAGGTGTTTATTGATCTAGCCTATATGGACGAGCTACCAGCGCAGCTGCTGCTAGGGGCCGGCGTATTGACCACCTACCGCGACAAGCTAACTCAGGTTGGACAGTCATTGGACACTTGGGAAGCCGTCACTCAGGGCGTCGATTTCGCCCCCGGCGAATAAACTAAGGCAGCTCAGCGGCGTGCGGTTGCTTTATTGGGGATTTAATTGCCAACGGCGCAAGGTGAGTTAAGTAGAGTAGTCACCGTATTTTACCAAGTTAAATCAGCAATATTCAGCGTTAACCAATCATTAGATATACCGATTATTCAAAGCCATAACGGTGGCGATAGTCTTTAAATTCAGCTTTAAGAAAATCTTCGGTATAACCAAACTGTTCTGAACTGTATTCATGGGCAGCGCGATCATCACGTCGGTTTTTATCCCGCCATTTCTCTATCCCCGCTTTTGCCCCATCGGTAAATTCCATATCGATAAATTTATAGATCGACTCTAGAACACCATCGGCATTGCGCGTTGTATCCTTATAGTTGACATCGAAAAAACAGTCTGGATGTTGATCGCGTATGCCAATGGCCCGGCGCATACTGCGAGAAAACTTGGCACACCAGATATCTGCGACCGCCTGTGCATCGGGATTGTCTGTATTTAACTTCCACAAGCCATAATTGAGACTGGTAAATGAAGGTATCGTCTCTAAAGGGTCACGGTGAGTCTGAACAACTTTCACTCCGGGAAATGTCGCTAGCAACAAATCAAGATGGTGCATGTGATGTGGCGCTTTTAGCAACCACCGCCGACCCTCTTGTCCCTTACGTTTTTTCTGCCACTGCAAGAATTGCAATACTCTGTATAAATATTGATACCCAGGGGTATTATCGTGACTGTCGACCCAGTTGGCATAATCAGGGATATTACAAAAAGCCTCAGGCACACTGCTGTAAAAAGACTGCTCCAATAGCATAATTTCTTCGTCGGCGGCTTCTGCATCAAACGGGTGCATAGCAGCCAACTCGGGATTGGCATCGAGCATTCCCAGTATTTCAGCCTTGGCGGCTTCCAGCCTCGGGTCTTCACCGGTAAAATCCCAATCTATGGGGGGCGAGGGAAATCTGGTCTCAAACCATATTGGCGTGTAAAAGCGCTGATCACTGCCCAATGTTCTATGTAACATCGTCGTGCCCGTGCGAGGCAAGCCGACTATCACCACTGGATTCAATATTTCTTCGTTAAGAATGTCAGGGTACTTATCAAAAAAGCTCTGCGCGAGAAGGCGCTGGCACAGGATCTCTATAATTCTTTCGGACTGCCCTTGAATGCCGGCCTCGTTAAGATCGGCCTGTTCAACAAGCGCTTCTAATAGAATTTTCAGTGGTGCCCGAAAGCTATCGTCCCCAAAATCGTCCAGTCCAGTGCGCTGCTTTGCCATTGTTATCACATACTCTAGGCCCAACAGGTTAGTACTTATCGCCATTGCTTCAGTCTCTGCCATCACTAAGTTGTTATGTAGCCAGCGCCGAGAGCGCAAAGTACCCAGCCGCCCCAACCACATAGGTGGCGGTCATGAGGAATTGTGAGACTCGAGGGTCTGACAATCTAGCTCCCACGATACCATTAGGCTGATGCTGCATGGTTGAAGGCTACTGTCTTTTACCCAAGAGTCAAGGGACAGTCGGCAAAGGAAACCCTCTGAGTTTAAAACGCCGATGGCCATGTTAACTGCATCTGTCGTATCAACGGTTAAATTCGCGACACAAAGCGGGCTTTAGGTGGCCTGCAAACGGTATACTGCTGCAGCGTGTTATTTCATCCACAAGCAAGCAGTTTGCGGCAGTGTGCCATTAACGGGAAAAGAGTCATCATGGATCCCAGTGAGATCAGTCGAATCATTGAGATGGCCTGGGAAGATCGGACGCCTTTCGAGGCGATTTATGCCGCCTATGGACTGTCAGAGCCGCAAGTGATTAAGCTCATGCGTCAAGAAATAAAACCGCGCTCTTTTCAGGTTTGGCGCAAGCGTGTTACGGGTAGGCGCACCAAGCACTTATCTCGGCGTGATTTTACGGTAGGCAAGTTCCGTTGCCCCACCCAAAAGATGCGCTAGCGGTAACACCGGATAAAAAGCAGATGGGAGACTACCAGGGTGACCGTGCATTCGCTTTTCAGCCGCATTTGCAAACCGCCTAATGTTCCGTCACGAACCAAATCCCTCACGATACTGCTGAGTATCTGCATCGAGAACTTCCCAGGCAGCCTTGGAACTGACATGAATATGCTGTTTCAGCCGAACACCAGGGTCAGAATCGAGCAACCCTACCGGTATCCAGTGCAATGTATAGTCAGGCAAATACTGCGGCAGTATCGATCCGCAATCGGGACAGAACCGGCGCTTGAATCCACTTTCACATTGAAACTCCCGCACGCGCTCATCGCCCTGTAGCCAAGAAAAATCGTCTTCACGGACCAGCGCCGCAGCACTGGATGCACCCCCAAAAGCCTTCCGGCATTTGGAGCAGTGACACTTAAAAATGGCTGAGTTAAACGCTTCAACCCCAAAGCGCACCGCGCCACACAGGCACCCACCTTCCGTCATCGCTTCTCTCCCGTCTTCACCCAGTGATCTAATGTTTTGAAGTTTAAATCGTCAACAGCCAGCGTGCTAACAACACTCACCCGCTTAAAAGCGACGACTGAGGTGCCTGCGCCAGTGCAGAGGCAAACAACACAATCAGCTAATGGAAAATACATCCTGGAACATCCCAAAGGATTTTGTACTGCTTGGCAGTATATTAAAGTTATCTACCGTTTTAATATGGGAGGGTATGTAGGATCGACATCTGAGTACTCATATTGCCAGCACTTGTGACCCAATACCGCTCGATGGCGAGCTCCAGGGAGACTGCCATCGGTACTGTCATAACCTGCATCCCCGGGAAACATCACCATCACCTGCTCTCCATCATTGGCGAACACGGGGAACACCTCCGGCACCGGGGAGCTGCGCTCCTGCGCAACCATCTGCGCCACACTGGAATAACGTGAAAGTCCCAGCAGTGTAAAGTAGGTCGGAGGCAACATAACCAGATTGCCAGACTCATGTTCGGCCGCAGCAGCGCGCACACTCAGCCATCGAGAGTCGTGAATTTCACCGCCATCAATCACCACTTCAACGTCTTCCGCCAGTGGCGCCGCATAAATCCACGTAGAGAAACGCCGCGGCTCACCCACCGGCGTGGTCCAGTGACTCAGCAACACCATGTCATCAAGCTTTGGCGACAAACCTGACTCCTCATTCGCCTCCCGTGCGGCGGCAATTCGCGAGGCTTTAGCGATGCTGCCGTCCCCAGCTTCAAAGTCCTCTGGGTCAACTGAGCCGCCTGGGAAAACCCAAGCACCACCAGCGAAAACCAGCGCCTTGTTGCGTTTTAATAGTAGTGTCTCAAGACCATTGTCGGTATCCCTCAACAACACAACCGTGCTGGCGGGGCGAGCTTCGATAGTCTCAGGCATAAACCTTCCTTACGTGACTGTATACCAGCGATACACGCTACTTAGGCTGCGCGGCATCTGCAATAAAGGACGAGGCCATATCAAGCTCAAAGCCACACTGACATGCCACCTGCAGTGCGGTTGCCATATCAGCATCTGCCCGCCCTGCCACCCACAAATTTGCACAGCGTGTACCGGAACGGCAAAAGGCTAATACTGGGCGCAAAGGGTCGTCGAAAAGATCACTCATAGCATCTAAATCTGGCCCCGGAAAGCTGACCGCGGTCATTGGCATGTGATGATATTCCATGCCTACCGCTTCTGCCGCTGCCTCGATAGAGGCGCTAAGAGGCTGCGTACTCTCTTCGCCATCCGGTCGATTATTAATCAAGACGGTATAACCGGCTGCTGCGATTTGCACAACATCGTCTAGTGTAATCTGCGCAGACACCGCGAGACTCGCCGTTAATTTTACAATATTCATACGTCCTTCCTCTCGCCTAGCGCTTAAGCCGTTCCAGAAAGCGCGCTAACGCCATCCCACACTAGTTTTCCCCCCACCAGTATGAGGCAATAACTAACCACCGAATAGTAAAACGTCGGCGTTGAATGTCGCACCAGATAATAACCGATCTTCACGCCCAAAGGCGCTAGCGGTATCAGCACCAGCGAATACAGAAGATTGTCCTGAGTAAACTGCCCAAGGGCATAGTACGGCACCAACTTCACAACGTTGACCACTGCAAAAAAAAGCCCCGCAGTGCCTGCAAACAACAACGGCGATAGCTGCTTCGGCATGAGATATAGGGTAAATAGCGGTCCGCCCGCGTGAATACTGAAGCTGCTAAAGCCCGCTAATGCGCCGAACAAGCCACCACTGACGGCGTTGTGCTCCTTGCCCGAGAATGATTTTAGCCCCATTAGGCTCTGTAGCCCGAACACGAGTGCCAGAACACCGATCAAAATGCGCATATAGTGCTCATTCATGGCTTCTGCAGAGAGATAACCGATACCAATGCCCAGTATCGCCGCGGGCAATAACAGATACAGTGCTCGACGATCGAACACTCCCCAATAGGCTTTTACAACCAACAAGTCCATAACCACGAGGATTGGTAGAAGAATCGCTGCAGCCTGAGTGGGCGGCATCACTAACGCCATCATCGGCACCGAAATAATCGCCAGTGAGCCGCCAAAGCCACCCTTAGTAACACCGTACAGCAATACCGCCGGCACACTGAAGAGGTAAAAGCTTGGGTCAGTTAGCATGAACTGACTCAGTCAACGAGCGCAAAGTCGTTACGCAACACCTCGATGATTTCAGCTTTGGGGTTTTCGGCTAATTGCAGGCTCGCGCCCGTGATTTTCTCCGCGATACCCACATAGGTTTTCGATATTTCCATTAGCACATCCACCGGGAGTGCGTTGTCACGCGCCAAAGCCACTCGTTCCGCAATGCGATCCTTATTGAGCAGGATATCAGGGTCCGGAAAGTGCTGTAGCAGTAATTGCCGAAAATCTTCTTTTGAGTTTTCAACCACCCGACCCTCGCTCAATGCTTCACCATCCCAGATTCGCGATGAATCAGGTGTTCCAACTTCATCCATATAAATCAGTTTTTGATTGCCGCTTTTATCCTTGACATAGCCGAACTCAAATTTTGTATCGACAAAAACCTGACCCAAACGTGCCAATTCTGCGCTAATCACGTCAAAGCCCTCGCGCAACAGGGTTTCATAACGCGCTATATCATCAACGCTATCAAACTCAAAGGCCGAAAAATTATTCTCAATATCGCGACGGGTGACGTTGACATCATCGACAGCGGGCACACCTGGAATGTCATTTAAGACACCTTTGCTGGACGGGGTGATCAATAACTCGGGCAACTTTTGATCGCGCTGCAAACCATCGGGAATCGTGATGCCACAAAACTCTCGCTCGCCCTTCTCATAAGAGCGCCACATCGAACCGGTAATATATTGCCTAGCAATAGCCTCAATCATCACCGGCCTAGCCTTTTGCACAATCCAAACCAGTGGATGGGGGACCTCCAGAATGTGGCTTTCCGCTAAACCCTGCTCTCTGAACAGTCGAAACCAGTGATTGGAAATTGCATTCAGTGCAGCGCCCTTGCCGGGAACTCCGCGCATGCCACCTTCGCCGTGCCATATGCAATCGAAGGCAGAGATACGATCCGATATGACCATAATGGCTAATGGGGCATCCGGTGCGACATCGTAGCCTCGTTCAAGCACCAAACGAGCACTATCGGCGGCGGTCAGCCAGTAAACGGAACGCACTTTCCCACTGTGCACTGGCGCATCCGTGCGAATGGGGAGATCATCATTAACGGCCAATACCTTGTGGGCAAGACTCATAGCGGTTGTCCTGTATTCAGTTGTTTTAATTGGTCCAGGCTGCAAGACTTCAGACGCGCGCTAGACAGCGCTGGAATTCTAGCAAAGGACGAACGACTAGGCACCCTACAAATGCAGAAGTGAATGTATCGGGTTAAAGGTAAGAGGCAACATAAGGGATAAAGATAACAAGTCCGATAGCGGCGGCTCCGATAGCACTCAACAGAACCGCGCCGGCTGCCACATCTTTAGATTTCTTTACCAAAGGGTGAAACTCGGGTGATGCAACGTCACACAAGAGTTCAAAAGCGGTATTCAGCGCTTCTGCTACCCACACGCCCGTGATGGCCACAATTAAAAAACACCACTCCGATGTTGACACGCCAACGGCATACCCTGCCGCCAAAACACACAGGGTGGCTAAGGCGTGTAACCACGCATTGTGCTGAGTGCGCATTATTTCAGCAATCCCCTCCAGCGCGTGCATGAAGCTTCTTATCCTTGCGCTAACCGAAAAACTATCCGAATTATTATTCATATCTGTACCTCTAGCAGCCAAAAGGGCTTAGTGTCGCCAGAATATCGCCGTGTTTCACACTGCTTACAATATGCAGTGGCTGCCGACTATAATAACGCGCTCAAGCAAGACTGCACATCATCATAGAAAGGAACTGCTTACATGAGTCACTCGGAACGAACGCCTTACCAGATTCTGGGTGAGGACGGCATTAGCCATCTAACCAGCACTTTCTACGACATCATGGACACTTTGCCGGAGGCCGCGCCCTTGAGGGCGATGCATGCCACTGAACTGCAGCCTATGAAACTCAAGCTGGCTGAGTATCTCACGGGCTGGATGGGCGGCCCTCCTCTGTATGCGAAGAAATACGATACAGTCTGCATGACCACACCACACGCTCCCTATCACATTGGGCCGGCCGAGCGCGATCAGTGGCTGTTATGTATGGATAAAGCTCTGGAACAGACCGGTGCCAGCGAAGAACTTGTAGACATGCTGAAAGTGCCGCTGTTTCGCATCGCCGACGCTATTCGTAACAAGGAAGGTCCCAGTAGCGCTGCCACCAACCCCAACATCATTGCCGCGAACTAAAGCGTGGCTGCCAACACTGTGCGCCAATGCGGCGCTAGCCGTAACCATCTTTTAGGCGACACTGCTGCCGGCTCTACCTTATACCGACTTACGGCGTTTCGCCTTCAGTTTGTTACCTGCTATGCGAGAGTAGAAAAAAACAAATAACCCTGCCCAGATCGCTCCAAATACTAACAACATTTCGATTTCGCTGCCCATAGTCTCTCCTTCATTAGCCTCTCTCCTCTGGCTTGGTGTGCGGTCAGTTGGATCTTTTTTTACTGCTGCTTTAGCACGATAGGCTGCACCAGTGGGTCACGTGAACGGCCTTGCACTTGCAACATCCCGCGGCGAATACTGTTTCCCCAGGAACGAAAAATCAGGTCAATTGCCGGATCATCATTATCCACTTGATTGAACGCCCAAATATCGTCGCTGGACTTTGTGTCTACCGAACGCACCATAACCGCCCCAGTGGCCGCGTTGACAAGCGCAATGCTGACAGTAATCGCACCGCCCAGCTTGGCCCCAGCAGCGACAGACTCGCGACTCTCATTGGGATGAATCGCAACCAGTGATGTATTCACAATGATTTTTGCCTGCTCTTGGCTATCGACAAGGTTAAACGCTGCGTCGAAACTGAGCGCTGCAGAAAACTCTCGGGCTATCGCTTTTTGTATTATTTTCTCCTCCGATTCCGTCACTCGCCAAGCCTCATCGGCAGTTGCGCCCTCGGGCTGAATAACCTGCATATCGGCCAAATTCGCGGGCGCAATGTAAAGAGTGCGGAAACCCTGAACACCCGCTTGCGTCTCACGGTTGACGTAGAGCTCATCTGCACGCGCATTCACCGCCTCCAAAAAGGCAGGGTCGCCCCGCTCCGGCACAGCGGATGATGTGGCATCGAGCTGAGTACAAGCACCGAGCACCATGAAAGAGGCCAAAAGTGCCGCTAAGCGTTTATGTGACATGGAGTCGTCCTTCATTACGTTGTTATTGCAACCGGCTGCATTGCAGCGCTGTTTTACTGTATTTATCGACTCAGTATACCGCAAAATTTCTCGCCGGCCACTTGTTCAGTCAACCGTGCAAAAGTGTGCCGAGCTATTGGGGTAAAGAATCTAATCAGCTACACTCGCGATCTGATTATACCTTAGAGAAAAACGCATGCTCGGCAAAAGCCCAACATTTCCTATTCAGTCACTAATGCTCGTCGCGCTGGTCACTTCTGCACCGGTTCAAAGCGGCACTTTGGAAGAGAATATTCTCGTCACTGCCAGCCGGGTAGAAGAGAACGCGATGAAGCTACCGCTCGCTTGGTCTGCAGTAAACAGTGAAACGCTGGAACTGGTTGATCCGATTCATATCAATGAAATCATGCAACGCGTACCAGGCGCCTGGATTAGTCGCGGCAATGGACAGGAAAGCATTATCGCGCTGCGCTCACCGGTGTTAACGGGTGCCGGCGGCTGTGGAGCCTTCTTTGCGGCTGCAGATGGCATCAGCCTGCGCGCACCAGGATTTTGTAATGTAAACCAGCTGTTTGACACAAACTTCGAGCAGGCGGGTCGCATTGAAGTCATCAGAGGTCCGGCTACAGCACTGTATGGCTCTAATGCGATGCATGGCGTTATCAATGTCATAAGCGCCGCGCCGACAGAAGAAATCGACAACAGGCTAGCATTCGAAGCAGGGCCTTATGACTACTACCGTGCGAAGTACCGCTTCAGTAATACGATGGGGAAACACGGCATCAGTGTCAGTGCCAACGGCACAACTGACGGCGGGTATAAGGATGACTCCGACTATGACCAACAAAAGGCCACGGTGCGCCATGATTATGCGGGCCAGAGCTGGAATGTTCGTACCGTGCTGGATGCTGCCAACCTGAACCAGAACACTGCAGGCTTTATTAAAGGCTATGAAGCCTACGAACATAATGACTTGAAAAAGCGTAATCCGAACCCCAATGCGTATAGGGATGCATGGTCTGTGCGCTTTTACAGTGCGGCCAGCATCGCACTGAACGACACCAACACGCTCACCCTCACGCCCTATTTGCGGGACAACGATATGGAGTTCCTGCAACATTATTTGCCCTGGCAGCCGGTAGAAGAAAATGCACATGACAGCCTGGGACTGCGCGCTACACTGCAGACGAATACCGACACATTGCGCTGGATAAACGGCATCGACATGGAGTACACAAACGCCAGCCTTAAGGAGACGCAAGATGAAGACTTTAGCCCTAACCAACCTGCGGGGGTGCACTATGACTATCGGGTGAATGCGACGGGCGGCGCAATCTACAGCCAACTGCGCACGCAAAGCGATTCACCGTGGGAGATTGACGGCGGGGTGCGACTCGAATACACCAACTACGACTACAACAACAAAACCACCGATGGTGCTCCCTGTGGCCCCGCAGCGACCAACTGTCGCTTCTACCGGCCGTCAGACCGAGAGGACAGCTTTACCGACGGGTCACTTAACGCTGGAGTCAGCTATAGCCTAACGGAAAATCACATCGCTTATCTGCGACTGGCACGCGGTTTTCGTGCGCCGCAGGCGACAGAATTATACCGATTGCAATCAGGCCAAGAAACGGCCAATCTGAACTCGGAAAAAATCGATAATGTTGAACTGGGGCTCCGCGGCGACTGGCTTGGTACTACGCGCTACGATGTCGCGGTCTATTACATGCACAAAGACGACGTTATCTTTCAGGACGCCAATCGATACAATATCAGCGGCGCCCAAACCCGCCATTATGGAGCCGAATTAAGCGTAGACTATGCGCTAGATGACAGTTGGTCTGTGGGCATAGATGCGAATGTCGCAAACCACACCTACGACAGCAACATTGAATTACTGGGTAGTAGCGGCAACATTAAGGGCAACGATATCGACACTGCCCCAAGAGCTTTCGGCAGTGCCCGTCTGGACTGGGATTTTTCCACACTCGTCGGACGCAGCAGTCGAGCTGAGCTTGAGTGGGTCTACATGGACTCCTATTATTTGGAGCCGCAGAACAACCATCAATACGACGGCCACTCGCTGGTAAACCTGCGTATTACCAGTGACTTGACCGCACGATGGTCAGCAGGATTGCGCCTTACCAACCTGTTAGATGAAGACTACGCTGAGAGAGCAGACTTCGGCTTCGGGGAATATCGATATTTTGTTGGCCAACCGCGAGGTGCATATCTGCAAATTAGTTATCAGTTCGGCGCGACACAGGGCTAACGTTGCCGTTTTTTGACCTGAGGCGGTACGCCGAATGAATAAGCACCGCTCGCTGCTCGATCGAAACGTATCAACTGAGCCACGAATATCCGCGGCGGCCCTGCAGGCCCCCGGTATGTATCGCCAACACCGGTGCATCCTTGTCCCAGGCACCACATGCACGTAACTGATGGATCGCAAGCAGCATCTTGCCGGTATACACAGGCTCGAGTTCGAAACCGTGAATGGCTTCGAATGTCAGCATAAACTCGCGCAGTGAGCGGTTGACGCGGGCGAAACCACCGCAGTGATAATCGTGCAGAATCTGCCAGCTCGCGGGGTTATCGTGCGGCAGGTGCGGGAGCAGATCCTGCACCCGCTGCGCCAGATCATGCGCGCCCTTAAGGGCAGAGATGCCATCGATTTTAAAGCTTTCGTCTAGACCCGCCACCAGCCCTGCCATTGTTGTACCGGTACCCACTGGCACAACAATGTGCCGCGCTAACGGCGCTCTCTGGCGGATGATATCCGCAACGGCCATGCAGCCTCGAGCCCCTCCGATGGAGGCACCCCCCTCTGGAATCAATAAGCAGGGTGCGAAACGCTCCTTTAGTTGCTGCTGATAAACAATGTCATGGCGCTGCCGATACTCTTGTCGACTTACATAGACGAGGCGCATGCCCCAGCGCCGCGCATCGGCCAGCATGGCGGACGGTTCTTCTGTCGGCTCGCCCCGAATGATACCGACGGTTTCGAACCCTAGCTGGTAACCCGTTGCCGCCAGCGCGTGCAGATGATTTGACCAGACGCCTCCGAATGACACTAGGCGCGCAATCCCCAGGCGCTTTGCCTCAAAAAAATAGTGCCCCAACTTAAACGATTTATTACCGGGGGCCGGACCTCCTGTCTGATCCAAGCGCAACAGGGATACATGACCTAATGACACACCCAGAACAGGCACATCGCTTAGCTCATGTAACAGCGATTCTTGAGAACCGTTTATGGCAGTCCTACGTTATTTTTCGCCAACACTTGCTCGGCGCGATAACTGGAACGCACAAACACACCGGACACCACTTCAAAAAAGCCCTTTTCCAGGCCCCACTGCCGATAACGTTCAAACTCTTCGGGGCTAACATATCGAGCAATAGGGTAGTGATTAGGTGTCGGTTGCAGATACTGACCAAGAGTTAGAATATCGACATTGGCGGCACGTAGATCGTCCATGCATTCGACTATTTCCGCCTCACTTTCTCCCAGACCGAGCATAAGACTGGTTTTGGTCAGCACCTTGGGGCGAAACGCTTTTGCATGAGCCAGCACATCCAGCGTCTGTTGATAACCAGCGCGCGGGTCACGCACCGGATGAGTCAGTCGATAGACCGTCTCAATATTTTGTGCAAACACAGCAATACCAGAATCAACCACCTTTTCAATATCTGCATGCACACCCATAAAATCTGGCGTGAGTGTCTCCACTGCAGTGCCCGGATTCACTTCCTTCACCCGTTTCACGCAGGCTGCATAGTGCAATGCTCCTCCGTCTGGCAGATCGTCCCGGTTGACCGAGGTCAAAACCACGTACTTGAGATTCATCAGTTGTACAGAACGCGCGGCGTTATCGGGCTCCTGAGCATCCAGCCATCCTTTGGGGTTACCCGTATTCACCGCACAGAAACGGCAGGCTCGCGTGCACACATCCCCCATCAACATAATGGTCGCGGTACCCGCACTCCAGCATTCACTCATGTTAGGACATTTGGCCTCCTCGCACACGGTAGCCAATTTGTGTTGGTGAACAACACCTTGAACTCTCTCAAACGTCGCGCCGCCGCGGACACGAATGCGCAACCAGTCAGGCTTCTTTTGACGTGGATCGTTCTCGCCGGAAGACTTGATACCGTCTTTAATGGCGGTAATTCCCAAGTCATTAACGAATTTCTCTCCACTGCCAACCTGTACGGCCGGAATACGGTCATTGCTGGACATACGCCCTACCCTTAGTCGTGAGTGACACGGTTGCCATTATAACGGATCCATGCGGGTCCGCACAGGACGTGACATTCAGCCCTGCCCAAGGAACACGCCGTGTCACATTCTATAGTAGTTTAAAATCAGACCAGACTGCGCTATTTTAGCGTTTATCATTATTACAGGGCAATCTTCCGACAGCACTGAACAGTGGCTCAAACTCCGATACAGGGCGCAAAGGACTGCAGCAGCGCGCAACGCCCAAAGCCGTTGGACAGCAGTCTCTAGAAATGGACTAATTGGTACAGCGTCAGCGCTATGTATTCCCTCGGCGTCGCTCTCTTAGTTGACCTTTTACGCTGGCAAGGCGCAGAATCGCTTAGCCGTTATTGCCCGATCAGGAGGCACAATCGCACCTTCGCGATCACAGTAGCCAGAATTCTATTGTTTGCCCCAGGCAACTCCACACACGATTAAGGCCAACCCACTCTCGCTCGATCCACTCGCACCGTTTCAATCTTCCCGGTTTTTTCAGCGGCAGCGAGCTCGCCGTCCGATGATGCCGCCGTCACAGCAAACAGCGTTTTTCCGTCCATACCCCCCAGCATACAGGCGTAACAAGGTTGACTGGTTTCGACTCGCTTGAGGACTTCACCTCCCTCGGCAACCAATATCACCTCAGGAGCAAGTGCGTTCGCCACCCAGACCTCATTATTATCATTGAGGCAGATACCGTCAGGTGCAACATTCTCAACAGCGGCCCAGACTCGGCGATCGCTCAGTGACTTGTCGGCATTGATGGTGAACGCTGTCAAACGACTCGCTAATGTTTCAGCCACAATAAGCGTACTGCCATCAGGCGTAATAACACTGCCATTAGGAAAATGCATATCCCCCGCGGCCAAGTACACCGATCCATCGGCATCGATGCGTACCAGGTTTGTAGAGGGATGGTCACTAATGACGTCGGCGCCCCGCGTCCTCAGCTCAGCATCAAGATCAAAGCCAAAGTTACCTACCCAAGCGCTACCGTCAGCATCCACGACCATATCGTTGCACAAATGCGCTGTCAGATGACTAATATCAGCGTGCAGTGCCAGCCCCGTCGGCTCCAAGCGCTTGACCGCGCGCTCCTTCATCGCAACAACCAATAAACGCCCATCCGGCAACCAACCAATTCCCGATGGCTGGTCATCGAGCGTTAACTCGGTGCGCACCTTCCCAGTTTCATCCACCGACTTTACGGCGTGTGCATAAAAATCGCTAAACCATAAACGCCCATCATGCCACCGCGGGCCCTCACCAAAATGCAGCCCTTCCAGTAATATTGAAGTATCCGCCATACCATTCTCCTCCGTGCATCCGTGTAAGGCCCACAACCAGCCCCCATTCATCAGCAAGATCTGTCCGGCAAATAGGGGTTGGCTAGCCCGGCTAAAACGCCATTATAACTAGCGAGGCAATAGTTATACTCCGCACACGTAAAATCCTCAACCGCCAAGCCTCTGGCGCGGTACCCTCCCTCGTCGATATACCGCATAATGCTGATAATAGCCGTGCAATCCATCATCAACATCTCTAAAGGCAGTTAACCCATGCGATCATCATTTTTGCTTGCCGCTTCTGTAGTGGCTCTGATGCCCCTTACAGCGGCCGCCACCTCAACCCCGTCAACGGCCGCGTTGGGCACGTTCGGCATCGACACTTCCCAAATGGATCCCAGCATCAAGCCCGGCGATGACTTCTACCGATACGTCAATGGAAAGTGGCTCGCGACAACCACTATCCCTGCTGACAAGTCGCGCTACGGTAGCTTCGACGTGTTACGCGATAAGTCCGAGACAGATCTGCATGTTCTGTTAAATGAACTTATCGAATCGCCGCCCATTGACCCTACATTGAAAAAAGTCGTGGCTCTTTACTCTTCGTGGATGGATGAGGCGACCATCGAAAAACGGGGCATCACACCGCTACAGCCGGATCTCGATCGCATTGCGGCTGCGAAGGATAAAACGGATTTAATGAGGCTGATTGGCCGCATCGAGATGAGCGCTCCGTTTGGCTTTGGCATACAGCCGGACCCGGCTGACACATCACGCTACAAAGTATTCATCGGCCAAGCAGGGCTAGGCATGGGGCGCGACTACTACACCAACAAGGGCGCAGAATACGATGATTTTCGCACCGCCTACCAGAACCACATTGCTGCCCTTTTGACACTGACAGGCGATACCGATGCACGCACTAGTGCTAAGGCGGTTTTCCAGCTTGAAATGGCACTCGCGCAGGTGCAATGGACGCCGGCGCAACAGCGCGATGTTCAAGCAACCTACAATCCGATGAATCGAGACGAGCTGATGAAACTGGCGCCTAATGTCGACTGGCCTGTTGTGTTTGAGGCCACTGGCCTCAAGGACACACAGAGCGTCGTTGTTGGCGAAACCACTGCAATCGCAAAAGGTGCCGCCTTGCTCGATTCCGTTCCCCTGAACACGTGGAAGCAGTACCTGGTGTTTCATCGTGCCAGTGACACGTCGAGCCTGCTACCCAAGGCTTTCGATGATGCTAACTTCGACTTCTATAGCAGGACGATGCGGGGTACGCAACAGCAGCGTGATCGCTGGAAGCGAGGCGTAACCCTAGTCGACAACAATATAGGCGAAGGTCTCGGACAAGCTTACGTAAAAAAACACTTTCCGCCACAGCATAAAGCACAGATGGAGCAACTGGTGAATAATCTGCTGGCTGCACTAGCAGCCCGTATCGACACGCTGGACTGGATGGATGATGCAACACGAGCTGAAGCCCTCAAAAAGTTAGCGACCTTTGATCCACGTATTGGTTACCCTTCAACGTGGCGCGATTACTCGGGGCTGGCCGTTGAGCCGGACACGCTATTTGAAAATATTCAAAACGCGAATCGATTCGAGTGGAAACGTCAGGTTAGTCGTCTGAAGCAGCCGGTTGACCGAGACGAATGGCATATGACGCCTCCGACCGTCAACGCGTATTACTCCCCGTTAATGAATCAGATTACGTTTCCTGCGGCCATATTGCAGCCACCCTTCTTCGACGGCAAGGCAGATCCAGCCGTCAACTATGGCGGTATTGGCGCGGTTATCGGTCATGAGATCGGTCATGGCTTTGATGATCAGGGCCGCGAGTTCGACGAGAGCGGCCGAATTCGCAACTGGTGGACGCCTGCAACGAGCAAGAACTTTTCCGCTGCCACGAAGGAACTGAGCGAGCAATACAGCGCGTACTGCCCCATCCCGGGAGACGACAAAACCTGTGTCAACGGTGCTCTGACCATGGGCGAAAACATTGGCGATTTGGGGGGCATGCAGATGGCGTATACCGCTTACAGGCTTTCGCTGCAAGGGCGCGAAGCGCCTGTGCTTGAGGGCTTCACCGGCGACCAGCGCTTCTTTATGGCTTGGGCTCAGGTGTGGCGCGGAAAGTCTCGCAATGACGCGCTGCTTAATCTGCTTCTCACCAACCCTCATGCGCCAGGGATGGTGCGTGGGCAGAACCCTCAGCGAAATATTGACGAATGGTATGAGGCCTTTGGCGTCACGAAGGATGACACCATGTATTTACCCCCAAAGAGCCGCGTGCGCATTTGGTAGCGGGCTAAATAAGTCACCAAGAGTACCCACCACGAATGTCCCCACTGCGGAGGCTACAGGGGGTAAATGACTCAACATCCAGTACTGATATCATCAAGCTCTGTTTTGCTGATCAGGCTATGTCGTATTCCTGTAGCCCTGTCGCCTCATGTAAACGCTTATACTCCTTAAAATTTCCGGCAAAAAGAAATGAGGCGTGCCCTGACTCATTCGTGTAATAGCTGTTGCAGTCAGACGAGCCCCAGCTAAATTTAGCGTATTTTTCATCCATCGTATTATTGTAGCTCTGAAACTCCTCCCTTTTTATATCCAGAGATTGTTTCCCCGCGCTGCGCAGATCGGACAGTAAGCCGACAATCGTTTCAACATTGCGCTCAGCAGTGATGAAATAAGAAACGTTTAGGACGAGGCCGTTTGGACCCACAGCGAAAAAGAAATTGGGGAAATCTGGCACAGAAATACCCTTGTGCGCACGCGGTGTGTCCCCCATCACCGCACCAAGGTTCGCTTCATTGAGTCCGATCACATCGAATCGATCATAATCGAGTATTCTATAACCCGTGCAGTAGATAATAACGTCGGCCTCAATCTCCCGGCCACTACTGGTCACGATGCCCGAGGGCGTTATTTGGTCCAGCCCCTCCCCTATCAGCTCGACATTGTCTCGATTTAACGCCGGATAAAAATCATCCGACACCAGACCTCGTTTGCAACCGTAGCGCGTGTCTGGCGTTAACACCTTGCGCAGTGCTGGATCATCAATAGCTCGGTCAATAAAGCTCTCCACCATGCCTTCAAACTGGCCCATGCGCTTGTGACCATTCGTCACCGCATATTCTACCTGCCCCATAAGCATGCGCTGCATCCACCGAGTCAGCCTTATCAACGTCGGGACATGCCGGAATCGCCAGCGCTGTCCCGCGCTATATTCCTTTTTTCGCCTTGGCATAATCCAATTAGCGGAGCGCTGCAACACGGTCAGTTGGCCTGCCTCTTTCGCCACCTCCGGCACAATCTGCACTGCACTGGCAGCGGAACCCACCACTACCACACGCTTACCCTTCAGATCGACGTCGTGGTTCCAGCGTGTGGCGTGCCAACTATCACCCTTGAAACTGTCTATGCCTTCCACCTTGGGATAGAGCGGTGTGTGCTGGTTGCCCATTGCATTGATGAGAATGTCAAAAAGTCCAAGTGGGCCCGCTTCAGACTCCAATTGCCATTGTCCTGGTTTTTTATATTCGGCTCGAACGATACGGGTATTGAACTGCATATGCGGATCGAGGCCAAACTCCGTAGCGCATTTGGCCAGATAAGCCTGTATCTCGGCGAAGCCCACAAAGCTCGCACTCCAGTCCGGGTTAGGCGCGTAAGAAAATGAATAAGAGTGTGCCCAAACATCACAGGCCAGCCCGGGGTATGAATGCAGACGCCAAGTCCCTCCGGGTGCATCCAATACATCAAAAATCGTAAAGTCCGAAAAACCCTGTTTCAGTAGTTCACGGCCCGCGGCAATACCCGCGGGGCCCGCCCCTATTATGGCAATACGCATTCTTGAACGTCCTCTAGTCGCTATAAAATTGATTCCGATATAATACTGAACAACCGAGCGCTGACCCACTCGGCCGTATCAATAATTCGTACCGAACGGGAAGTTGTTTGATGATCAGCACCCACAAAATACAAAGCGCAACGCTACCCTCTCACAAGCCGCAAGACACCCAGCGCCATCAGTCGTAAGACCCTGTCGTGCGTTCCCTATTCTTCGCTAAGGCGAAGTACGTCTATCGATAAACCCAACTTTTCTTTGGCTCCGTACCTGCTTCATACTCAACGACTTGTATATCGAACCAGATCGGCAGGAGATATTGCACGTAAAATGCGTGGGTAGTGGTGGGCGCAATGACAAGGTCTTCATACTCTTTTATCCGCACGCGATCGTCTTTTTCCTGCCACTGTTTGCATTTCGCCAGCATTTCATCAACTTCCTCACGACTGTCATACAAGAAGCCTAGGTGATCATAACCGGGCGAGTGAAGGTGCTCTTCCTGCTCCATCAGCAGCAGGAACTGACTGACTTCATCGTCGGTGGCCAACAACAGACCTGCAGTGTCGAATAAAGGCACGTCTATCGGGTTAAAGCCGAACACCTCACTGTAAAAAGTTACAATGGCGTCCCGGTCACGTTCAAGACCGCCCGGAGGCAACGTCAATTCCATATGATTAAAGCGTAATGCTGGCATAAATAAGTTCCTCTTAATTCACTTTTTACGTAAAGCGTGGTGACTTTTCGTGATATTTAACAACAAAAAAAGACCCACCATTGGCCCGAGCCGAGCAGGACGACTTGTCTGGGCAGCCGATACTGAATGGCGGCACGATTCGCACGATACCTGAAGCGCTCAATTAATCAAACAACATGGTTATGTAAGCAACAAAAAGGACCAAATGAACAACCCCGTGAATAACATTGGTTTTTTCGCTGGAAAATGTCACCACCGAGACCAAAATTGTAGTCACAAGCAAGACGGTGTCGACAGGATCTAGCCCGAGAATAACTTTGTTGCCCGTTGTCAGGCTAATCATCATGATGACTGGCACTGTCAGGCCAATAGTCGCCACGGCTGAACCAAGGCAAATATTAATTGAACGCTGCAGCCGATTATCAACCGCCGATTTCAACGCCGCCAACCCTTCGGGCGCCAGAACCAGAAGTGCAATGATTACGCCCCCGAGTGCGACCGGCGCGCTAAACGCCATCACTTGGTAATCAATAATTGTTGCCATACTCTTGGACAGAAGCACAATGGGCAGCATGTTAGCGAGAAGAAACACAACATGGAAACCAACCGATCTCACGACAATATCCCCGTGATCCTGTGCGTCCTCAATGGACTCTCCCGGACCAACAAAGAACCCTCGATGGCGAAGCGTCTGCATGATCAGGAAGGCGCCATACAGTCCCGCAGATGCGGCCAGAGCAAACACCATCTGCGCGGTGGAATATGTGCCCAATGCGCTGGCTACCGTAAAGTTGGGAAGAATTAGACTGAGGACGGCAAGCGGTATCAATACCACCAGAAAGGTATTCGCACCTTGCAGATTATGCGCCTGCTCGAAATGGGGAAGCCCGCCAAATAATAGTGAGAGTCCGACAAGCCCGTTGAGAGCTATCATTAAAACAGCAAACATCATGTCCCTGCCCAACTCCGGATTCTGATCCCCGTTAAGCATGACGGCCGAGATCATGACAACCTCGATACTAATCACCGAAAGCGTCAGGATAAGCGTGCCGTAGGGTTCGCCCAGTTTGACAGCCAAACAGTCGGCATGGTGAACAACGCCAAACGACAGCCAAAGCAT
Organism: uncultured Haliea sp.; assembly: GCA_913062625.1. Lineage (GTDB taxonomy): Bacteria > Pseudomonadota > Gammaproteobacteria > Pseudomonadales > Halieaceae > Marimicrobium. The sequence goes on along the minus strand of CAJXWP010000015.1, from coordinate 23,195 downwards.
GACAGGGAACAGCCAAGCGAATAATAGCAAGGGGGTCGCCCAGCCCGACAGCTGGGACAGCCATCCACCCCCCAGCACGAGAAATATGACCAGCGTGATCAGGCCAACTATAAGCCCCGACTCCCGCCTAATCATTTCCAGCGGGACGTAAGATTGCGATTTTTCTATTGCCATATAAGCCAATTGCTAGTCTAACGGTACATGTTACGAAGTGACTGTTGGGAGAACCAGACTATAGATTTTCTCACATCAGGTAGGCACAGCAGGAACCAAGGATTAACGGTATCATATTATCGCACGAGAATATTTTTCCCTTCCATCATAAGACTATCAACCGCTCTTGGACACTTTCACGTCCTCTGAGCAACGCTATGGCGCATGAGCCAATGAAGGATTCTCTTGGAGACTATCGATAACGTGTGCAGGGCAATTTAACGACTGCGAAGGGACTATGTTTAGCCCTTCGAGATTTTAAGCACTTGACCGATCTTCAGGCGATCATTAATCCGACCATTTGTGCGACGTAAATGTTGAACACTGGTGCCATAGCGAATGGCGATATCCCAAAGGGTATCACCCCGATTAACTCGATACGTCATTTCGTTGCTGGCGAGTCTATCTGCCCCGCCGGCATTGCTCGCCACTGCGTTTTCATCTGGCAACCGGAGTTTCTGACCAACTTTAATGAGGTTTGAGCGCAATCCGTTTACCAAACGTAGCTGCGCCACCCGAACGCCCGTGCGGATAGAAATACCCGACAGCGTGTCGCCTCGGCGGACGACATAGCTTTGCCCATGCCACTGCCTTTGAGATCCGGACATCCGTGCCAATCTGACCTCATAGCGTTCGACAAATACGGCAACATGATAATGGGGAGGACGACGTTCGCGAGTAACATCAAGAACACGATCTTTCTCTAGGGCCAGCAGAGTTTTCTCGAGCCAAGAATGACATTTCCTCTCTCTGGGAACTCTCAAATCAATTGCCATGCCAGCTGGATGCACAGATTTTGCCGCAGAGTTGGCCGGCTGGCGGTCTTTCGGCCTCAGTAGGCTGGTTACAGTGAGCTTCTCGCCACAGGCTCTGTGATATTGCACGCTGAGCCGATCTAAAAAAACTTTGGCCCCTGGCACTACATAGGGAAATGATACGTCATGTAACACCAGGTGACTGTCCGTATTAACCCGCACCAGTCGGCCACTGTTTACGAGCCCGCGAACCGAACCTGAACTCTTTACAAAGGTATATCCGTAAGAATGAGCCGCTCGATATTGGTTTTCGATCGACGTCGGAGACCCTTTAAGACTTTGTGCCTGCACCCCGTTCACGACCAGCAATGGCAGGAGCATAAGCGCAGCGGCAATCAGATTTTTCAACTTGTTCCCCACACGTCTACACGAATTTGCGTTCTAACGCTAAACAGCTCAATACACGTCGCTAAGTTACAGCTCAATACTCCCGTGAATTGTGACGATTGTCCAGTATCTTATTGTATTTATTACCAATAACTGAGTTTTGAATGGTCTAAAGTCGCTTTTTCCGTTTTTTTCGTCATATGAAAGGAAGATACTACAGCAGGCCCTCTATGCCACCCTGGCCATTGCCCAAAAAGCTGGAGCAGTGACTATCGGTTACGGGCTGTTTATTAACGCTGTCATTAGTTTTCTTATTGTCGCCTTTGCCGTGTTCCTGCTCTGCAGAAGCATCAATAAACTGCAAGCTGAAGAGCCGAAAAAAGAACCGACAACAAAGGATTGCCCTTACTGCGTCAGCGCTGTCGCTCTCACCGCGACCGAACGCCCGCATTGCACATCAGAACTATCGGGTATCTAAGGCACAATCTCGAGCGCTGAGTAATAGAATCCGGGCCTACTGCTTACTCGTAAAAGGTGGTCTTTCCAGTAGTGATGTCGTACATGGCGCCGACAAGTGCGAGCTCACCTTTGTCAATCATACCGCGCAGTACTAAGCTTCTGTCACGAAGCATCTGCATGGTCAATTTGACATTCATATCAGCCACTGACTGCACGAATTTAGCATTCGTTGAATTCGTCGGAGAGTAGTCTTCCTTTTCTACTGCCGTTACTGCCGGCTGGATGTTCGCCAGTGTAGCCGTCAAGAGCCCTAACTCCACATCGTCACAGGCCCCCTTGATGGCGCCGCACTCTGTATGACCCATAATCAAGATTATCTTGGCGCCGGACACTTTAGTGGCGAATTCGAGGCTGCCCAGAATATCGTCATTGACGAAATTACCCGCCACGCGTGCCACAAACATATCTCCGATCCCTTGATCAAATATAATTTCGGGCTGGGTGCGGGAGTCAACGCACGTCACCACTGCAGCAAACGGATATTGTCCGTCAGCAGTCTTCTTAACCTGCGCAAGATAATCCACTCCACTTGCAGTACCGGAAACAAAACGTTCGTTGCCCTCTTTGAGCATTTGCAGCGCCTTGGCTGGCGTAATCGCTGCCTGCATTGATTTTGTCATAACACCACCCGGAGCACTATCGAGGGCATTGGCTGCGGTGGCACAGATCGCAAGCGTTAAGGCACATGTCAAAAATGTCGACGTTCTGATCATTTTCATCTGAACAAACTCCTGTTGCTGATTGTAGGTGTCGCCGGTTGCTACACGTGGTCACATTACCGCGAATGATGCGTTCGGTAAAGTGTACTTCTATTACAGTAATCGCAGTGCCCCTAACCCCGAACTCAGACACTTTGAGCGGAGTGCTGCGGATCGTGTAAAGTGCTCGGCCCTGTTGCAGGCCGCCAGTTGTCCTGATATATTTTTTGAAGCTCCAATTCAGAGTTTAGCAAGCGTATACATTGGAGGTGCAGAAACTTAGCAGCCTCCAGCAGTGACCATCGCGTAACAGCCGACTAAAAATGATGGCGGATGGGGCAGGTAAAATGTTCGGAGAAGATAGGTTGACCAGACAAATAGAATCTCATGGCGAAGCGGAGCTGCAGGAAATCGCTGCTCTCGAGGAGAAATTGCAATCGTGCGTAGGGGTTGAAACTGGCCCTTTTTTAGCGTGGGACAGGGTTAATCGCCCAATGATTCGCCATTGGTGCGAGGCAATGGGCGACCAAAATCCCGCCTATAGCGATCCTGCTGTGGCGGCAAAAATCGGTGCGCCTCAGGGCACGGTCATTGCTCCGCCGACGATGATGCAGGCGTGGACTATGACTGGGTTTAGCGGACAGCACCCTCCAGGGTCTGATACCCGCGAGCAAAATCCCGCCATGGCCTGCTTTGCAGAGCACGGTTACTTGGCCGTGGTCGCAACGAACTGCGAACAGGAGTACATGCAACCTGTTTTTGAGGGCGACAGTCTCAGCGGTCACGCAACCATTGAAGCTGTTTCCGGCCGCAAGACAACGGCGCTAGGCGTAGGCTACTTTGTCACTCAGCTCACTGAATATAGAAACCAGCGCGATGAAATTGTCGGAACTATGCGTTTCCGCATTCTCAACTACAGACCTGCACTACCCGTTTAGATTAACTCAAGCAGCACCCAAAAAATTGGCTGATAATAGAGCAGAACCCTTATGAATTTTGAAAAAACAGAAGCACACCAATCGATTGAAGCGCTATCGCAAAAGATTTTTTGCGATCAGGTCGATGATCTCTACCACAAAGTCAATCGGGTCAAAAATGAAGGGTTCGACACCGACCTTTGGCGCGTGCTGGCTGACGCAGGTCTCTTAGGCGCCATTGTCGGCGAAGAATTCGGGGGAAGCGGTTTAACCTTTTTAGAGACCAGCACTTTACTCGAAGCACAGGGCACAGTGCTTGCCAAGCTACCTCTTTGGCAAAGCATCGTAGTAGCTCAAGCCATTGACACATTTGGGTCATTAGAGCAAAAACAGGCGTTGCTACCCAATTTCACTGCTGGGGAGGCACATTTTTCAATCGCTGCCTCAGAAGCTGCGCGAACTGGTTTTAACAGCATACTGTCTATTGCCAACGGCAAAGTATCGGGCTGTGTCAATGACGTTGCGTTTGCTAAAGATGCAGCGACGATCTTACTGCCGTTGAATGATAGGACAGGCAACGTCCTTTACCTACTTGACCTGCGTCGCGATGCCGTAACGCTTGAACTGCAGGTCACCAGCAATAACGAACCACATTACCAGTTAACGCTGGATTGTATGCCGATTGACCCAACGCGAATCATTGGCGCTTCCTCAAGCGCAGATGTACTGGAGTGGATTCTTCAGCGCAGTTATATCGCGATAGCCGCGCTGCAGTTGGGTGTGGTTGAGGAGGCCATTAAGCGCACCGCTCTTTACGTCAGTGAGCGTCATCAATTTAACAAACCGCTCGCCAGCTTCCAAGCCGTTAGTCATCGAGCCGCTAATGGCTATATCGACTACTCCTCGCTGCGTGCGTGTGTTTGGCTCGCGGCCTACAAAATTAGTGCTGGCCAAGATGCGACGACTGAATCGAGAACGGCAAAGTGGTGGGCCTGCGAGGCTGGCCACCGAATCGGCCATACCGCCCAGCACTTGCACGGTGGAATGGGGGCAGACATTGACTATCCAATTCATCGATATTTCTTATGGGCAAAACAACTCGAATACACTTTAGGGGGTGCGCAAGAACAGCTAGCTCAGCTTGGTCAAAAATTGGCGGACAATGATGACCTAGGAATTACCGTATGAATAGCGTCGACTTTAGCCGTATTGAGGTGGGCGATAGACTGCCGGAACTGTCTATTAATATTACCGCAAAGTTGATTACGGGAGCGGCCATTGCATCGCGTGATTATCAGAATGTTCATCATGATCAGGACGCTGCACGAGCGTTAGGATCACCTAACATTTTCATGAATATATTGACTACTAACGGCTTTGTCGGCCGATATGTCACCGATTGGACCGGACCATCTGGTGTTTTAAAGACGGTATCGATTAGACTGGGGTCACCCAACTACCCGGGCAACCCAATGGTAATGAATGGTGAGGTTGTCAGTAAAGATGACACGGATCGGTCTGTTAAGCTAAAGGTCACAGGCAAAAATACTATTGGTGATCATGTCATAGGGGACGTTGTCGTGCGGCTGGTTTGAGCGTTTAACCAAATTACAATGAAACACCTACCTTCAACCCTAGTTATATGAGTTAGATGCCTATGTTCCTCGAACAAAGTGAAAAGCAAATCGCACTGCGCGCAGAGATAAGAGCCTATTTCTCAAAATTGATGACGCCGAAAAACAAGGCAGCGGTGCTTAATAAAGAGGCTGGGGACGCCTATAAAGATATTATTCGTCAGATTGGCAGAGATGGATGGCTGACCGTTGGATGGCCAGAAGAGTACGGTGGCAAGGGTTACGGCGCACAAGAATCGTTGATATTTTTTGAAGAGACTCGCATCTCCGGTGCGCCCTTCCCTTTTGTTACGGTTAACACTGTAGGGCCCGCATTAATAGCCCATGGAGCCGCGGAACATAAGTCGTTTTTTTTACCTCAGATAGCAAGTGGTGAATTACATTTTTCTATCGGTTATACAGAGCCCAACTCTGGAACCGATTTAGCGTCGCTAAGCACTAGCGCCGTGCTTCACGGAGACGACTATCTCATTAACGGCAACAAGATTTACACAACGAGTGCTGAAGCAGCAGATTATGTTTGGCTGGCAGCACGTACTGACCCCGATGCCGATAAGCGGCATAAAGGTATCACCATTTTTATGGTGTCCACGGATCAACCCGGGTATTCGTTTTCGCCGATCAACACCGTAGGCGGCGCTAGAACCAATGTAACTTACTATGACAATATGCGTTGCCCTGCGAAAATGATTGCTGGCGAATTAAACCAAGGTTGGAAACTCGTCACGTCACAGCTCAATCATGAACGCGTAGGCTTGGCGGCGTGCGGGATCAATGCTTTGGCAATGTACAGTCGCGTTTTGAGCTGGGCGCGGCAGCGGCAGGCTAATGACTGTCGGCCCATTGAGGTGCCGTGGGTGCAACTCGCACTCGCTGAATCGCATAATATCCTTGAGGCTATGCGCGTAATGAATTGGCAAGCAGCATGGCAAAATGATCAAGGGGAACCCGACCCCGCATTTTCTTCCGCCATTAAGGCAGGAAGCTCAGAAGCCGTTATCGAAGTTTATCGTTTATTGATGGATGTACTAGGAGCCGAAGGTATGTTGCAGCGTGGCAGTTCCGGCGCAATACTTCAGGGCGACCTCGAAAACGAATATCGAAGCTGGCAAATTAATACCTTTGGCGGTGGTGTGGCAGAAGTTATGCGCGACTTAGTCGCCCGCTTCGGCTTAGACATGAAGGCCTATAAGCGCTAGCAGAAGCATACAATGCGGTAGACGATGAAATCTCTGAAAAGGTCTCAGGGCTGGACAAGTATTAGTGCGACAAACAATTATTAGACAGAGAGGATAGTATGGAGCAGGCATTACGCCCAAGAATTGGAGTCAACAAGGATACCCAGTTTTTTTGGGATGGACTGAAGGGCGGCAAACTGCTAATACAGCATTGCAAAAACTGCGACCAGCTGCAACATCCTCCGGGTGCGTGCTGCAAGCATTGTCAATCATTTGAGTTAGACGCGCTAGAATCATGCGGCCGGGGTGTGATTCACAGTTTTGTGCGAATGCATCACCCGATTCAACCCCCGTTTGAAGCAGGCCACCCTATCATCTTAGTTCAGCTCGAAGAAGGCACTCGAATTATCGCTGGACTCATTAACAGCACACCGGAACAGGTGCGTATTGGGGAAAGAGTAAAGCTAACGATCACTCGATGTGATGACGAAGTCACATTGGCATTGTTTGAGCCAGCGTAAATTGACCCACAATGAAAGATGACGGTCATCACCTCAAATTAGAACCATAGAAACGGTTTTAACCCGTTATTTTAACAGATAGTTTCGATGTAATTTCGATGTAGTTTTCAAAGAAGGCATAGTATGAGTGATAGAACAATTAGTGGTAAGGCGGCTATTGTCGGCATTGGTGCAACCGAGTTTTCAAAAAAATCGGGGCGCAGTGAAATGCGTTTGGCGGTGGAGGCCGTCTTGGCTGCATGCGCAGATGCAGGTATCGCGCCTGCTGAGGTGGATGGCATTAGCACCTATACGATGGACAATAATCCGGAAATGGAAGTGCACCGCCTGATAGGAGGCAAAGCGCTCAAAATGTTTTCTCGCATCGACTACGGTGGCGGGGCTGCCTGTGGACCGCTGTTGCAAGCTGCGATGGCTATTTCAACCGGCATTTGCGAGTGTGTATTGGTTTATCGGGCCATGAACGAGCGCTCAGAATATCGATTCGGAACGGGTGTCGCTGATCGTGGCGCTGACCCCACACATGAAACTGCGGCATTCGGATGGCACAGTCCTCACGGGTTGATAACACCTGCTTCCTGGGTGGCGATGGCCGCCTCTGCATACTTAGATAAATACGATGCCACAACGCTAGATTTAGGCAGGGTGTCCGTAGGTGGTCGATCAATGGCTGTGAACAACCCAAACGCCTGGTTTTATCAAAAGCCGATTACCTTGGCGGATCATCAAAATAGCCGTTGGATCTGCGAGCCACTGCGCTTACTTGACTGCTGTCAGGAGTCTGACGGCGCTGTGGCTTGTCTCGTTGTATCGGCTGAGCGCGCTAAAGATTTAAGACAAAAACCTGCGTATATTCGCGGCGCGGCGCAGGGCTCTTGCGACGATCAACAATCGATGACCTCGTATTACCGCGATGATGTGACGCGCCTAACAGAATGCGCATTAGTCGCCGAACAGCTGTATCGACAAGCCGGGGTTGGCCCAAACGACATTCAGACTGCGGTGATTTATGACCACTTTACCCCTTATGTCCTAATGCAACTGGAAGAGTATGGCTTTTGTGGACGCGGCGAAGCCAAGGATTTTGTCCGCGGTGGAGAACATCTTATGAGCGGGACATTACCGATTAATACACATGGAGGTCAACTCGGCGAGGCTTATATACATGGTATGAATGGCGTCGCTGAAGGCGTCCGACAGATTCGTGGCCAATCGGTCAATCAAGTTGATAATGTAAAGCATGTTGTCGTTACGGCAGGAACGGGCGTTCCTACCAGTGGCCTGCTGTTGGGCGCAGAAAACTAACGTTTCACCTGATATTTAGATGCTTTTAAATCCCAAGTAGATGGGCCAACACCCGCTTCTCTTAGTTTAAATTTTTGCACTTTACTAGTTGGTGTCATAGGCAGCGAGTCAACAAACTCCATGTATCTTGGTACGAAGTAATGCGGGGCATTGGCATTAATAAAAGCGGCTAAATCTTCATGTGTTACCTGTGCTCCATCTTGTAAAACCACATTCAGCTTCAGCTCATGTTCACTCTCAACCTCTGCCAATGCGATGCCGAATGCAGCAACTTCTCTCACGTCGGGATGCTGAATGACGACGCTCTCGACCTCCATTGTCGAAATGTTCCTACCCGCATATCGAATAGCATCTTTCTTTCGGTCAACGAAGAATAATGCCCCGGTATTCGTATCTCGCTTCCCCAGGTCACCGGTACGATACCATTCGCCAAAAAAAGCCTCACGCGTGGCTTGGGGATCATCAAAATATCCGTTAAATACCACATAAGGCTCTAAAGGTTTGACACAAATTTCACCCACGTCTTCACCAACCACGGTTACACCCTCGTCATCCATAAGACAAACCTCACTGTCACTGACCGAGAAACCTAGGGCATGCAAGGGAATATCGTCACGCTCTTCCAACTGATTGCAGACTAACAAGCACTCACTTTGACCTAAGCCGCCACGCGTAATCCTAAGCCCAAAGCGTTCTTCAAACCGTTGCCTTTGCTCAGCGGAAAGCGGCACGACACCGGCTGTGCGCAGGGTATTCTTTGCGTCATCTGCTTTGTCGGGTGCGTTGAGTAAAAAAATACCCATCGCACCCAAGACAAACGTTTGTGTCGCTTTAAATTGGCTAATGCGATCCCAAAATGTTGTCACAGAAAATTTCTGCTCAATCACGCAGGGTATGCCTTCCAACAGCGCGCGGTAGATGCCGGTGATCCAGGCGGCGGAATGATACAGCGGCAGCGTGTTGTAGATAATATCACCGCCGCGAGAGTTGTACTGCTTACTCGCCCCATAGACGATCGCGCGAACCCAGCAATTATAGCTTTGCATCACACCTTTTGATTTACCCGTCGTGCCAGAAGTCCACAAAATTGAGCACGTATCACCGTAGTCTATATCGGCGGCTGTAACCTTTATCGCGGGTGAACTCAGGAGACTGTCATAACCTATAGGATTCAGTAACGTGGATTGGTCGATGTCTCCCACCAATACAATCGTTTCATTCCCTAGTCTGTTTTGCACGGCTGCCACACGATTTTGTAGCGCTTCATCGACCACCAGCACTTTGTAGCGGCAACGCAGCAGATTATCTAATAACCAGTCGCCTTTATATTCAGCGTTAATTGGCGTCCAGATCGCCCCCAATTTATTTATCGCAAGTGCTAGTAGCACCATCTCGACATCGTTGCTCAGCATTAACGCGACGCGGTCATTGGGCTCAACACCTATACTGCGTAAGCCGCCCGCCAATTGCCCGGTTAACGTGTCGACTTCTGCAAAGGTCAACCGCCGCTGATCTGTAAGAAGGAATTCACCGGAACCGTTTTCTAACGCCTGTCGATGCAATATCGCTGGGAAATTACGATTTTCTGGATTGCTCAAGTCAACTTGGTTCATTTTTTATTCTCGATAATTTTTTATCACACGCCATTCTAACAGTCTATTGATACAGAATCGCAGTTCGATATCGCCAGCGTGTCACTGACGATGACATTGATCCATGGCGGCACATTAAAACCGGTCAAGATTCATCACTTTTGTCCATGCTGCAATGAAATCGTTCACAAAGCGGCTTTTCGAGTCGCTTGAAGCATAAATTTCAGCAATAGAGCGTAGAATCGAATTTGAACCAAAAACTAAATCAGCCCGCGTTGCAGTAAACTTTACGGTGCCACTTGCACGATCTTTACCCTCAAACGTTTCCTCGTCTGTACCAATTGATGACCATACATTGCTCATATCGAGCAGGTTGACAAAAAAATCATTGCTCAACGTGCCAACGTTGCGGGTGAATACGCCACTGGCAGAATCTCCCGCATTCGCGCCAAGAACGCGCAGTCCACCGATGATCACTGTCATCTCTGGAGCCGTCAACGTCAGCAGGCATGCTTTGTCCACAAGCAGTGCTTCCGTTGAACGTGTGTCATCGGTCTTTTTGTAGTTACGAAACCCATCAAACGTCGGCTCCAGCACGCTAAAAGACTCTACGTCTGTCATTGCCTGAAGGGCGTCACCGCGGCCCGGGGTGAAAGGAACGCTTGCGCCGCTGGCTTGTTCAATTGCCGCTACGCCGCCGAGCACAATAAGATCAGCGAGCGATACCTGTGTACCGTTTGCATTGAAAGCGCTCTGAACACCTTCGAGACGTGCGACAACCGCTCCCACATTAGAAGAGGTGTTGATGTCCCAGTTTTTTTGAGGCGCCAGGCGAATGCGGGCACCATTGGCTCCACCACGCTTATCTGAGCCACGAAAAGTAGACGCAGAAGCCCAGGCCGCGTTGACAAGCTGCGAGACGGTGAGACCGCAGGAGAGAATCTCTGACTTCAGTTCAGCAATGTCCGCGTCACTGATTAGGGGGCCTGAATGAGACGGGATAGGGTCTTGCCAGATCAACTCTTCCTGAGGCACTTCCTCGCCCAGGTAACGCGAAATTGGACCCATGTCACGGTGGGTGAGCTTGTACCATGCGCGCGCATACGCTTCCGCAAACTCTTCCGGATTCTGATGAAAGTGAAGAGCAATCTTGGCATAGGCAGGATCCTTTTTCAGGGCCATGTCAGCCGTGGTCATCATTAGCGGCTCAGTGCGCGCTGGGTCATGAGCTGCGGGCGGCTGAGACGCGTGAGACGCGGCCGTTGGCGTCCACTGCACGTGGCCAGCTCCACTTGTGGCTTGTTCCCAGTCATAGCCTAGAAGAACGTCGAAGTATCCCATATCCCACTGCGTGGGGGTGACCGTCCAAGCCCCTTCAAAACCGGCGGTGGTTGTATCACCGCCCTTACCGGTGCCATAGCTGTTAATCCAACCCAAGCCCATGTCTTCCATACGCGCACCCTCGGGCGCCGCACCCACTTCCTCTTCCGGACCGGCGCCGTGGCCTTTGCCGAATGTGTGGCCTCCCGCCACCAGCGCAACGGTTTCATAATCATCCATCGCCATACGCTTAAAGGTATCGCGGATGTCATAAGCCGATTTCAACGGATCCGGGTTGCCGTTGGGTCCTTCCGGATTGACATAAATTAAGCCCATCTGGACAGCCCCAAGGGGCGTTGCGAGATCGCGCTCACCGGTATAGCGCTTATCATCAAGCCACTCAGTTTCGGGCCCCCAATAAATATCCTCTTCGGGTTCGAAGACGTCTTCACGCCCTCCGCCGAAGCCCAAGGTTTTGAAGCCCATCGATTCCATGGCGACATTACCCGTTAAGATCATGAGATCAGCCCATGAAATCCTGTTGCCGTACTTCTGTTTGATTGGCCACAAAAGGCGACGCGCTTTGTCAAGGTTGCCATTGTCGGGCCAGCTGTTAAGCGGTGCAAAACGTTGCGAGCCTGTGGATGCTCCACCGCGACCATCATAGATACGGTATGTGCCAGCGCTGTGCCAGGCCATACGCACAAAGAAACCACCATAATGGCCAAAATCAGCTGGCCACCAATCTTGACTATCAGTCATCAGCTCAGTCAGGTCTTTTTTCAGCGCTTTCAAGTCAAGCCCTTTAAAAGCCTCGGCATAGTCGAAAGATTCCTCAAGCGGTCGCACCTGAGGTGCATTTTGGTTCAGAATCTTCAAATTTAACTGATTTGGCCACCAATGCTGGTTGGCGGTACTGCCTGTCGCTGCCGCTTTATTGGGGCCGTGCAAAACAGGGCACTTACTTTCGTTGCTCATAATGACTTCTCGCTCATTTGCTGGGCTGTATCGTACGTTTTTTAACCTAAGGACGGCTTAGAAATTGACCTCTAACAGTTTTATAGAGACAACCTATAATGTTATTACTATTGTGTAAAATGATCAAAATTAATACCTGTCATAGGTAGTCACTATGATATTTTTGCATTTTTAAAGTTTCTAGACTGCAGTGTTGGCTGAACGGCTGATTTTCCGCCACGATTCCCACACATTACGCTTTCAACGACAAAAAAGCTCGGTCTGCCAATAGACATGACTATTATGGCGCGGCAGCATACACAGCGTCACTTCTCATTGTACTATGCGCTGACTATTCAATCGTTTAAGGCTCACCTGTGCGGCAATGTTTTGGCGGATTACTGTTTTTGTTCATCGCTTACTCTCATATGAGTATTGGCGAACCGGCGGATGGCCTTTTCCCTAGCGCACCAAGAACTACTGACGGGCGTTTCACTAACCTCGCAGGCGACCTAGGGCACGGCTCACTGGCGGTGCGTGTACCGTTTATGTTGCGCCGCTTCGGCACGTATTTCAGAAATGGTGAGGGGGCGCCTAACCGCATTGCCAACGACGGATTATTCCTAAGGGAAAACGCCGGTAACGGCATTTCTACCGTCACTTGGATTGGGCACGCTAGCCTACTCGTGCAAATGGAGCGGGTTTCGTTTTTGACCGACCCAACCTGGTCAAATCGGCCGAGTCCGGTGCCGCTGATAGGCCCAAGCCGTTTTGTGCCGCCGGGACTGGCAATGGATGACCTACCCCCGATTGATTTTGTGCTTATCTCTCACAACCATTATGACCACCTTGATCTCCCGACCTTAAGGTCGCTGGCAGAGCGCAATCCGGCAACCGTGTTCTATGTGCCTCTAGGTAATAGCGCACTGCTACAGAAACAGGGAATCGCGAATGTGGAAGAGCTCGACTGGGGGCAAACGGAGGTTTATAAAGGCGTCACTATTCACTGTCTTCCTTCCCAACATTGGAGTAAACGCAGTCTCGCAGACAACGACAAAGCCCTCTGGTCGTCGTGGGCGGTGATCGGCGCACAACAACGTTTTTACTTTGCAGGGGATACCGGCTATTTCGATGGGTTTAAGATGATTGGCGACGCGCTTGGGCCATTTGACCTGGTGGCGATGCCCATCGGCGCCTATGAGCCCAGGGCAATGATGCGTGCATCACATATGAATCCCGAAGAAGCGCTGCATGCCGCAATCGATCTGCGTGCCAGCAGCGCTGTGGCGATTCATTTCGGCACTTTTGACCTGTCTGATGAACCGCTGGCGGAGCCACCGCAGCGTTTCAACGAGGCGGCGAAAAACTCCGAACTGGGTAGCGACGCGGCATGGGTCCTCGATATTGGTGAGACCCGCGCGTTTTGATTTGCACAGAGACAGAAAATATCCTCTGAATCTGCGCCTATTTAGTCGCGAACAGCCGCATCAATGCGCGCCACAAGAGACGTATCCAGATCCGGCGCTACTTCTGCTGCCAAACACTCTGCCAGCTCCTCCCGATTTTTAACGCCTAAAACTACCGTCTCAACCCCAGGCATCGACAAGGCGTATTGATGCGCAAGTTGTGCCGGGGATATTCCCATCTCAGCCGCGATTGAGCGAAACGGAGCCGCTCGATCAAAATCAAGCTGCTCTCTTGAATCTGCGGCGACTGACCGATCGAAGCCACTCGTTAGGGACCCTGCGGCGACCGCTCTGACCCCCATAACCCCAACAGAGCGATGCCGCGCTTGCTGAATGACGGCGCGAGGGTCTGGTTGTTCCGCGGCAATTGTCATACTGCCCGCCGAATCGAGTACATTGGTCACGCATTGGACAACATCGGGTCGTCTTTGCGCATTAATAATATCCAAATTCGTGACCTGTGTACTGGCAGCCGTCACGCCCCAAGCTCTAATTCGCCCGCTCTGCTTAAGCTTTTCAAAGGCCGGAATGACATAATCGTTAAAGGTAGCGAAGGTCACTGCAATTTTTGATAATAATGCTTCTGGGAGGTTCGTCTGCCAATTATCGGGAACAACATAACCGTGCAGTATAAAAAGATCGACATAGTCTCGTCTTAACAAAAGCAAGCTTTGTTGCAGGGAGGTAGACAGTATGCCTTCAACATCCGTGCCGTGTGCAGCGCCTAGCATGCATTTGGTCGTCAAGAAAACGTCGTCCGGGTAACCATCTGGGAAAGCCAGCCCCATCACTTTTTCCGCCTCACCGTTGCCATACAAAGGCGCCATGTCAAACAGGTTGATACCCGCCTCATAGGCCGCATTAACGGTCTTTACCGCCTCACGCTGAGACGTGGAACCCCAGACCTGACCGATGCCCCCACCGCCTAATGAATAACGGCTAACCTCAAATAGCTGGCCCAATCTCTGTCGCTGCATGCGCTTCTCACCGTTTAGAATTTGTTAGTTCGCCCGCTTCTGACGCACGCGCGCGTGCCCTGTCTAAAAGCTCTGACCTATCCGGCACAACAAGTCTCTGGTTTGGGTATGTTTTTCAGAGGATGTAGCAAAGACCGACGCCGCATAATCCGCAACTCCCGACTCCATCAGTTTTACCAGGTGATCTTCTACTTCACTGGCGCTGCCGACGAGTGCCAGATCGCCATTGGATGTCGCGGTAAGGTCGGAACAATCGCTGTTTCCAATTCAATATCGGGCACGGTCTGAGCCACCACTGACAACACCGTCAGTGCGTCAAATCCTCCGGTGGATGTTCCGCCAACCAGTAGCTTGAGAACCCGTCTTTGAAGGCTAATCGGGCGTCTTCTGTAATTGCTTCAATAGAGGCGCTGAGTACTAATCCCGTTCCATTAATGCCAATCTTCACGGCCTAATCCCCTTTTACATCGTTGAGAGAAGCACATTAAGAGGAGTACATTTTTTTAAAAAAAACCTTCCCCACCCCGTTCCAACGCTTGCCGCCACCTGTCAGCGTTCGCCTTTTTTTAATGACTGCTGCGCAACCGATGGTGTCACACCTGCCATGTACAGCAAGCCTGCCATGATGGCCATATTCTTAATAAAGTTCTGCAACTCATGCCCCCGCTGCAGGCCTTCTTCCATGACCCAAAAGTTGTGCATAAAGAGACTGATCACCAGTGTGAGCCCGGCCAGTACAAATGCCACCAACTGCACACGATAGCCTGCCAGTAAACTCAGGCCACCTCCAATCTGGATAACGATAGTCAGCACCAGTAGAACAGAAATAAGCGGAACGTTATGCGCCGACATATATTCAGTCATCTCACCGAAACCGGTGACCTTCGTGATTCCGGGGACGATAAAGTATAGCCCGAGCAGTCCACGACCGATCAGTTGTAGTGCGCGCTGTAGTGTGCCTAGCTTGTTGTTCATTATTATTTATCAGTCTTGTTGTGAGGCATAAAGTATAGCTGCAGTGCGTAACGGATGATATCTATCGGGCGTCATGGCGGCCTGCCGGAAGCCGCCCATGTCTCGCATAATGAGCCTAACCGCAACACTTCTTATATTTTTTTCCACTGCCACAGCTACAGGGATTGTTGCGTGCTGGCGTTTTATCCACTTTAACCGTAACGCTTTTGTTCAGCAACGCAGTCAGTTCGGCAATCGACTCTTGTGCACCCTCGCTGCTATCGACATGAATTTGGGCATGCAACTGCGCTTCATCGACTAGCGCCTGAATCTCCTTGCGACGCGCTTCGCTCGTGACACGCAACGCCAGCGGGTATTTCTCACTACCGCCGTTGCTGCCGGCATTCGTCTGGTAAGCACCACCGACGTGGTCCTTACGTGAATCCTGACGGCCCTTGAAAAAAAACTTGTCTGACATACCTTGGTCCTTGTTGGAGACATCATTTTCACATAAAAGTCAGCACATTAAGTGCATTAATCACTTAAGTACTTAATTTTTATGACAATAATTAAAAAATTGAGTGGGCCTCGAAATACTGCAGGCCGTGTGTGGGGCTAATTATTGATTGCCCCCTGGCGCCAAGCTTGGCTATTTTGCGTATTATAAAGGTTGTAGGCAAGGGCACGCTAATACGGTCAGCACCTCCGAACGAGTCCAACCCCGTATAGCACCGGACTAAAACAAGTCTATTTGATTGCCTGTGCCTGCAGTCTTTGATCTTTTTGCTCTAAACTTTCTGCTGCCCAGCTTTTTATAAACCTCTCCTGATATCGCCCGAAATTGCGGGCTTTGACGCACTCTCGCAATGCTCTCTTTAGCCAGTTTTACAGCTGATGCTTGCTCAACAATCGGCTGTGGATAATCGGTGTCTATTAAGTAATGCGTATTATCGATTAGGCTGTTTCCGCATTTCCAAGGCTCATGGATGAACTCATTGGGAAGGTTTACCAACTCCGGCACCCATTTGCGGATGTAATGACCGTTGGGATCATGTTCAAGTGATTGTTTAATCGGATTATAAGCACGGATTGTATTGATGCCGGTAACACCCGATTGCATCTGTAGCTGACTGTAGTGAATGCCAGGCTCATAATCGGTAAACAAGCGCGCCAGATGATCGCCTGTAATCCGCCAATCTAACCAAAGCTGATAACTGGCAAAGCTTACGAGCATTGCTCGCATTCGAAAGGTGATCCACCCCTCAAAAATTAAATTACGCATGCAGGCGTCAATAAAAGGGTAGCCTGTATTTCCTGTTGCCCACGCTTTATATTTGACCTCATCGTGGCTGCCCTCACGCAAACCTTCAAAAGCCGGGTGCATACAATGGGTTTCGATTTCAGGTTGGTCTTCAATTTTTTGTATGAAATGACAACGCCAGGCAAGTCGAGAGTGAAAGGCCGTTAAATTTCGTCCAAAGCGCTTTTTGTCTTCAATGCTAAGCTGCTTTTGTCTTTTCTTTATGGATTGAATGACCTCTCTGACCGACAGGCTTCCCCACGCAAGATGCGCTGATAGTCGCGAGCAAGACGTTGCAGATAATCGAGGGCTAGAAATGTGATACAAGTACTGACTTGACCTCTCATTTAAAAAACTCTTTAAATCACCAACGGCTGCATTTCGTCCGCCACGTTGCACTGTGCCGAATAACTCGGCACCAAATAGGGAGTCCTCTTTATCCGGTAATTTTTCCGATGTGTAATCGCCGATGGGATTTAAAGATTTTGGCCTTGGCAGTATCGTTTCCAACATGCGTTTGTTTCGAATTTTTGACCAATCGTTGCGTGTGGAAAGCTTTCGGACAACACCATTTAGCGGGTATTCATAAAGCGGTATGCTCTTTGTTACACAGAGTTTTTTAACCGTTATATCTCTCCGATACGTCCAAAGGTTTCCTGACTCTTCATGAGCGTATATACCCTCGACATGAAACTTTAAATGAAGGCTTGTAATAATATCGCAAACATCGCCAACTTTAATGATGAGTGGCTGGCCTAATTCTTTCAAAGCGACATCTAAATCATAGAGACAATCAAAAATAAAATGCCAATGACGTCGAGAACTGAAGCTTTCTTGCCAGTACTCAGGCTCAACAACATAAAGTGGCAATATCGCCGTGTTTAGTCGAGAAGCTTCCAACAGTGGCCGGTGGTCGTTGATACGCAGATCGCGTTTAAACCAAACGATATTGATACTTTTTTTCATTGAAGAATTTACTCTTTATGCGCGACGGCAACGCTCGGAGCAGTATTTAACCTCATGCCACACTTTTTTCCATTTTTTACGCCATGTAAAGGGGCGCTTACAAACGGGGCACTGCTTTTCAGGAAGTTCATTTTTTTTCATTGCTTTTCATCTGATAGACGGGTTCTAACCTGGGCTATTGAACCCGCGAAATGGTTCACTCGTTGTTGCGTGCCCAAGATATTTGGGTTGAGCGCTGGGGCCTATTGCGAGCGGAATTTTAGCGCCTTGAGCGAGTCTTCACAACTGAGTCTATTTTCATCGGCAGACAGCTTTTAACGTTTCCAAGACACCAATGGATCGATTTATGTCCGAAACTCATATTTCTACATCGCGCGGTGTCAGGCTGTTGCTGGCGATGTCTGCGGACGTTTTCTACCGGCGTCTGCCTGCAACGCTGTGGCCGGCGCTCCTCATGGCCTTCTCCTCGGCGACCTCTTTCCCTCTGTCTGGCCTGATGAATCGCAGATCCTTTGGGTCGGAATGCTTATGGCCTGTAACGGTCTACTGATGATTGCGTCGGGCTGATGGCTCTTTGCGAAAAGCTTCTCAGAGATGTTGGGCTCTAAAAAATAGCTTTTCGGTCTGCCTTTACCGTCTTCGTCACGATCAATGTTCTGCTCTGGGTAAGCCTCATCATGAATCTCTGGCACGAGCAGCTTATCGAAGCACGGCCTGTGACCCCCTTTGAACCGCTACTATCGGTGGCTCTCAGCGCCTCAAGGTGCCCAAAGCATCGTATTATATCGCAGAATGTACACTGCTTTGGATGCTGGGGGAAAAGCGTAGAGAGAGGCTCGCAATAGTGTGGGCAAAAGAGTGTGCAAGTTCCCTAGCTCCTTACCTTCCCCGTATCCTTCGGTTCCCATAGTTCCTAGGATCGTTGCGCAACTGCGGTAGCAATAAAGCGCAGACAAGAAGCGAAAACGAGGGCGGAGCTACACAAAAATATGCGTTGTCAGATACACGGTTTAAGAAGCAAGCTTTCCTGAACTTATCCTCAAGAAAATCGCATTACTTTCTTAGGACACCGCTATATCTATCGACGGGAGGATCTCCTTACAACCGCCCTTTTATTTATACTATACTCGAACAAGTTACATTGCCAAACTACACGTGCGTCGGTTGTCCTTACTTCGCGCGTGGAAAAGCGGAAGGGGATCAAAATGGAAAGCCAAGCGATGGAACACTATGACGCAGTAGTTATCGGAGCCGGTGTGAGTGGCATGTACGCCCTACATCACCTCCGCGAGATGGGTCTTTCGGTGCGGGTTTACGACGGTGCCACCGACGTTGGAGGCACCTGGTGGTACAACCGCTATCCGGGTGCACGAGTCGACGGCCCAGGCAGTCCCTTTTATTGCTACACCTTCTCGGAAGAACTTATGCAAGAGTGGGACTGGGCCGAAACCCAGTCTGACCAGTCTGCAGTGCTCGCCTACCTCGAGCATGTCGCAGATCGTTTTGATCTTCGGCGAGACATTCAGTTCGACACCTGGGTAACAGATGCCCGCTACGACGAAACGGCGCAGCATTGGACAATAGAGACCCAGACTGGCGAACGCGCCTGCGCCAGATTCCTGATCTGTGCGGTGGGGGCGCTGTCAACGGCGAACAAACCCGACATTCCGGGAATTCAAGATTTCGCAGGTGAGTGTTATCACACCGGCCTTTGGCCTCATGAACCTGTTTCCTTCAAGGGCAAGCGGGTAGCGGTAATCGGTACAGGCTCTTCAGGGGTCCAGTCGATCCCCCAAATCGCGCGCGAGGCCGCGCACGTGACAGTGCTTCAGCGTACCCCTCAATATGCCTTTCCAGCCGGGAACCGTTCTATTACTCCGGAAGAAATGGCGGACGCGAGGGCGAACTGGAACATCCTCCGTGAAAAGATGGAGGCGAATTTCGGCGGTTTCCCTGTCGACAATCAGGCGCGTGCCGCTCTCGACGACACTGCCGAACAACGCAAAGCCCTGTACGAACGATTGTGGCAGCAAGGCGGCTTTAAGTTCTTCTTGGGACTTTACAACGACATCGCGATCAGCGAGGAAGCCAATCAGACGCTGGCAGACTTTGTTCGGGCAAAGATCCAAGAAATCGTGCACGATCCCGTTACCGCACAGAAATTGTTGCCCGATTACTTCGTCATCACCAAGCGTCCGATCCTAGAGGATGGTTACTTCGAGACTTTCAATCGAGATAACGTAAGTCTCGTCGACCTACGCGAGGATCCCATAGAGCGCTTCACAAACAGTAGCGTCATCACTCGAAGCGGTGAACACCCAATCGACGTACTCGTGCTTGCGACCGGTTATGACGCCATCAGCGGCTCGATGTTGCGCCTTAACCCCAAAGGACGGGGAGGTGTAAGCCTAAAAGAGCGCTGGAAAGAGCGCTACCACAATTATCTGGGACTTACGATCGGGGGTTTCCCCAACCTCTTCATGCTTCATGGTCCGGGGTCGCCCGGCGTGTTCTACAATATGCCACTGGGCGCTGAGCGCCAGATGAAATGGATCGGCCACTGCATGGAGCATCTTGACGAGAAAGAACTCGGTGCCGTCGAGCCTACGACCGACAGCGAAGAGGCCTGGGCTAACGAGGTCAGCGCACTCGCTAATATCACGCTATTCCCCCGCACCGACTCGTGGTGGACAGGCGCGAATGTCCCTGGCAAGCCCCGTTACTTCTCCGTATACCTCGGAGGCAGTATCTACTACCAGCGGATCTCTGATATGGCAGACCAGGGCTATCAAGGTTTTGTATTCGAGAAAGCGCAACGTTCGGCCGCCGCCAAAGAGTCTTGACGCAGCGAATCGACGTCGACATTTCAAACTCAAATGACGCAACACCACCCCTCGTAGTTTTCCACCGAGGAGAAAATACGCATCCGCTAGACCGGTAAGCGCGATATGCGCTGCTGTCAGGCGTTCCTGCGTGAACAGTTTCATCGAGCAAGGTCGTTACCCAGTCGAGGTCACTGTCCGCGCCATATCTGCCCACAGCAGCCGCCTTGCTACTCGATGGGGTTTAATAGGTGCAAAAGGGGACCTCGCATGCGTCGTCAAGTACAAGCTTAACTCGCCTCTTAAATCATGCTCGCCAGCTTTAGAGCGACAGTGCTCGTCCATGCATGAGAGGGACGTCTCGAGCAAAACCCAACGATACGTGCGCAATGCTGTTTCTTCGTCGTCGCTGTTTTCATTCCAATGTCGATGAGCATGCACTGCGCACTGGGTGGGCACTGCCGTTTGCAAGGAAATAGCGTTAACTTTCCAGTGCTATCGAGTGGCCATCTCAGAGCACCATGCGTTATTTTTTGTTTTTTTATCTTATAACGACCACGATTAGGGGTTAGATGTGCGTGATTTAAAAGGGCAGATTGCGGTTGTCACTGGTTCAAGTCGAGGGGTTGATAAGGGAGTTGCTCTTGCACTTGCCTAGCGGGAGTTCAGCATATTCTTCTCGAATCAACTCTAGTCTTCTTGTGGCTTTGTCCCTAAAAAATATTGTCTGCACCAACCATGTGGCCCATTGACGCGAGCGAGTGGTCTGATAGCATGCGTGCAGCTTAATCAGGGACGAGGCTTCTAATGAACCCAACAACAACGGCACCACAGCGTGGCGTACTCGCCTCTTTCGCACTCCTGCTTATTTCGATGATGCTATCGGCGCAGGCCTTGGCGTTGGAATTTGATGACGGTGGCTTCTCGGCATGATGGCCGGCTTGCTATCGCTAGTGGCAGTCACGAAGCTGCGTAAAGCCTGAGCCCTCTCAAGCCCGCCTAGTGCGGGTTTCAGCCATTGCAGGGTTAGCCGGTGCTAAGCGAATTTCGCGGTCTAAGGGTACTGCTTTGAGGGTTAGTTTTATTGAGACACATAACTTAATCTAATCGTATATTTAGGCACTGCATAGCGCACTACCTTTCAACTTACTAACAACGGGATATCTTTGAATATGCACCTACGAAACATCATCTCAATCGGTTTGCTCTTTGCTTCTCTTGTGGGGAGCAGCGGTGCTTGGGCGGAGGATTGTCCACAGCCCTCCTACTCTTTCACCACACAGGATCGAGTGGATGCCTTTCCTAAAAATTGTGATTCAGTGCTTGGTGATCTTACCTTCGCCAGCCGTACTGGCATCACCAACATAGACGCCCTAGCTAACCTCACTAGCGTGGGGGGCAATTTATACATCTATGACAATGACCTCCTCACCAACCTCGACGGCCTAGCTAAACTCACTAGCGTGGGGGACAATTTATACATCTATACCAATGCCGCCCTCACCAACCTCGACGGCCTAGCTAAACTCACTAGCGTGGAGGGCTATTTGGCTATCGAGAACAATGACCTCCTCACCAACATAGACGCCCTAGCTAAGCTCACTAGCGTGGGGGGCTTTTTGAATATCGAGAACAATGACCTCCTCACCAACCTCGACGGCCTAGCTAAACTCACTAGCGTGGGGGGCAATTTGTATATCGCTCTCAATGACCTCCTCACCAACATCGAAGGCCTAGCTAACCTCACCAGCGTGGGGGGCTATTTGGAGATCTATGACAATGACCTCCTCACCAACCTCGACGGCCTAGCTAAACTCACTAGCGTGGGGGGCTTTTTGTATATCGGTATCAATGCCTCCCTCACCAACATCGAAGGCCTAGCTAACCTCACTAGCGTGGGGAGCTATTTGTATATCGGGAACAATGACCTCCTCACCAACATAGGCGGCCTAGCTAAGCTCACTAGCGTGGAGGGCTATTTGGCTATCGAGAACAATGACCTCCTCACCAACCTCGACGGCCTAGCTAACCTCACTAGCGTGGGGGGCTTTTTGTTTATACAGGTCAATATTGCCCTTACCAACTGCCAAGGCATTGCACCCGTATTAGGTTGGCCGAGCGGCCCGCCCGCTGATTCAGTGGTCGGAGATATTACTATTAGTAGGAACGCGACAGGGTGTAACTCTGTAGACGAGATACTCGCTTCTTACTCACCGCCAGCAGCCACACCTGTCCCCGTAGGGTCTATCTGGCTACTGGGCATGATGGCTGCTTTGCTATCGCTAGTGGCTGTCAACAAGCTCCGTAAAGCCTGAGTAGGTTTGCTCGGGTATTGCGACACACAGCGGCTCCTTTGGGGGCCGTTTTGCTATGAGGCGTTTTCAGATTCATACCCCCCGCGCTGTCCCCGTTGAAGCCGACAGAAAGCCATTGATGGAACTTTTCGCCAGAGCCTGTGTCTCACGACTGTTAGCGGTTTAGCCTCTGTACATGTCTGACATATCCTGTGAGAATTAGGAAATCCAAAGCGGTAATGAACAAACAATATATGTCAGCTTCTACTCAATGCAGCCAGCACGATAATTCAATAACGAGACGCTTCCGATGACCCACACTACAGCAGCACTAAAACGCCACCTACTTGCTCCTGCAGTATTAATGCTCTCAATGCCCCTATCGGGCAGTGTGTTGGCACAGGTGGCACAAGACAGCAG
>CAJXWP010000014.1 GCA_913062625.1 uncultured Haliea sp. | reverse complement strand
ATCGTCCCCGCATCAGCCAATTCATTGATGGCGACAATACTCAGCTCATGCCTGAGCGGGCTCTCGTATAGGGAACGTAGAATGCTGCGGCCGATTCTGCCATAGCCATTGATAGCGAGACGCAACATACGTGTCAGCCCTCGAGTAGAATATCTTCGACGACGGCAACCACGTTGTCTGTGGTGAATCCAAAGTGGCGCATCAATTCCTCGGCGGGCGCTGACTCGCCGAAAGTGGTCATGCCCACCACCCGCCCATCCAGGCCAACATATTTGTACCAGTAGTCTGCATGCAGTGCTTCAATCGCTACTCTGGCCAATATGTCGCTCGGCAGCACCGTTTCTCGATAACCGGTGTCTTGCTGCTCAAACAATTCGGTGCAGGGCATTGAAACCACACGTATCTGCTTACCCTTCGATGCCAGTTGCTCGGCTGCCGCTACCGCCAGCTGAACTTCCGAGCCAGTGGCAATCAGAATGGCATCAGGTGCACCAGAGCAATCCTTGAGTACATAGGCGCCACGACCAATATTGGCGACCTGGCCATCATCTCGCGGCTGATGGGGTAACGCCTGACGAGAAAACACCAGTGAGCAAGGGCCGTCTCGACGCTCAATGGCTGTCTTCCAAGCCACTGCAGATTCTACGGCATCACAGGGACGCCAGGTTTGCATATTGGGGGTGGCACGCAACGCCGTTAACTGTTCCACAGGTTGATGTGTCGGACCATCTTCACCAAGGCCAATAGAGTCGTGGGTGAACACGAAGATGGATTGCTGTCTCATCAATGCTGCCATGCGCACCGCATTGCGGGCATACTCCATAAAGATCAAGAAGGTGGCGCCGTAATTAATAAAGCCTCCATGCAGTGCGATGCCGTTCATAATCGCTGCCATAGCGAACTCCCTTACGCCATAGTAAATATAGTTGCCGCTGGCATCCTTGGCGCTGACGCCCTTTGATCCACTCCACAGCGTGAGATTAGACGCGGCTAGATCTGCAGAGCCACCGAGGAGTTCTGGCAGCAGCGAACCATAGACATTGAGACAGTTCTGGGAGGCCTTGCGCGAAGCGATAGTCGCGCCCTCCGCCTGACATTGTGCAATGTACGCTGTAGCCTGGTGCGAAAAGTTTTGGGGCAGCTCACCCGCGAGCCGACGGCGCAGTTCTTTGGCCAGTTCAGGGTGTGCAACCGCATAAGCGGCCATCGTCTCTTCCCATTGTTGTTCACCGGCAGCGCCCGACTCATGCGCATCCCAGCCGGCATAAATTTCGGCGGGAATCTCGAACGGCCCGTATTTCCAACCCAGAATCTGACGTGTTGCAGCCACCTCATCTTCGCCCAATGCTGAGCCATGAGCAGACTCTGTGCCCTGCTTATTGGGCGAGCCCTTGCCGATAACGGTCTTGCAGCAAATTAGCGTCGGCTTATCACTCTGGGCGCGAGCAGTCTCAATCGCAGCGTGGATGTCATCGGCATTATGCCCATCGACTCCGGCGACGACGTGCCAGCCATAGGCTTTAAAGCGCGCCGGCGTGTCATCAGTAAACCAACCCTGTACCTCGCCATCAATGGAAATACCATTGTCATCATAGAAAGCAACCAGCTTGCCCAAACCCAACGTCCCAGCTAGGGAACTGGCTTCATGTGAAATTCCCTCCATCAGGCAACCATCGCCCAGGAACACATAGGTGTGATGATCAACCACGTTATGCCCCGGTTGATTAAACTGAGATCCCAAGACTTTTTCCGCCAAGGCCATGCCTACTGCATTCGCCAGACCTTGGCCGAGCGGGCCCGTCGTAGTCTCCACACCTGGAGTGTAGCCATATTCCGGGTGGCCAGGCGTCTTACTGTGCAGTTGGCGAAAATTCTGTAGCTCAGAAATGGGCAGATCATAGCCCGCAAGGTGCAAAAGCGAGTAGAGCAACATCGAGCCGTGCCCATTGGACAGCACAAAGCGGTCGCGGCCGGGCCACGCAGGGTTTGACGGGTTGTGACGCAAAAAGTCATTCCAAAGCACCTCGGCAATATCCGCCATACCCATGGGAGCACCGGGGTGGCCACTTTTAGCCTTCTGGACCGCGTCCATACTGAGAGCGCGGATAGCATTGGCAAGTTCTATGCGGGGGGACGACATCAAGTTCTCCGGGGGAGGTGGATAGGGATGAAACAAGGGACTATTTTCGCGTAAGCGGGCACGAACGGCAAATAAATAGACACATATTTGACCCATAGCCGCAAATTCATTGACTTAAAAGCTAACAAAGCTATATCAAAATATTTTGATATAGCTTTGTTAGCCTGCTAGACTTGCGCAATGAAATTGTCGAATTCCGCCGAGTTGGCGCCAATAAAGCCGGAACAGTCCCCAGCGGCGCTGCGACTAACCGCGCTTACCCACTTGTGCAAAGCGAGCGCGGATTCCTTGCGTCTGCTAGTGCTCAGGGTGCTGCGCAAAGATTCATTCGGCGTTTCCGAGTTGTGCTCTATTTTCGACATTCGCCAGCCCGCCCTCAGCCACCACCTTAAGGTTCTTTCGAATGCGGGCTTGGTCGCTGCGCGACGCGAGGCCAACTCTATTTACTACCGCCGCAGCGAAATGGGGCCGCACTCCGATCTAGAGGCGCTGCAACACAGTATTTTCGAGGCAGTGGATAAGATCGACCTGCCACCGGACGTTCAAGAGAGGCTCTTAGCCATGCACCGGCAGCGCGAGGAAAACTCTCGCACCTTTTTTCAGCTCAATGCCCACAAGTTTCGCCAGCAGCAGGATTTAATCGCCAGCTATGAGCAGTACGCTGACATTGCCATTCAAGTACTGCAAGACGCTCCGCTGAAGCACCACCGCACGGCGCTAGAAGTCGGACCGGGGGATGGTTCCTTCCTGCTCGAGCTCGCACCCCTGTTTGAGCGCGTAATAGCACTGGACAATGCTCCAAGCATGCTGGAACGAGCAAAAAGCAACGCTGCTTCAGCCGGATTTCAGAACATAGACTTTATTCTCGATGACACTCATAGCCCTGCATTAGCCAATCTTCAGGTCGACTGCGCGATCATTAATATGGTGCTGCATCACACGCCCGAACCGGGTGAAGTTCTGCGCAATGTAGCGTCATGTCTAGCGCCCAATGGCGTGGTTATTATTACCGAGCTGTGCAATCACGATCAGGGCTGGGCGCGCGCGAATTGCGGAGATCTGTGGCTGGGGTTTGACCCGCGGGAGCTCGCGGAGTGGGCAACAGGCGCAGGACTCAGGGACATCACCAGCGTTCACCTAGCCCAACGTAATGGCTTTCAAGTACAAGTGCGGCTCTTTGGCCGACCCTAAGTATATATTAGTGATAAGGATAAGATTATGAGCGAATACAAACTTTTTACTTCCGAATCGGTGTCCGAAGGGCACCCGGATAAAATGGCCGACCAAATATCAGATGCGGTCCTGGACTACCTCCTCAAGCGCGACAAAGATGCGCGCGTCGCGGTCGAGACCATGGTCAAGACGGGCATGTGTATCGTCGCGGGCGAGGTCACCACCTCGGCCAATATGGACCTGGAAGAGACCATTCGCCAGACCATACTCGACATTGGCTACGACAGTTCTGACGTTGGCTTCGACGGCGCCTCCTGCGCAGTACTCAACGCGATTGGCAAGCAGTCCCGCGATATCGCCATGGGCGTTGACGAAAGCAAGAGCCATGAGCAAGGCGCTGGAGACCAGGGTCTGATGTTCGGTTATGCCACCAATGAAACTGATGTGCTGATGCCTGCACCGATTTATTATGCCCACCGACTCGTAGAGCGTCAGGCAGAATTGCGCAAGAGCGGCAAATTAAAGTGGCTGCGCCCAGATGCCAAAAGCCAAATTACGTTGCGCTATGAAAATGGCAAGCCGGTCGCTATTGACGCGGTCGTATTATCGACCCAACACGATGCAAACGTCAGCCAAAAAGAAATTCACAAGCAAATCCTGAAGCATGTCATTAAAGATGTCTTGCCCGCAGAATGGTTGCACAAGAACACCCAGTACCACATCAACCCCACGGGTCAGTTCATCATTGGCGGCCCCGTTGGTGACTGCGGTTTAACCGGACGTAAGATTATTGTCGATACATACGGCGGCATGGCGCGACACGGCGGTGGCGCGTTTTCCGGCAAAGACCCGTCCAAGGTGGACCGTTCGGCAGCCTATGCGGGGCGCTATGTGGCGAAAAATATTGTCGCAGCCGGCCTTGCGGATCGCTGCGAAATTCAGGTGTCCTACGCCATTGGTGTCGCGGAACCTACCTCTATTGCTATTGACACTTTCGGCACGGGCAAAATCTCCGATGACCGGATAGCAGAGCTGGTGCGGGAGCACTTCGATCTGCGCCCCAAGGGGTTGATTGCAATGCTTAACCTGAAGCGTCCTATCTACCAGAAGACCGCAGCCTATGGACATTTTGGCCGCGAAGATAAGGATTTTACATGGGAGAGAACGAATAAAGCAAAAGTACTGAAAAAAGAGGCACGGTAACGCAACGGTTACGCGCCGGGTTACAAAGAAACCGATTAATCACATTAACATTTAGACAAACGACGGGCTCGAAGCCCAAAGGAAGATAAAGATGAGCACAGCACAAAAATTGCACACAACAGAAGACTACAAAGTTGCCGACATATCGTTGGCACAATGGGGTCGTCGCGAACTGGAAATTGCAGAAAGCGAAATGCCAGCGCTAATGGCGATGCGAGCCAAGTACGCCGCTAGCCAGCCGCTAGCCGGAGCAAAAGTTCTAGGCTGTATTCATATGACAATTCAGACCGGGGTATTGATTGAAACTCTGATGCTATTAGGTGCCGAAGTGCGCTGGTCTTCATGTAACATTTTCTCTACACAGGACCACGCTGCGGCCGCTATAGCCGCTGAGGGAATTCCTGTATTCGCTTGGAAAGGTGAAACTGAGGAAGAGTATGAGTGGTGTCTTGAGCAGACCGTCCTTAAAGACGGTAAGCCATGGGACGCTAACATGATACTGGACGATGGCGGCGACCTTACCTCTTTACTGCATGACAAGTATCCCGCCATGCTGGACAAGATACACGGCGTTACGGAGGAGACCACCACCGGTGTTCACCGTTTGCTGGAAATGCTGGAGCGGGGGACACTGAAAGTTCCAGCCATCAACGTGAACGACTCTGTAACCAAGTCCAAGAATGACAATAAGTATGGTTGCCGCCACAGCCTCAATGACGCTATCAAGCGCGGCACCGATCACCTGATGGCCGGCAAAAAAGCACTGGTCATCGGCTATGGGGATGTTGGCAAGGGCTCAGCACAATCCCTGCGTCAAGAAGGTATGATTGTAAAAATCACCGAGATCGATCCTATCTGTGCTATGCAGGCCTGCATGGACGGTTTTGAGATTGTTTCGCCTTTCATCGACGGCATAAATGACGGCACTGAGTCGTGCATCGACCGCGGACTATTAGGCACCACTGACCTGGTCGTCACTACCACTGGCAACTACAAGGTCTGTGATTCGAACATGCTCAAAGCGCTTAAAAAGAACTGCGTCGTCAGTAATATCGGCCACTTTGACAACGAAATTGATACTGCTTATATGCGCAGTAACTGGGAGTGGGAAGAGGTTAAGCCGCAGGTCCACAAAGTCTATCGCGACAAGGCAGCCAATGACTACCTGATCCTGTTATCTGAAGGACGCCTGGTGAACCTTGGCAACGCTACGGGTCACCCGTCGCGCATTATGGACGGCTCGTTTGCGAATCAGGTGCTGGCGCAAATTTATTTGTACGAGCGTAAGTTCGCGGATCTAGAGTCGGACATGAAGACCTCCGCGTTGACTGTTGAAGTTTTGCCCAAGAAGCTCGACGAAGAAGTAGCGGCACACATGATCGGTGGTTTTGGTGCAGTGCTCACCAGACTCACGCCGGAACAGGCCGATTACATCAAGGTCAGCCAAGACGGACCATACAAGCCTGAAAGCTACAAATACTAGGAGACGGTTACTCATGGCTGCGCAAAAACCGCGTATAAGTTGCGAGTTCTTCCCGCCTAAAACAGGGGCGGGCATTGACAGGCTACTGAACGAGGTTACGCCTGCTCTTAATGCACTAGGTCCTGAGTTCTTCTCGGTGACCTATGGCGCAGGTGGCAGTACGCGTGACACCACAGTTGGGCTAGTGTCCTCTATCAAGGAAGCGGGCGTCGATGTGGCGCCTCACCTCAGCTTCGGCGGTGATGAAGAGAGTACTATCGCGGCGTTACTTGACACGTATCAAGGCGAAGGTATTAAACGTTTGGTCGCGCTACGCGGCGATGTTCCTTCAGGGACCGGTGGTCCAGCACAGCTCATTTACGCCAGCCAGCTGGTGGCGTTTATACGTGAGCGCACGGGGGACCACTTCCATATCGAGGTTGCGGCCTATCCGGAAATACATCCGGAATCCAAAAGTTATGATACTGATATCGCTTTTCTCAAAACCAAATTTGATGCTGGCGCCAACAGCGCCATCACTCAATACTTCTTCAACGTCGAATCGTACTTTTACTTTCTAGACCAGTGCGCGGCGATTGGAATAGACAAGCCTATCTATGCGGGCATTATGCCAATCATTAATTTTTCTAACCTGATTCGTTTTTCCGCCAATTGTGGCGCAGAGATTCCACGATGGATCTGCCGACGCATCGACGCCTATGGCGATGACCAAGAGAGCGTCGCCAAGTTTGGCGTCGAGGTCGTCACTCAGCTTTGTCAGACACTATTAGACAATGGGGTTCCAGGCATCCATTTGTATACAATGAATCAGGTGGAGCCAACGCAACAAATTTATAATAATCTAGACCTGTAGCGCTAGGACTGAATAAGCATGCGCATAGCGCGTATTTACACCACCCAAAGACTACGCAGTAATGCCGTGGTTGTACTGGAACCGGAACCGAGCCGACATTTAGCGCGCGTTCTGCGCTTAGTCGTTGGTGATAGCCTGACTCTTTTTGATGGCAGCGGTGGGGAATACCTCAGCAGTATTACTGCCGTAGACAAAAAGAAAGTACAGGTGTTAACAGGTGCCCACCTGCAACGGGAATGCGAGTCCCCTTTGGATATTCACTTAGGTATCGCTCTATCCCGCGGTGAGCGCATGGACTGGATCGTGCAAAAAGCGACCGAGCTAGGTATCAGCGCGCTGACCCCATTATCGACAAAGCACACCGGTGTTAAATTAGTCGGCGATCGTGCCGACAAAAAAATTCATCATTGGCAACAAATTGCTATCAGTGCCTGTGAGCAATGCGGGCGCAACCGAACGCCGACTATTCATTCTCTGCATGGACTCGACAGCTGGCTAGACGCTACTGTCGCCGAGCGCAAATTTGTGCTGCACCACCGGGCAGACAACCTTACCGAGCAAGGTCAGTCTCCCAGCAGTATTGCGTTATTGATCGGCCCAGAAGGTGGCTTAGATGAAGGTGAGATCGCCGCGGCAGAGCAGGCCGGCTACTCATCGCTCACGTTAGGCCCCCGCGTGCTGCGCACTGAAACCGCGCCACTAGCGGCTATTGCGATACTGCAGGACAGGTGGGGGGACATGGGGTCAGCCTAACGCGCACGCAACCACTGCGCATGGGCCCATTCAAGAAAATGTCCAATGGCATGAACAGTATGATCCGTGCGCACCGAATGAAAGATCTCGAAAGCATGCTGTGCACCGGGAAGCTCGGCGTAGGCAACCGGTTGTTTAGACACACACTGCAGCGCAGAAACGAAGGCCCGCGCCTCTTCCACCCAGACTAAGGAGTCATGCGTCCCCTGGATCATCATCATCGGCGGGGCATCTTCCGAAACATGACTGAATGGCGAGGCGCTGTCCCACAGCTCCGGGTTGTCCTCCTTTGAGCACTGCATAACGCGATCAGCAAGCAGGTCATCCATAGACATTTCGGGCCTGATACCACCTCGATCGAGAAAATCATAGACGCCATAAAGTGGCACAGCCGCTTGCAACGAAGTATCAACCTTTTCGAAGCCGGGTTGCCAATCAGTGCGATTGGGCGTCAAAGCGGCCAGCGAGCTCAGGTGGCCGCCAGCAGACCCGCCGGTAATCGCAATAAAATCGGGATCGCCGCCGTAATCGCTGATGTGCTCCTTTATCCATGCAATAGACTTTTTCACATCGATAATATGCGCAGGGAAAGCCGCCTTGGGACTCAACCGATAGTTGATCGCGACACACAACCAACCACGCTGTGCCATGTGGTACATCAGCGGTTTGCCCTGTTGTTCTTTTTCACCGATCATCCACGCTCCCCCGTGCACCTGGAGTAGCACTGGAAACCCGCCCTCACGCGAAGCCTGGGGGCGGTAGATGTCGAGCAAGTTGCGCTTGCCTGCATCGGCATAGGCGATATTGCGGTCCACGCGAACGCCATCACGCTTAAAATGGAAAGGCTTAAGCCAGTGACGGGTGAGGATATCGTCAGACAAGACATGCTGACGTTCTGACGGTATATCGGCTCTATAGTTCTCCCCGAGAGCCTTGCGCAAAGCCGGGCGCAAATGGTTTGGCGTGTCCATGGACTGACAATGCAGATAGACAAGGCCTAACCAAGCCAGCGCAAAAATACCCAGCCCAGTCTGCGCAAGAGGATCAGACAGCCCTCCCATCAATGCCAGTAATGCGGTAAGTGCCACCTGCCACAATAAATGAATCAGCGCTAACTCACCGCACAACCAGCCACTCAAGAAATAAGGGGGCACCAACCAGTATATGCGCCGCGCCTGCACGATAGCGGTGAGGACACAGCAAGCGCTCAATACCGCGAGAAAAAAGTAAATACCGATTAGGCTCAAGTCGCTCTCCAAAGCAATATTTTCATTCCGAGAGTCTAGTTTAAGGGAATTTCACACCAATGTGGCATTCTCCCAAAAATCTTCCTACTTGCGCCCACCACAGGCTTTGCGTAAGTTAGCACAGCTTCGAAATACATGAGATAGGTAATGGCGGTCAAACTAGGCGTCGTGATGGATCCCATCACCGATATCAACTATAAGAAAGACACCACTATGGCCATGCTGTGGGCGGCTCAGGATCGGGGTTGGGAGTTATTCTACATGGAGCAGAGCCACATCTATCTAGAGCAGGGTGTCGCGCGCGCTCATATGGCCTCGTTGAACGTATTTCGTGATCAGGATCATTGGTTTAATCTCGATCAAGCTAGGGATAGAGACCTCGCTGAGCTCGACGTGATACTGATGCGCAAAGATCCTCCGTTCGATAACGAATATATTTATAGTACGTATATCCTCGAAGCCGCAGAGCGCGAGGGGACTCTCGTGGTAAACCGCTGCCAGAGCCTGCGCGACTGCAATGAAAAAGTATTCGCTACCCAGTTCCCACAGTGTTGCCCTCCGGTGCTGGTTAGCGCAGACATGCAACGACTCAAGGCGTTCCACCGGCAGCATGAAGATACTATATTCAAGCCTTTAGACGGCATGGGTGGCAGTGCCATTTTTAGGGTGAAGCCGGGTGACCCCAATATCAGCGTGATCCTTGAGACGCTCACACGCAACGGTTGCGAGACCATCATGGCTCAGAAGTTTATTCCCCAGATTGAGAAAGGGGATAAGCGCATTCTGATGATCAATGGCGAACCGGTGCCCTATTGTCTGGCGCGTGTTCCGCTAGCAGGCGAGACCCGGGGCAATCTGGCTGCGGGAGGGACCGGCCAGCCCCAACCGCTTTCAGAGCGTGACCAGTGGATTGCGTTACAGGTTGGGCCCAGCCTCCGCGAGAAGGGTCTCCTGTTTGTAGGCCTTGACGTCATTGGCGACTACCTCACAGAAATTAACGTCACCAGCCCCACCTGCATCCGGGAAATTGACGCCGGCTATAATCTGGACATTGGTGGACAACTAATGGATTGTATTGACGTGGAAATGGCTAAAAGGCGCTAATTGGCTCATGTACTACCTGGAAACAGGCCACAACACGCACACTCAATTCAGAAATGCCATCGCCCTAGCATTGGCAGTGCACGCTGCCCTAATCCTGACTGTTTCTTTCAGCGCCAGCACCCTCAGGCCTTACTCAACGCCGCAAATTGAAGTGACGCTTGCGAGCCAGCCCAGCACAACATCGCCGGAAGACGCCCGCAAAATTGCGCAGGCTAATCAGGAGGGCAGTGGCGCTGAAGCCGAAACAAACCCGATCAGCCGTCGCAACAACGTTCCTTTCTTTCAATACTCCGAGCAACCGCCGGTGATGCAAGGGCTACAAGACCAACTCGTGCAGCAGCGTGATGTGCTAACCAGCTCCGCCAGAGCCGCTGCTATGCAGACAATAAACGCCACAAAGCCCACGCAGAAAGCAGTGAGCCTAGCGGGGATTAGCCCAGAAGTGGATCGCCTTAGCGCGGAGCTCGCCAGTCTGCAAGCGGAACTGGATCACCAGACCAGCAATTACGCCGATCAACTACGAGTGAGGGATGTGAGTGCTGGCTCGGCCAAAAAATCGGTAGACGCCGCTTATCTGTTAGGCTGGCAACAGCGGCTGGAAACCGTTGGGAACCATTATTATCCGCAAGCCTCAGTTCGCTATGGACTCTATGGGAATCTTCGCATGCTGGTCGTCATTCGACAGGATGGAAGTCTGGAAGACATTGAGATCCTATCTTCTTCCGGCTACGCGGTGCTCGATGAAGCCGCTATCACGATTGTGCGAATGGCGGCGCCCTATGCTCCCTTCCCACCTGAACTTAGGGCCAACACAGATAAACTGGAAATCGTAAGAACATGGCATTTTCGAGAAAACCCGTTAAGCTCACCCTAGAATTTCATAAATCGGGTTGCCCCTTTGTATACACAAGAGACACATTTATCCATGCATAAAAGATTTTTCACCAACGTAGCGAAAAGCGGTGATTGTCTCCGGGATCATTTTCTACTGGCGATGCCTCAACTGTCGGAAGGTGTTTTTTCGCAAAGCATCACCTATATTTGCGAGCATGGAGAAGGCGGCGCCATGGGCATTGTCATCAACCGGCCTCTGGACCTATCGGTGAGGGATATTTTCGAGCACCTAGACATCAGCACCCAGCGTGATTTCTCTCACCTGCAGGTGATGGCGGGCGGTCCGGTCGCAATGGATCATGGATTTGTACTGCACCGTCACTGCGATAAGACATGGGAAGCCAGCATCAAGGTCACCGCCGAAATTACCCTTACCACCTCTCGTGACATTCTCCGCGCTATCGCCACTAGCGACGGCCCAAAAGACCATCTGATTGCCCTAGGCTATGCCGGCTGGGCTGCTGGCCAGTTAGAGCAGGAGCTGGCAGAAAACAGTTGGCTAACGTTGCCTGGAGACAGTGAGGTCATTTTTTCAACGGCCTGCGACAAGCGTTTGAGCACCGCTGCAGGACGCCTGGGAATAGATATGAACCTAATTTCCAGTCAGGCGGGTCACGCCTGATTGAATAACCAACCCAAAAATTTTTGATGACGAATTCTCAACGCACGGTAATGGCATTTGATTACGGCCTGAGTCAGATCGGCGTAGCGATAGGGAACTGCATGCTCGCAACCACGCAGCCGCTTGCCGTACTCCGCGCTAAAGATGGCCAGCCGCAGTGGCAGGTCCTTGACGACTTAATAAAGGAATGGCGCCCGGACTTGTTAATAGTAGGCGACCCCTTAAATATGGACGGAACTGCAAGCGAATTCAGCGTTCGGGCCCATAAGTTCGCGCGACGTTTACACGGGCGCCTGGGGCTGGAAGTGGCACTGGTCGATGAGCGCCTCAGCAGCTTTGAGGCGAAGCACAACAGTCGGGAACAGGGCCATCGGGGAGACTACAAACGGCAGCCGGTGGACAGCCTTGCCGCAGAACTCATCCTACGCACTTGGCTAGCGGAAAATACTGAGCGGTAACCTCACCAGCCCGCTAGCGACCGTGGAAGCGGCCTTCCGCCTCCTGATCATCAACGGCAAGTTCCAATCCATCGCCTGATCCAAACTCGCCTTTGTCGTGCATTTTTATTTTCAGACGCACATCGTTGGCAGAATCGGCGAAGCGCAAGGCTTCCTCCTTGTCTATCAGTCCCTCCTTGTAGGCTTTTACCAGCGACTGATCGAGTGTCTGCATGCCGAGCTCAGTTGACTTGGCCATTAACTCCTTGATCAAGTGTACTTCACCCTTTCGAATATATTCCGCGATCAAAGGCGAGTTGAGCAACACCTCAACGACCGGTGTTCGCCCCTTCCCATCCTTGCGCGGCAGTAACTGCTGGGCCACCATCGCCTTCAGATTCAAGGACAAATCCATCCACACCTGATTGTGCAGTTCAGAGGGGAAAAAACTCTGGATTCTATCCAGCGCTTGGTTGGCATTGTTCGCATGCAGAGTGCACAGACAGAGGTGGCCGGTCTCGGCAAAAGTTAAAGCCTGCCACATGGTTTCAGCCGTCCGCACCTCACCAATCAATATGACATCAGGTGCCTGTCGCAACGCGTTTTTTAGCGCGACGTCAAAAGACGCCGTGTCCATACCAACTTCGCGCTGAGTGATGATGCAACCGGCATGCTCATGGATATACTCAATGGGGTCTTCAATGCTAATAATGTGGCCGCGACTATTGTGATTACGATAACCTACTACGGCCGCAAGGGAAGTAGACTTACCTGTGCCAGTCGCTCCGACAAAAATTATCAAGCCACGCTTGGTCATGGCCAGCTCCTTGATAACAGGCGGCAACCCCAATTCATCGATAGTCGGTATTTCGGACTGAATCCGCCGAACGATCAAGCCACATTTCCCTCGCTGCACAAAAGCGCTGGCTCGAAAACGACCCAGGCTTTCAGAGCTCATTGCGTAATTACATTCATGGTGCTTCTGAAAATCTTCCTGCTGGTCTTTTCGCAGAGTCGACAATACCAGTGCTCGCGTCTCTTCTTCAGTCAATGGCGTGTCAGAAATAGGACAGATTTCGCCATCAACCTTGATACTAGGCGGTGCATCCGCAGTAATGAACCCGTCAGATGCGCCCTCTTGCACCATCCGCCCCAGCAAGTCTTCAATTTTCATACTGACAGCCCCGTATAAGTTACAACCCGATTAAACCCTTAAAAGTTCTCCGGCATCCTCGCTTTTTCACGCGCCACTTCGCGAGTGATGAGGCGCTTTGCGACCATCTGCTCTAAACACTGGTCCATAGTTTGCATGCCCAATGCGCTGCCCGTCTGGATAGCGGAGTACATCTGCGCCACCTTGTCTTCCCGAATCAAATTTCGTATCGCAGCAGTGCCACGCATAATTTCATGCGCCGCTATTCGCCCACCGGTCGCTTTTTTTAGTAGCGTTTGTGATACCACCGCCTGCAGTGACTCCGACAACATGGAACGTACCATAGACTTTTCAGCAGCAG
Source organism: uncultured Haliea sp. (assembly GCA_913062625.1). GTDB lineage: Bacteria > Pseudomonadota > Gammaproteobacteria > Pseudomonadales > Halieaceae > Marimicrobium. The sequence goes on along the minus strand of CAJXWP010000014.1, from coordinate 40,829 downwards.
GAAAAACATCAATCACACGGTCAATCGTCTTAGCTGCGGAGGTCGTATGCAACGTGCCAAACACCAGATGGCCAGTTTCCGCCGCCGTCAACGCTAAGCGGATAGTTTCAAGATCACGCATCTCTCCGACCAACACAATATCGGGGTCTTCCCGCAGCGCTGACCGCAATGCTTCAGCAAAACCCAAGGTATGCCGGTGCACCTCACGCTGATTTACAAGGCACTTCTTACTTTCATGTACAAATTCAATGGGGTCTTCGATAGTAAGGATATGTTCATATTTATTGTCATTAATAAAATCCACCATGGCCGCCATGGTGGTGGACTTGCCCGAGCCGGTGGGCCCAGTCACCAGCACCAGGCCGCGAGGCATCATCGAAATATCTCGAAAAACCTGCCCCATACCAAGATCTTCCATGGATAAAACCTTGGACGGGATGGTGCGAAACACGCCTGCGGCGCCCCTATGTTGATTAAACGCATTGACTCTAAAACGCGCAATTCCGGGCACTTCAAAGGAAAAGTCCGTCTCAAGAAACTCTTCATAATCCTTACGCTGCTTATCGTTCATAATGTCATAAATCAGCTCATGGACCTGTTTATGCTCCATAGGTGGCAGGTTTACACGCCGAATATCACCGTCAACACGGATCATCGGAGGCAGACCTGCTGAAAGGTGCAGATCGGACGCGCCCTGCTTGGCGCTAAAAGCCAGTAATTCTGTTATATCCATTTGTATCCTCAGATGTAGATATTGTTTGATAACTCTCTAGCCCGACGGTACCTCTTGGGTGCGAGCCACTACCCCATTATTTTATTCTCGTGTCCCACAGGCCTCTAATCCGATAACATGCGCGCCATGGATGAACAATTACTTGCCGACAACATAGCGAACCTGCTTCAAAGGGTAAGGCGCAGCGAGGGGAAAAGCCAGTATCACAACAGTGACATTCTTGTGATTGCTGCCAGCAAAGGCCATCTCGCAGAGGATATTCGGACCGCGCATGCCTGTGGCCTGCGCCATTTTGGCGAAAGCTACCTGCAGGAAGCGCTGCAGAAAATAGAGGTGCTAGAAGATCTGAAACCGGTGTGGCACTTTATAGGCCCCATTCAATCCAACAAAACCGGTCCGATAGCTCACCATTTCGACTGGGTGCACAGTGTGGATCGAATCAAAGTCGCGCGGAGGCTCAGTGAGCAACGACCACAACACCTGTTGCCCTTACAGATCTGTTTGCAGGTGAACATATCAGGGGAGGTCAGCAAATCCGGCATAACGATGGAACAGATACCGACGTTAGCCGCTGCCGTCCTTGCGTTGCCAAACCTCAAACTGCGCGGCCTGATGGCGATACCTGCGGCCGATAGTGATACAGACCAACAGCGTGAGGTCTTCGGCCGCATGCGAGACGCCCTGGCGCGCCTAAAGGCGCTGGCTCCCGATATCGATACACTGTCTATGGGTATGTCTGCAGACGTCGAAAACGCTATCATCGAGGGCGCGACTGCTATTCGTGTCGGCACTGCTATCTTTGGCCCCCGCAACAGGTGATTTTGGCAGTGAGCGGCGTGTATAATGCCCGATTGTTCGCTACGGTAAATATAGGAAGGGCGCAGCTTTGGAAACACCGCATATTGCATTTGTCGGCGCGGGTAATATGGCCACCAGCATTATCGGCGGCCTGATAGCGAGTGGCCACTCTGCAGCCTGCATCACGGCGGCGGATCCCTTTCCCGCGAGCCTAGAACGTCTGCGCGAAAGCGTCCCCGTTGCCGTTTACACTGATAACGCTGAGGCCGCGTGCTCTGCCGATATTGTGATACTCGCCGTCAAACCGCAGATTATGGCAGAGGCGACCGCAAGCATCGCAGCCGCAGTCAGGGCCAACAATGCGGTGGTTATTTCCATCGCGGCCGGCGTCACGATCGCCAGCATGCAAGCAAGACTAGGGCCAAAAGCGGCTATCGTGCGCTGCATGCCCAACACGCCTGCGCTGCTGCAGCACGGAGCCAGCGGATTGTTTGCCAACGACAACTGTTCAACACAGCAACGTGACTACGCTCAGCTCGTACTGTCTGCAGTGGGCATAACATGCTGGGTCGATTCTGAACAGGAGCTCGACGCGATCACCGCACTGTCCGGCAGCGGCCCGGCCTATTTCTTTTTGTTTATCGAAGCCATGATTGACGCCGGCAAGGCGCTGGGACTAGACGAGGATATTGCCACCAAACTAGCCCTGCAAACCAGTTTGGGCGCTTCACACATGGCTCTGGAAAGCGATGTAGATCTGGTCGAATTGCGACGCAGGGTCACCAGCCCCAGCGGCACTACCGAATGTGCCGTTCAGAGTTTCGAGCAAAGCGGTCTGCGCAAAACCGTTGCAACGGCGATGCAGGCCGCCGCCGACCGAGCCGCAGAAATGGCACGGGAAATGGGTTAACCGGAGACAATTATCTGTGACCGCCATGAATGAAATTATCACTTATCTAATGCAGACATTGCTCAGTCTACTTCTGCTGGCAATGCTGTTGCGTTTTCTGCTACAACTTGTTCGCGCCGACTTCTACAACCCCATTTCACAGTTTTTAGCTAAGGTGACAAACCCCCTTGTCTTGCCATTGCGCAAGATAATTCCCAGTTATGCTAACCTCGATCTCGCGTCGCTATTACTTGCACTGCTGTTGCAAATGGCGGGGATTGCCACCCTTTTGCTACTTAACGGTGTTGGCCTACCCAGCATCGTGCAATTACTGGTTTGGTCTGCGCTAGGCATTACCGGCCTGCTGGTGAACATTTATTTTTTCGCCCTGCTGGCAATGATTATTCTCAGCTGGGTGGCGCCGGGCAGCAAAAACCCGGCCATCTATTTGTTGTATCAGATCACCGAGCCGGTAATGGCGCCTTTGCGCAAGGTATTACCCTCAATGGGCGGGCTGGATTTTTCCCCTATTTTGGTCTTCATTCTTATCAATGTAATACAGATCGGCCTGCGCCATATCGCGAATAGCGCAGGATTGTACCCCGGATTGGTATTCGGTCTGTGACGCACTGATGCTAAGCGAAATCGTCAACAGCCAGTCCGTAGGCATCGTTACACCACAGGTCGCTTACTTCGACGAGCCGCTGCAACTGACCTGCGGGCGGGCGTTACCGAACTACGAGCTGGTTTATGAAACTTACGGCGCGCTCAACACGCAACGCTCTAATGCCGTGCTGATCTGCCATGCTCTCAGCGGGAACCATCACGCTGCCGGATACCACAGCACGGACACCAAGAAGGCCGGGTGGTGGGACGAGTGTATTGGTCCAGGGAAGCCCATCGACACTAATCATTTTTTTGTCGTAAGCCTCAATAATTTGGGTGGTTGCCACGGTTCCACCGGGCCCAACACCATTAACCCCTCAACAGGGAAGGTGTGGGGACCTGATTTCCCACCCATGCGCACTACGGACTGGGTGCAAAGCCAAGCCAAACTGGCCGATCATCTCGGCATCGATTGCTGGGCAGCCGTGATCGGTGGCAGCCTCGGCGGCATGCAGGCTATGCGCTGGTCTCTAGAATTTCCTGAGCGCATTCGACACTGCGTCGTGATCGCCGCAGCACTGAAACTCAGTGCCCAAAACCTGGCTTTTAACGAGGTGGCACGTCAAGCTATCGAATCTGATCCGGATTTTTTCAGTGGCACCTATCAGGACCACAGCAAGGTGCCCGCACGCGGTCTGTCGCTGGCACGCATGATCGGCCACATCACCTATCTATCAGACGATGCCATGGCGAACAAGTTTGGACGTGATTTGCAATCTGGGAGTCTGGACCGTGGGGACAATGTCGGTGCCGAGTTTCAAGTGCAAAGTTATCTGCGGTATCAGGGCAGTCAATTCTCCGGCAACTTCGACGCCAATACCTATATTTTGATGACCCGTGCTCTGGATTACTTCGACCTGGCCTTGCGATACGATAACGATCCTGTCGCGGCCTTCCGTCATGCACAATGCAGTTTTTTTGTCGTTTCATTTTCTACCGACTGGCGCTTCTCTCCTGTGCGCTCACGGGAAATAGTCAATGCCCTGATTGCTGCAGATCGGCCTGTCAGTTATGCAGAAATTGAGGCTAATGAGGGCCATGACGCATTTTTGATGCCCATTCCACGCTACCTTGATGTGTTTCGCGCCTACATGCAACGCGTCGCGGAAACCGACTGATGCGCCTCGATTTATCGCACATTCAGCGCTGGATCGCGCCAAACTCTCGGGTATTGGATCTCGGCTGTGGGGACGGTGTGTTTTTGGAGTTCCTGCGCGACCAAAGACAGGTCCGTGGTACCGGCTTAGAAATCGATCAGGACTATATTACCGCAGCAATCTCTCGCGGACTCAACGTCGTAGAACAGAACATGGACGAGGGCCTATCAAACTTTCCCGACCACAGTTTTGATACCGTGGTGCTGGCGCTTGCGCTTCAGGCGGTGAATTATCCGGACCGCGTGCTGGAAGAGATGCTGCGCATTGGCCGCGAGGGCATTGTGACGTTCCCCAATTTCGGCCACTGGCGGTGTCGCTTGATGCTCGGTATTCGCGGACATATGCCGGTGTCAGGTTTCATGCCATATACTTGGTACAACACACCCAACATCCACTTCTGTACAGTGAACGACTTCGAAGATCTGTGCCGGGACAAGGGTATCCGTATTCTGGCCAGAAATATGGTGGGCAATACCCGTCGCCAGCCCATACTAGCCAGAAAATGGCCCAACCTATTCGCTACCACAGCGATCTACCGTATTACACGCTGATATGCACTTACCCGTCCTCATACTTACGACACTCGTCTGGCTAGCAATGCTTCCCGGTCAAGCTCTGGCCCAACAGATGGAAACATTCGGGCAGTTTGAGCTCTATTATAGTGTGGTCAACACCACCTTTTTAGACCCAAAAATCGCCTCGACTTACGGTATTGCCCGCGGGGAAAAACGCGCGATTATTAATTTAGCCGTACGCGAGAACCTTGGGGATGGCAGCACATCTCGTGCGATGAAATTACAGGGTCGCACCTGGGACCTAATACAAAGCCAGACACTCGAGTTCACCGAAGTGCGCGAAGGGGATGCAATTTACTACATCGCTAAATTCCAGTTCATCAATGAAGAGTGGCGCTTTTTTGAGATGGATTTTCGACCTACCGGGGCGGATCAGACCTACACCTTTAAGTTTAAACACCAGCTTTACATCAATTGATGAGCAATCCCGATGATAACCAGATCGTGGTACTCGCCAGCGGTAATATCGGCAAGTTGCGCGAACTGGATAAGGTTCTGGCTCCCCTAAATGTATCACTCCAGCCGCAAGCACAATTCAAGGTGCCCGACGCAGAAGAAACAGGCTTAAGCTTTGTTGAGAATGCGATCATCAAGGCGCGTGGGGCGGCGCAGTACACTGGGTTGCCCGCGATCGCAGACGACTCCGGCATTGAAGTTGACCACCTAAACGGTGCTCCAGGCATTTACTCCGCGCGATATTCAGGAGCCGGTGATGAGGCCAACAATGTTCTTTTACTACAAGCGCTTCAGGGGATACCCGAGGAACAGCGCAGCGCTCGATTCCAATGTGTCCTAGTTTACATGCGGCATGCTCTGGACCCCGTGCCCCTAATTTGTCAGGGGAGTTGGGAGGGCTTTATTTTATCTGAACCACGAGGGGAAAATGGGTTCGGCTATGACCCGTTATTCTACCTACCCGAGTACCAATGCAGTTCTGCACAACTGGCACCTGGCATAAAAAATCGCATCAGTCACCGCGCGAAGGCTAGCAAGCTTTTATTTGACGCCCTGCGTCAGCGCTGATGCAGCTCCCTCCACTGGGACTGTATATTCACTTGCCCTGGTGCGAACGCAAGTGCCCTTATTGCGACTTCAACTCCCACGAAACAAAAGACGTCCCAGAGGATCACTATATCCGCACGCTATTGGAGGATTTGCGCAAAGACGCGCCGATGATTCAGGGACGGTTAGTGGAAACTCTGTTTATCGGCGGTGGTACGCCCAGCCTTTTTTCCGCTAAAGCCATTCGCGAACTGATGCGGGGTATAGCGGACCTCGTTCTGCTGGCTCCCACACTAGAGGCAACGATGGAGGCCAACCCCGGAAGTGCAGATGCAGACAAGTTTTACGCTTTCAAAGACGCAGGCATCAATCGCTTGTCGCTTGGTGTCCAGAGTTTCGACAATGATCAGCTGCGGGCGCTAGGGCGCATCCACACCAGCGATCAAGCCTATGCCGCAATTGATTTTGCGCGTCAGGCTGGGTTCGATAGTTTCAACTTGGATCTGATGCACGGTCTTCCCGCGCAAACCTTGCTCAGCGCTAAAACAGATCTGCTCTCGGCCATCGCTTGCAAGCCTTCACATATTTCGTGGTATCAACTGACCATCGAACCGAATACAGTCTTTCACAACCGTCCACCGCAACTCCCCGTCGAAGATGAGCTGGCGGACATCCAACAATGCGGCGAACAACTTCTTGCCGACAACGGTTACGCGCAGTACGAAATATCCGCCTACAGTCGAGAGGGCTTTAGCTGCCGCCATAATACTAATTACTGGTCCTTTGGGGATTATCTGGGTATTGGTGCAGGTGCGCATGGCAAAATCAGCTTTCCCGATGGCCGCATCAAACGCTATAGCAAACGGCGTCAGCCACAAGAATATATGTCCATCACCTCACAGGAGTATCTCGCCAGCACTCGAACGCTGCAGCGCGATGAGATCGTCGGCGAATTTATGATGAATGCGCTGCGCCTGAATCGCGGTTTTACCTTACAGCAGTTTGCGTCGCGAACAGGGTTGGGCTGCGCACAATTAGAACCTCAGCTGGAATCACTCTGTCAGCGAGAATTGCTTGTCTGCGATAAAAAGACTGTTCGAGCGACAGACACTGGCCGACGTTTTTTGGATACCGTTATTGCGGAGTTTTTTCCCCACTAATCATCGGCTCTGAACCGCTATCACGAGAAAAGACCAGATCCCACACGCCATGCCCAAGCCGCTCACCCCGCGCCTCAAACTTAGTCAGGGGACGATGTTCGGGCCGAGGAGAGAATTGATCTTCACCGCAAGTATTGGAAAGCCCGTCGGCACTGCCAAGAACATCCATCATCTGCACAGCATAGTCTTCCCAATCGGTCGCTAAATGCAAGATGCCGCCCGGCTTAAGCTTGCTTGCCAGCTGCGTGGCAAAAGGCGACTGAATAAGTCGGCGTTTATTGTGACGCCTCTTGTGCCAAGGGTCGGGGAAAAAAATCTGTATGGCATCCAAGGAACCGGCAGGAATGCAGTCGCGTAATATTTCAACAGCGTCGTGACAATACACTCGAATATTATCGACCCCGCGTTCTTCCATGCTATGGAGTAACTTGCCAACGCCGGGCGAGTGCACCTCAATGCCTATGAAATTTGTGTCGGGGCTCAGCTCGGCCATGGCCACCAGCGACTGGCCCATCCCAAAGCCGATCTCCAGCGTCCTTGGTCCCGACCGGCCGAACACTGCATCAAATCCTAGTTCGCGACCGTCATACTCTAGGCCCCAACGCTGCCAGTTCTGTTCAAGTGAACGTTTTTGAACTTGAGTCATGCGACCGGTGCGCAACACATAACTGCGAATGCGACGCCTCTTGTCGAGATCCATCATGGGAACCCTCGCCGGTACTCCAGAATTAAACCAGCAATTTCCAACTCGTTGCGGCCAGACAGGCCCAACCAGCAATCAATGCCAAGCCACCCAATGGGGTAATCGCCCCTAACCAGCGGACCCCGGTAAGACTCAAAAGATAGAGGCTGCCAGAGAACACCAGAATTCCGACGACAAACAACCATCCACTGCTTTTAAGCAACACCGTTTGAGACTGACTTAACGCTATCACTCCCACCATCAAGAGTGCGAAGCTGTGGTAGAAATGGTACTGGACGGCAGTTTCAAAGATCTTAATCGCTTGGTCGTCTAATTTGCCCTTGAGAGCATGCGCGCCAAAGGCACCAAAGATAACGGCGAACATGCCGCTAAGAGAAGCGAGAGTAATAAATAATTTTGCCATAGCGGCAGTATAACTCAGAGGCGCTGAAACCGCCTCTGCTGTTAGGCCATCTAAGCCGGGATGGCCACACGCAATTTTTTCATCGCACTCTGCTCAAGCTGCCTGATGCGCTCCGCAGACACACTGTACTGCGCTGCCAGCTCATGCAGGGTGGCCTTCTTTTCCGCTAACCAGCGCTGCGACAATATGTCACGGCTGCGCTCATCCAATTCAGCCAAGGCATTGTGAAGCTGTGCTTCACTCTTGTCCTGCCACTCACTGGACGCCAGTAACTCAGCAGGATCGCCGCTGTGATCCTCAAGATAATACTGGGGAGCCTGCCAACTGTCGTCATCGTCCGCATCAACCGGCTGGTCGTAGCCGAGGTCGCGACTACTCAGCCGACCCTCCATGCGTTGCACTTCATGCACCCCCACACCCAAATCATCGGCAATAGCCTGCGCCTCATCTGCGCTCAGCCAAGACAGCGTTTTTTTCGCACTACGCAGGTTAAAAAATAATTTGCGTTGAGCCTTGGTCGTGGCAACCTTTACTATGCGCCAGTTGCGCAGAATAAACTCGTGCATCTCGGCCTTGATCCAGTGCACCGCGAAAGACACTAAGCGAACACCTTTCTCAGGATTGTAGCGCTTAACGGCTTTCATCAGTCCAGCGTTGCCTTCCTGGATCAAGTCGGCTTCGGCGAGACCGTACCCTGAATAACTGCGCGCAATGTGGACCACAAAACGTAAATGCGACATCACCAGCTCGCGCGCAGCCTGCACGTTTTCATTGTAATAGAGATCTTCGCCCAACTCGCGCTCGCGCTCTACAGTCAGCACCGGAATGCGGCTGACGGCCTGCACATAAGCAGACAAGCTGCCTCCAGGAACCATCTGATCAACCGGTTGTAGGCTCTTTTTCATCTTTACGACCCCCTATCTATTTCACGATTAATTTTAGCACTCAATCAGTTAGAGTGCTAATTTTAGAAAAGTTCCACATTTTTACAAAAATTAAATTTTTATTGTATTAAATTCAATGGGTTGTAGTATACGCTCTGATCCTCACCCGACCGTTCTAGCGCGGCTGGATACGGGCCAAATGGCGTGAGACCGCGAGCCAAGCGCCTGCTAGGCCGAGTAAGCCGCCTAAAATCACGAGATTCAAGCTGCCCATCACCCCCAGCCCAGTCAACTGGAACGCACTCTCATAGAGCACTGCCAATTCACTTATTGGCTTTTCGAGAAACCACAGTGCCGCTGATACCAACAGAGCGGCTAGCGCACCTCCGCCGATGCCATACCACAGTCCGGTATACAAAAAGGGCCTGCGCACAAAGCCGTTACTCCCGCCTACTAGCTTGACGATAACAATCTCATCCCTGCGGCTCTCAATCGCAAGGCGTATAGTATTGCCGAGTATTAGCATTACACCGACGACCAGCATGCCCCCTATCGCCAAGACCAGGCGGCGACTGAGCTCCATCAGGCTGTTTAGGCGCTGCAGCCACTCCATATCCAACACCGCCTCCGCCACATCTGAATTGCCCTGTAACTGTTGGCGCAGTGCCGACACTTCCGGCCCGTCGAGTGCCGCGTCGGGCGTCACCAGAATGACGTCTGGTAAAGGGTTTTTCTGCAGGCTGGCCAGTACATCTGCAAAGCCGGACAGCGTGCGAAACTCATCCAAAGCCTCCTCGCGCGAAATAATGCGTGTCGCGCTGATGTCCTGTCGCGCGCCCAACGCATCTCCTAATTCTTGTAACCTGTCAGCGGAGACCTCTTCTTGCAGGAAAAGAGAAATTTGGGCTGGACTGTCCCAGCCCGCGCTTACTTGGCTCACGTTGTCCAATGCAACGTTCAAACCAACCGGCAATGCGAGCGCGATGCCAATGACCAGCCATGTCAATACACTGGAGCCCGGACTGTCGAGTATCCGCATTAGGCTGTCAGCGGCCGATAGGCGGTGGTGCTGTATCCAAGCGTTGGCTTGGCCGCGCAGGTCCCTGCGACTTAGGCTGGCGCCGTCTTTACGCCGAACAGCCTCTTGTCGACCTATCACTGAGCCCTGCCATTGACCAGACAGCCTTGGCTCAAAGTGATGATACGGTGCCGCAAACGCGAAATCAGGACGAGGTCATGGCTGGCGATCAATACGGTGACACCTACCTGATTAAACGCCTCAAACAGATTCATAATTTCAGCCGACAGTGTCGGGTCAAGGTTCCCAGTGGGCTCATCCGCCAGTAAGATTTTTGGCTTCCCCACCACGGCCCTAGCAATACCCACACGCTGCTGTTCCCCACCGGATAGTGCGATAGGCATGGCACGCTCTCGTCTGAGTAGGCCGACTTTATCCAGAGCGGCGCGCACTCGTCGTCCAACCTCTCGAGAATCATAGCCGTCTATAACCAGGGGCAGCGCCACGTTATCAAATACCGTTCGGTCGAACAGCAGTTGATGATTCTGAAAAACGACGCCGATATTACGGCGATGTTGTGGGATATTGCGGGGACGGACCGCCGCTAAATTTTGACCATTGACGATGACTTGTCCACGGCTGGGTCGATCCATAAGCATGATCAGGCGTAACAACGTGCTTTTGCCGGCCCCCGAATGACCGGTAAGGAAGACGAGTTCATCCTGGGCTATCTCGATGCTGATTTCCCGCAAGGCATCGTGCCCTTCATCATAGCGCTTGCTTACCCGGTCAAAGCTAATCATGCAGAGGCGTCACCCCCATCAAACAAGGCCTCAATAAACGGCTCGGCCTCGAAAGGGCGCAGGTCATCAACGGCCTCGCCTACCCCGATAAATCGGATCGGAAGTCCTAGTTTTTTTGCAATCGCAAAGATAACTCCGCCTTTAGCGGTACCGTCCAATTTGGTCAGCGTCAGGCCTGAGACCCCCACCCAGCGCTGAAAGTGCTCCGCTTGGGATAACGCATTCTGTCCCGTACCTGCGTCCAGAACCAACATGATTTCGTGCGGCGCAGAATCGTCGATTTTGCCCATGACCCGAACCACTTTTTCCAGTTCCTCCATCAGATTGTCCTTATTATGCAGGCGACCTGCCGTATCGGCGATGAGGATATCCACTTTCCTCGCCCGAGCGGCTTGCAACGCGTCAAAAATGACAGATGCGCTATCTGCTCCCGTATGCTGAGCGATAACCGGCACGTCGTTTCGCGCTCCCCACACCTCAAGCTGCTCCACTGCGGCCGCCCGAAACGTATCGCCCGCTGCCAACATGACCGAATGCCCCGCGCCCATGTAGTGCTTTGCCAGTTTACCGATAGTGGTTGTCTTACCAACACCATTGACGCCGACCATCAGAATGACAAACGGCTGATGGCCATGCACCTGCAGCGGAACCTCACAGGGCCGCAGCAGCGCTAGCAGCTCCTCTTGCAAGGCCCCTTGAAGTGCGTCCGGCCGCATCAGCTCATTGCGTGAAACACGCTGCATAAGCCGATCAATGATATCCACCGTTGCATCAACTCCGACATCGGCCAATAACAGACGGGTTTCCAGCTCCTCGAAGAGCTCAGCATCAATTTCTTTGCGACCCAGAAACAATGTACCCATGCCATGCAGCAGGGTATCGCTGGTGCGGCCTAGGCCACGACGCAACCTCGATAAAAGGCTGGCTTTTGCCGATAACGGAGGCTCTGGCTCGCACACGGCAAGGTCAGCGGCGCTCTCCTGTGCTTGGATCAATTCATCGTCGGCTGCCGCCGAGCTTGTGTCAGAGGGTGCTTGTTCGGGCGCCATCTGATTTTTGCGTTTAAAAAATTTCATATATGCCGTGCTAGAGTGTGTTAGTGCAAACGAAAGTCTGAAAAGATCCTTATCGTACCACCCTTAGATTCGGCGGAGAAATGACAAGCGCAGGCAAAGACACCGGAAAGCCTCACCAGGTAAGAATCATTGGGGGACAGTGGCGCGGTCGTAAACTTGCGTTTACGCCCGCAGATGGGTTGCGCCCAACGGGCGACAGGATAAGAGAAACTCTATTCAACTGGTTGGCGCCCGCTATTGAGGGTGCCCGATGTGTTGACCTGTTTACAGGCAGCGGAGCGCTCGGACTGGAGGCTCTTTCAAGAGGAGCCGCCCACTGTGACTTTGTCGACCGCTCAAAGGCAACGCTGGCTCAGGTGAGCACTCACCTGCATACACTTGTGGCCCTTGATCGGAGCCGATGCCACGCCGCCTCAGCGCAGCAGTTTCTGCAGCTGGCGACGCAGCCGTACAATATTGTCTTTATCGACCCCCCTTTTACGCTGCAATTAGTAGAGCCTATCTGCGAGGCATTGGCTAAGCGGCAGCTGTTGAGCAATAATGCGCTGGTCTATGTTGAGACAGGGGCCATGGAACCACCACCCAAGGTCCCCTTGGACTGGAAGATGCACCGAGAAAAAGTAGCAGGTGGCGTGACATATCGCCTGTTTAGTGTGACGTGATCCAGCAAACCGTTCTCACCAATACCCTTTCCTGTACAGATGCGTTGTCGCTACTCGACAAATTGTTTACCATTCGCAGTCTCGCTTCCATAATCGGCCTGCAACATGAGAACCAATACCGTCATCTACCCGGGAACCTTTGACCCGATTACCAATGGCCACGTGGACCTGACCGAGCGCGCAGCGCGCCTGTTTGATAGGGTCGTGGTGGCCATTGCGCACAGTGAAAAGAAGACGCCCTTATTCACTTTAGAGGAACGCGTTTCTATGAGTGAGTCAGCGCTCACACACTTGGATAATGTTGAAGTGATGGGATTTAGTAATCTACTTACGGATTTCGCTATAAGCCAGAATGCCCGATGCGTGCTGCGCGGCCTCAGGGCTGTATCAGATTTCGAATACGAGTTTCAACTGGCCAATATGAATAGAGCCATATACCCTGAATTTGAGAGCATCTTTCTGACTCCCTCAGAGCACCTGTCGTATATTTCCTCTTCGCTGGTAAGAGAGATTGCGGCCTTAGACGGGGATATCAGCCCGTTTGTGCCTCCTCGGGTCGCGGCAGCACTGAAACAACGGTTCACCAGCGAGTAGGATAATGGCCTGCCCGCGGTGTCTCAGCGCTGACAGCTTACGCAGTAGACGCTGCTGCGCTGTCCGAGGCGCACTTCCCTCAACGTAGCATTGCAACGCTTGCAGGGTTGCCCCCCCCGCCCATAAACCAATAGCTGCTGGGCGAAGTATCCAGGCCTGCCATCTCCCCCCACAAAATCTCTTAGGGTAGTTCCACCTTGATTTATAGCCGAAGTAAGCACCTGCTTAATATTTTCTGCTAGCCGCTGATAACGGACTATCGAGACTCGACCCGCGGCGCGATCTGGACGAATTCCGGCTATAAATAGGGCTTCGTTAGCATAAATATTACCCACACCAACAACCACCTTTCCGTCCATGATGAAATTCTTGATCGGGCTTTTACGGCCTCGAGAGCGCCGATACAAGACGCGTCCGTCAAAGTCCGAGGAAAGGGGCTCAGGCCCAAGATGCGCCAGTAAAGGATGGATCTCGCCCGCAGCCAACCAAAGAAAACAGCCGAAGCGCCGGGGGTCGTGATAACGCAGGCATACCCCGTCATCAAGCAGAACATCGATATGATCATGGCGGCTCGGAGGAGCATCGGCGTCGACCAACCGCAAAGATCCAGACATTCCCAAATGGACTAACAGCGACCCTACCTGTGTCCGAAAGAGCAGGTACTTGGCGCGCCGCTCTACCGTCTCGATGACCTGCCCTGCCAGCAAAACAGTCAATTGGTCAGGCACCGGCCAGCGCAACCGCGGCTCGCGCACAAGCACTCGGATGACCGCTCGTCCCACGCAGTGCGGCTCAATACCGCGACGGGTGGTTTCAACTTCTGGCAGCTCAGGCATGGCGGGTTGATGTCTTTTTTATGCTATTGCGTAGCGGGCCCTGAAACAAAAAACCCCGGCAATCGCCAGGGTTTCAGTCAACGCTTCTAAGGGGGCACCTATTTAATCTTACCTTCCTTATACATGACATGCTTGCGCACTACCGGATCATATTTTTTCATTTCCAGCTTGTCAGGCGTAGTCCGTTTGTTCTTGTCTGTGGTGTAAAAATGTCCCGTACCAGCAGATGAATTCATTCTGACTTTATCTCTCATCGCTATTCTCCTTTAAACCTTTTCGCCGCGAGCGCGGAGATCTTCCAGCACTTTTTCGATCCCCAACTTGTCGATGATACGCATGCCCTTGGTGGATACCCGCAAGCTCACAAAGCGCTTCTGTGAAGGCAGCCAAAAACGGTGCTGATGCAGGTTGGGCAAAAAACGGCGACGAGTGCGGTTCTTTGCGTGTGATACGTTGTTCCCCGATACCGGACGCTTTCCGGTAACTTGACAGACTCTAGCCATGATCTCTCTCTCCCAAAATGGACGCGGGATTTTCAATAAAAATGAGTGCACTTAACAACCTGAACGAGGCACAGGCCACGCAGAGCGCGACTTTATACCAGAACACCCCAATCATAGCAAGCCTTAGAAGCTGGAGGGAGCGGATAGCGCAACAACAATCATTCACATTCACCCTCACAACAGGCCCTGCTCGGCAAAGGAATACTCTCGGCCGCAACCGATGATGATGTGATCCAGCACCCGGATATCCAATAACGACAGGGCAGAACACAACCGCTCGGTAATTCTTCGGTCAGCGGTGCTGGGCTCAGTAACGCCAGACGGGTGGTTATGGGCAAAAATGACAGCGGCCGCGCCATACTGTAGAGCCCTTATCGCCACTTCACGTGGGTAAACTGCCGCCCCATCGAGCGTGCCAAAAAACAAATCCTCACAGCGCAGCACCCTGTGCTGACTATCCAGAAATAGACAGCTGAACACTTCTGCGCTGTGGCGCCCCAAGTGGTATTGGAAAAAACGCCGTGTTTCGTCCGGGCTGGTGAGCACGTTCGCGGTCGAGACCTTCTGCAGTGCCTGCCGACGCGCCAATTCCATCGCTGCACGCAAGCGGGCGTATTTCGCAGGACCAACGCCGGAACAGGCGAGCAGCCTGCTTTGATCCGATCGTATAAGCCCACTGATACCGTCAAATTCTTTAAGCAAGTTGCGCGCCATATCCAGCGCGCTACAGTTCCGATAGCCCGTATTGAGCACTAAAGCGAGTAACTCACCATCTGACAGTGCTGCAGCACCTCGTTCCAACAGTTTATCTTGAGGTCCTTCACCGAATGCCCAACCGGTTATCGCCATGGTGCTCCTCCGCAAGCCCTCTGTCGCGGCAGTGTCAAATGCGGCGTCACAGTGGTATCTTTCCCGACAGGTTATATTCCCAATTTGAGCGAGCAAATGGCACATCTTTTCAATCGCAATGTCCTGCTCGGCGTCAGTGGCGGCATCGCCGCCTACAAGTCAGCGGAGTTGGTCAGACAACTGCAGGAACTTGGCGCTACTGTGCGCGTAATCATGACTCGCGGCGCTCAGGAATTCATTACCCCCCTTACCCTTCAAGCGCTTTCAGGAAATCCGGTACACACCGAATTACTGGATGAGCAAGCTGAAATGGGAATGGGGCACATTGAGCTAGCGCGCTGGGCCGACCTATTGCTAATCGCGCCGGCGACCGCTGACCTTATCGCTCGACTAAGCATCGGTCGAGCCGACGACCTAGTCTCGACGGTTGCTCTGGCAACAGCAGCACCGCTCATGTTGGCTCCGGCGATGAATCAGCAGATGTGGAAAGACCCTGCCACGACAGCCAACATAGACACACTGTCACTTAGAGGTGTGCACATAATTGGACCTGCTGCGGGCCAACAGGCCTGTGGCGATGTCGGCTTTGGGCGCATGGAAGAACCTTCTATTATTGCCGGCGCTGCCGCCAACCTCTTTGAGAGCAACCACCTAGCGGGCAAGCGCGTCGTAATAACAGCCGGCCCCACCCGGGAGGCCCTGGACCCAGTTCGTTACATTTCCAATAACAGTTCGGGGAAAATGGGTTATGCGCTAGCAGCAGCAGCAGTAGACGCCGGCGCGATTACAACATTGGTGAGCGGCCCAGTGGACTTGGCGCCACCGGACCGTATTCGGTTTCTAAGCGTACAAAGCGCAGAGCAAATGCTACAACATTGCATTGAGCTGTTGTCGGAGTGTGACATCTTTATTGGATGCGCAGCGGTGGCGGATTATCGTCCCGCTAATGTAGAACATCAGAAAATTAAAAAAACGGAGAATGAGATGACGCTGCAGCTAGTGCGTAATCCCGATATCGTCTCCGCGGTGGCTGCAAATCAACACCGGCCATACACCGTTGGCTTCGCTGCTGAGACCAACAACGTTGTCGCCTATGCCAGAGAAAAAATGCAACGAAAAGACCTCGATATGATGGTGGCCAACGACGTCTCCAATCAAGCCATAGGGTTTAACAGCGAAAACAACGCAGCGACTGTTTTATGGCACGATGGGGAGCAGATCCTCGAGCTCGCGAGCAAGGCCTCCATCGCACGACAAATTGTGCATTTAATTGCTCATCAAACTCGCAAGAACGACTGAAGAAGCGTGTCACACAATCCCACACTCAAACCTTTTCTTGCAGGCAACACAAAAGTTGCGGCGTATCAGGAAGGCGGTTTCCCTGAGCATATATTTCGCGCCTATGACATCCGCGGTCACGCAGAGAATGAGCTCACCGATGCCGTAATAGAAAGCATCGCAGCCGCGATCGGGACAATCGCTGAGCAAAGGGGTGAACGCGCACTCATCGTCGGATGCGATGGCAGAACGTCCAGCCCACGCATTAAGGCCGCTCTGATCCGTGCAATTATAGCGACAGGGAGAGATGTCATCGATATTGGCATGGCACCCACGCCACTGCTCTATTTTGCTACTTGGCACCTGAATTGCCGGTCGGGCATCATGATAACCGGCAGCCACAACCCCGCAGAACAGAACGGACTGAAGGTCGTACTAGACAGACAGACCCTTGCGGCAGGCCACATCGCTGACATTCGCGACCGTGCAGTATCCGGCAGCTTCAGTGCAGGCAATGGGCGAATAACGCATGAGGATGTTGTTCCTGCTTATTTAGATAAGGTGCTCCGTAATATTGCCATCACTGTGCCCCTTAAAATTGTCATCGATGCGAGTAACGGCGCTACCAGCGAGATCGCGCCGCAGCTATTTCAGAAACTCGGCTGCGACGTTATACGGCTGAACTGTCAGGTTGACGGTCGCTTTCCTGGCCACCCTCCCGACACCAGTAACGAGGAAAATCTCGCAATGCTGGCCAAAAAAGTCGTCGATGCTCAGGCCGACTTTGGCGTAGCATTCGATGGCGACGGTGACCGCTTGGCCGTCGTCACACACTCCGGAAAAATTATACGTTCTGACGTATTACTGATGCTTTACGCTCAGGATGTTATATCACGCAACCCTGGCGCGGATGTTGTCTTCGACGTCAAGTGCAGTCGCCAACTCTCAACCTTGATTTCCGACCTTGGCGGCCGGCCAGTGCTGTGGAAGACCGGGCACGCTTTTATGAAAGAAAAAATGCAAGAAACCGGCGCGCTCTTAGGCGGAGAGTTCTCCGGTCACATATTTTTTGGCGAGCGCTGGTACGGATTTGACGATGGCATGTATGCGGCGGGTCGCCTCGCAGAAATCATAAGCACACTGGGGGAGAATCTGGACGATGTCATTGCGAAATTTTCTGCTACGAGCAATACGCCCGAAATCATCATTCCGGTGGCGGACGACTACAAATTTGAGTTGATCGATAGAATCATCAACAATGCCGACTTTTCTTCCGGCAAAGTGACCACACTAGACGGACTCAGGGTAGACTTTAACAACGGCTGGGGCTTGGTGCGAGCTTCCAATACGGGACCAGCGCTGACGGCCCGCTTTGAGGCAGACACACCGGAACATCTGAAAAAAATCCAGGACGAGTTCAGAACCCAAATTGCGCAAATAGACTCCGCGATTGAACTCAATTTCTAACCACCCATCCCTTTTAGGGGCGGACTGAACAGCAGGCCAGAATATGTCACTCGATCGCGCAGAAGCCCTCAATATAGCTCAAGTTTTGACCGAAGCCCTTCCCTATATTCAGCGCTTCATCGGCAAAACGATAGTGGTCAAATTTGGCGGCAACGCCATGGTGGATCCTCTGCTGCACGAAAGCTTCGCCCGCGACGTGGTGCTGATGAAATTGGTCGGCATGAACCCGGTCGTGGTGCATGGAGGCGGGCCACAGATCGGTGCCCTGTTGGCAAAGCTCAATATGCAAACGGAGTTTGTTGAGGGCATGCGTGTCACGGATTCTGAAACAATGGAAGTGGTGGAGATGGTGTTAGGTGGCAGCGTCAATAAGGAAATAGTGTCGTCTATTAACCGCAACGGCGGCAAAGCTATTGGCGTAACAGGTAAAGATGGCCAGATGATTAAGGCACGCAAACTCACGGTCAATCGGTACGGCTCTGAGCGCGATGTGGCGGGAATCGTCGATATGGGCCACGTGGGTGAGGTTGACCAAATTGATGTTGAAGTGCTGCAGGTCATTTTAGGGAGCAACTTTATTCCTGTCATCGCTCCGATCGGAGTGGGCGACGATGGCACCACCTACAATATTAACGCTGATTTGGTTGCAGGAAAACTGGCAGAAGTGATGAATGCAGAAAAATTAATGCTGCTGACCAATGTCGCCGGATTGTTGGACAAAAACGGGCACATTCTTACTGGCCTCACCACAGAACAGGTCGATGCGTTAATCGCAGACGGGACTATCAGCGGCGGCATGCTGCCAAAAATCCGCTGCGCTCTCGATGCGGTGAAATTCGGAGTCACCAGCGCGCATATTGTGGATGGTCGCGTCCCACACGCCGTGTTGCTGGAAACTCTCACCGATGAAGGAATGGGCACGCTCATTACCAATAAGCCGGTCTAACGCACATAAACTGCTAAAAATTCTCCCCCATTAGGGTTCGGCTTATTGCAGGCACGGCGGGTAATCGCTAGCATTACAAGACATGTTATTCGGTATGGATTGCTATGCCCCCCAAAAAATCTCAAAGGCGCCAACAAATACTGGAAGCTCTCGCACAAATGCTGGAGACCGGCCCAGGTAGCCGAATCACTACAGCAGGCCTTGCTAAGCAGGTCGGTGTCTCTGAAGCGGCGCTTTATCGGCACTTTCCCAGTAAGTCAAAAATGTTTGAAGGCCTCATAGAATTCATCGAAGACACGCTTTTCAGCCGCATCAGTATCATTTTGAATGAAGAGCAGCTTGCCGCCGTGCGCTGCGAAAAAATGCTTATGTTGTTACTCGTATTTGCCGAACGCAATCCCGGGCTTACCCGTATTCTCACCGGTGATGCACTGGCGGGGGAACACGAGCGACTGCACATCCGTGTGGCACAACTCTTCGACCGCTTCGAAACGCAGCTCAAACAAGTCATTCGGGAGGCAGAGTTGCGCGAGGGGCTGCGCCCTAGCATCCCCCTGCCAGCCGCGGCCAACCTTCTGCTATCCGCAGCAGAAGGGCGTCTATCGCAGTATGTGCGCAGCGGATTCCAGCGTCCTCCGACCACAGAGTGGGCCAGTCAGTGGGAGTTATTGATGGCCGCATTTTTTCGCGAAGCCGTCACCACGCCAGTTTCAGGCCAAACGACCGGTTTTATTCGTTAGGTCCGCAGTGAAAGAGCGTGGGTCGCGCAGAATACTCGTTGTCTATTTAACAAAAACGCTTACGCGCTTGATATCAATCAAACTCCATACTCTCGGCGGTATTGTCGCATGGCGGCCAAAGCACCCGGAGGGCCCTGATCTTCCGCCTCCAGATAATCAATAATATGGCCCATGTTAATGATGCTTAACACCGGCGCGTCATGTGCTCGCTCCACCTCCTGTATAGCCGACAACTGATCCACCCCCCGCTCCTGCCGATCAAGGCCGATAACAACGCCCGCCAGAGCGGCGCCCGCCTCATCAATCATTTTGATCACCTCTCGAACAGCCGTACCCGCGGTAATAACGTCGTCTATTATCAGCACACGCCCTTGCAAAGCGGCCCCCACCAAAACGCCACCCTCGCCGTGGGTTTTGGCCTCTTTGCGATTATAGACATACGGCACATCCATCCCGTGATCGTCGGCGAGAGCGATCGCTGTGGCCGCTGCCAGAGGAATACCCTTATAGGCAGGACCTAATAACACGTCAAACTGCACGCCTGAATTGACAATACAATGGGCGTAGCATCGGCCCAAAGCAGCGAGTGCGGCACCCGTTGAAAATGCTCCCGCATTAAAAAAATAGGGGCTTACACGTCCTGACTTAAGAGTGAATTCACCGAATTTTAACACCTCATTCCTGCGGGCAAGTTGAATAAACTCTGTTTGAACTGCATGCATACGGGCTTTAGATCCTTAAACGAAGCATTGTATTCCGCGGGTTACGCTATAGAATACCCGAAACTGGGGGTGTCGACTTTTTTAACACTAAGAAACGAGCAGTAAATTCTTCCCTCGGCGTTAATATAATGCATGTCGGCAGTACTGCTAAACGGTAACCTCAATAATCTTATGCACGGCCATTCCGATAGGAGCTCGGCGGCATGTTTAAACTGTTGCGTGACTCAGGGTTCATAGTACACCCTCTCATATCAAGGGATCAAAAATGAGGATCATCAGTATCAGCGCGGACGGCATTAAAAATGCCGCTGACAAAGGCATTTTCGACTGGCTGAGAGAGCAAGATGCAGATTTTATCTGTGTTCAAGATTTACAATGTTCAGAATATGACCTACAGGATAAAATCTTTTTCCCAGAGGGATACAACGCCTATTTCTTTGACGACGCAGGCGGTAAAGCCAACGGTGTGGCTATTTATAGTCGACAAATGCCCAAGGCAATCATGACCGGCCTAGGGTTCGCGGACTTTGATATGGAGGGTCGTTATATACAAGCAGATTATGAAACCCTCAGTGTGGCGTGTCTCTTAGCGCCGCGGGCAGACCCTGCTAACGCCTCCCAGCAAGCCCATAAAAACGAATTTTTTGAGCTCCTCGGCGGTCATCTGCAAAAAGTCCGCAACAAACGTCGGGAGTTCATCATTTGTGGCAACTGGAATATCGTCCACAGTGCAGCAGATGTGCAAGACAGCCAGAGTAATGGGACAGTCTCAGGCTTTCTGGCCGAAGAGCGCCAGTGGATGGACGAGCTGCTGGAGTCCGGTTATGTTGACGCGTTCCGGGAAGTTAGCTCAGATCAGGACGAATTTACCTGGTGGCCAGATGGCGAACCAGGTACCAATGGTTGGCGCACCGACTTCCATTTGATCTCCCAAGGCCTAAAGTACGCCGTGGATTATGGTGCTATTTACAAGATCAAGCAGTTCTCTTCCCATGCACCCGTGATTATGGACTACGATATCGAGCTTTAACCTGCGCCACAGCCTCGCTTATCCAGAGGCCAGCGCAGCTTTTTGTACAGCAATCAATTGCTGTATCCCTTCGGACGCTAAGTCCAGCATGCCATTCAGTTCCTCGCGAGAAAAGGGCGCCTGCTCAGCCGTGCCCTGCACTTCAATAAACCCTCCAGACTCCCCCATGACGACATTCATATCGGTATCCGCCGAAGAATCCTCCGGATAATCTAAGTCCAGCACGGGAACACCCTGATAAATTCCCACCGATACTGAGGCCACCATTTGCAACAGAGGGTCATCTTTGATCAGTTTCTCCCGCTGCAGGTAGTTAATGGCGTCGACCAGGGCAACGCAGGCGCCCGTAATTGCTGCCGTGCGGGTGCCTCCGTCTGCCTGAATCACATCGCAGTCTACCGTGATCGTATTCTCGCCTAGCTTAGAAAAATCAAGAGCCGCTCGCAATGAACGACCTATCAGGCGCTGAATCTCCAATGTACGCCCTCCCTGCTTGCCACGGCTGGCCTCGCGGCCCATGCGACTATCTGTTGAGCGCGGCAGCATACCGTACTCCGCCGTAACCCAACCCCGGCCTTGCCCGCGCATAAATCGTGGGACGCCCTTTTCCACTGACGCAGTGCAGATGACTTGGGTGTCACCGAAACAAACCAGCACTGAGCCCTCGGCATGCCGGGTATAGTTGCGAGTGATATTGATCTCTCTGAGTTGCGCAGCTGAGCGGCCACTAGGTCGTTGCATGGATTTACCCCGTCGTGTTTAGTGAATGCGGCAGTATACTAGAGCCGGCAAGTTAAAACCGCTAAATAGAGCCGCAGAGCTTCCGTGCAAACCTGTTTGCAATTATCACAAACTGCTACACTGGCATTCCTACAAGCAAGAGGGGGTCCCGGCAATAATGATTCAGAGCATGACCGCATTTGCTCGAGAGAGCGCCGAGATAGAACAAGGTACTCTGACCATAGAGCTGCGCTCGGTGAACCATCGTTATCTCGATTGCAGCTTTAAACTGCCCGATGCACTGCGCGCTCTAGAACCAAAATTGCGGGAGCACGCGGGCGCCAGTTTGGCCAGAGGAAAAGTAGAGTGCATGATGCGCCTGCAGGCGCAGCAGATAAACACGCAAGACCTGCTTATAGATACCGCTCGCCTCGATGCGTTAGTAGCGGCTACCGGTATTATCCAGAAACAGCTGGGCACATTAGCGCCTATCAACGCACTGGAGGTACTGCTATTCCCCGGTGTCTGCACTGCCCAAGAGGTGCCAGAAGAGCAACTTCAAAAGCAGGCGCTGTCCTTATTTGATAAAGCACTGGTGAATATGCAGCAAAGCCGTCGCAGAGAAGGGGGAAAGTTAGCGACGCTGGTACTGGATCGGCTGACAGTGGTTGAAGCGGAGGTCAATGTCACGCGCAAGATACTGCCCGCACTCATGCAACATCAGCGCGATCGAATCATCCATCGAATCGAACATCTGGAGATGGACGTCGATCAGGGTCGACTGGAACAAGAACTGGTCTACATGGCTCAAAAGGCCGACGTGGATGAAGAACTGGATCGCCTCGACGCCCATATGGGTGAAGTACGGCGCACTCTCAAACAAGGTGGCCCCTGCGGTAGGCGACTAGACTTTCTGATGCAGGAACTGAACCGAGAGGCCAACACGCTGTCGTCAAAATCGCAATCGGCAGCTACGACCCAGAGCGCGGTTGAACTCAAGGTGCTCATCGAGCAGATGCGCGAACAAATACAAAATATTGAGTAGCACCTCGCGTTTCCCTTACGATAACAGGAACAGAACATGACAAGCATCGGAACACTTTACACTGTGTCCGCCCCATCAGGAGCCGGCAAAACAAGCCTGGTTAATGCCCTCATTGAGCGCTGCGGAGGGTTAAAAGTCTCCGTCTCTCACACCACACGCCCGATGCGACCCGCCGAAAAGGACGGGGTCAATTATCACTTTGTCTCGGAGAACGCCTTTGTAGATATGCTCGATCGAGCTGAGTTTCTGGAGCACGCACATGTCTTTGGCAACCTCTATGGGACCTCCAGCATCTGGCTGGAAAACCAACTCAAGCAGGGCCTTGACATCATTTTAGAGATTGACTGGCAAGGAGCAAGGCAGGTGAAGCGACTGCTTCCCGAAACTCAGTCTATTTTTATCCTACCACCGTCGCGGGACGCCCTGCAGCAGCGACTTAGCCTGAGAGGGCAGGATGACCCTGACATTATCGAGGATCGAATGAACGCCGCGGTGGCAGAGATGTCGCATTATATAGAAAGTGACTTCCTAGTGGTCAACAAGGACTTCGACCAAGCCCTTGATGAACTGCAGTTTATTGTCATCAGTCAACGTCTGCGCACCTCTCGCCAGCAACGAATACTGTCTGGCATGCTAGAAAACCTCCTGAACTAGTCCCTCAAGGGTTATTAATGCTGGACGCACCCCCGGTATAATGCGCTATACTTTAGGGTCACTTCGGCGTAAATTCAACGCCCCGTGGGTACAGAGGCGCCGACATCATCGACAGCGCCGCGGTTTTACTAACCTGTGTCTCCAAGATAAACCCTTGAAGTAACACACGCAAAAATGGGAAGTATTGAATAATGGCACGCGTAACCGTTGAAGATTGTCTGGAAAATGTCGCAAATCGCTTTGAACTTGTTATGGTCGCTAGTAAACGTGCCCGGCAATTGGCAACAGGTGGGAAGGATCCTCTGGTACTGGAAGAATCGGACAAGTGCACCGTCATCGCTTTGCGTGAAATTGCTGAAGGGCTAGTCACCAACGAAATTCTTAGCCGGGCCAACGAAATGGACGCCGAGGAAGAGCTGGCGGAAGTGTTGGAGGCCAGCGAAGCGCTGTAAGCTACGCGGGCATCTTTAATACGAGTCTAAAGCCAACAACATGCAAACTCTAGATGCCCTCAATACCACCCTCCGTAGTTACCTCAACACCGAGCAAACCAACCACGTAAATCGCGCCTACTTTTTTGCCGAACAGGCGCACTATGGGCAGCAGCGACACAGTGGCGATCCTTATGTAAGTCATCCCCTCGCTGTTGCTGGCATCCTCGCCGACATGCACATGGACCACCAAAGCCTGATCGCGGCCATGCTGCATGATGTCATTGAAGACACCGGCATGGAGAAGTCTGCCATCGCTGAACAGTTTGGCCCCACGGTCGCTGAGCTCGTCGATGGCGTCAGCAAATTAACACAGATGGAATTCCAGTCGCTAGAAGAAAAACAGGCAGAGAACTTCCAGAAAATGGCACTGGCCATGGCCCAGGATATTCGGGTAATCCTGGTGAAGTTGGCCGACAGGCTACACAATATGCGGACCCTCGGGGTGCTGAAATCCACCAAAGCACGCCGGATTGCGCGCGAAACTCTCGACATCTATGCCCCTATCGCCGCGCGCTTAGGTATGAACATGGTGCGCCTCGAATTTGAAGAGCTCGGTTTTAGCGCTCTCTATCCTATGCGTGCCAGGCGCATAGACGCGGCGCTGCGAAAATCGGTTGGGCACCGCAAGGAACTCGTAGAAAAGGTCCGCCATCAGATCGAAGTCACGCTGGAACAGGAGGGCCATGAAATTCGTGTCATTGGACGCGAAAAACACCTGTACAGCATCTACAGAAAAATGAAGTCCAAGCACAAGTCTTTTTCTGAGATCACCGATATCTATGCCTTTCGCATCATCGTGGACTCTGTTGACACCTGTTACCGCGTGCTGGGCTGCATTCATAGCCTCTACAAACCGGTGCCCGGTGAATTCAAGGATTATATTGCCATACCCAAGGCCAACGGCTATCAGTCCCTCCACACTGTTCTTATGGGCATGCACGGCGTACCGATTGAAGTCCAAATCCGCACCCAGGAGATGGAAGACATGGCAAATAAGGGGATCGCCGCCCACTGGTTATACAAAAGTGAGGGCCAGTCCAGCAAAGGTAATCATGCCCGTGCCCGTGAATGGGTGCAGGGCTTGCTAGAGATGCAGCAGCGCGCAGGCAACTCGCTGGAGTTTATCGAAAGTGTCAAGATTGACCTCTTCCCAGATGAAATCTATGTCTTCACCCCACAGGGCCGCATCCTCGAGTTGCCGCGGCGCGCTACCCCGGTAGACTTCGCTTACGCTGTGCATACGGACGTCGGCAACAGCTGCGTTGCCTGTCGAATAAACCGTCGCTTGTCACCGCTGTCCGAGACGCTACAAAGCGGCCAGACGGTTGAAATCCTAACCTCCTCGGGAGCCCTGCCCAACCCAACCTGGCTAGATTATGCTGTCACGGCTAAGGCTCGCTCTAATATTCATCATTTCCTGAAAAGTCAGACTTTGGACGACTCAATCGCGCTGGGACGCAGCCTTCTGGACAAGGGCCTCATGGATTTTGGCACCAATTTGGCAAATCTCGCTGAAGACAAGCTCCGGGACTTTCTATCACAGCAGCGCTATGAAAATCTGGATGATCTGTTCGCGGATATCGCTCGCGGCAACCGGTTACCCATGTTCACCGCGCAGCAGCTGTTGAGCGGCTCAGAAGACGACGCACTGCAGCAGCATCGTGACAGTGTGCAGCCTGTCGCCATCTGCGGAACCGAGGGCTTCATGGTTGGTTATGCTAGATGCTGCCACCCCATACCTGGAGATCCTATTGAAGGTTATCTAAGCCTCGAAAAAGGTGTCGTTGTGCACAGAGAGCAATGCAAGAACCTCGCGGATATCCGCGATCATAACGAAAGACAGATAGCGTTACGCTGGGACGATAATGTCGAAGGCGAATACTCTGCAGAGCTGCGCGTAGAGGTCGAAAATCGTCGCGGAATGCTGGCCGTGATTGCCACTCGCATCAACAGTATGGACGTTAACATCGAGAAAATATCCACTGAGGACAAGGACTATCAGTTCACCTATGTAACCTTGGAAATGTTGGTAAACGATAGGGTGCATCTAGCCCGAATCATGAAGCGTCTACGCACCATCAAGCACGTGCACAAAGTTAATCGTGTCAAAAACTGAGCGCCCAGACAATCTGCACTACCGGTACAATGGAGAACCGCTTTGAGTAATCGCGCCGTCATCTCAACACCCGCCGCCCCCGCCGCCATCGGTCCCTATTCGCAAGCCGTCAAGGTAGGTAATACCGTGTGGCTGTCAGGCCAAATTCCTCTTGTCCCCGGCACGACAGAGTTAGTGTCCGAAGATATAACAGAACAGGCGGTTCAGGTTTTTCAAAATCTAAGCGCGGTGGCAGAGGCGACCGGTGGCAGCCTGAAAAATGCGGTCAAAATCAATATCTCGCTCACTGACCTTGCACACTTCGCAGTGGTCAATGAGGTCATGACACGCTTCCTCGAAGAGCCCTTTCCGGCGCGTGCCTGTGTGCAGGTCGCCGCGTTACCCAAGGATGCCCAGATTGAAGTAGAAGCCATTCTTGCGCTTTAATTCTGAGCAAGCAAAGCGTTGTATCCGCTTTTATAGTCGGGATAAATGAGCTTATAACCACTATTGTGTAGCCCTTTATTTCGACAGCGTTTATGACCCTTTCCACCACGCCCAGTGGATTGATCAACTGATGCAGGCAGTCTCTTCCGCGGTCGCACCTCTAACCCCATTGCGCCTGCCAGCCAAGCCTCCACGTCGTAACGAGGCGCCGGCTCATCATCTACGCCAATGTAGAGAGGCGCGATTGTTTGCCCTACATCGACCAACTGCAGCAGATGCGTGAGGAAGCCCGCACAATCATCCCTGTGAATACGATTGGTATAACTGACAGGCTCTGGCTGACACAGCTCTCCACTGCGAACCCTCGACATAAGGCGACTTCCAGGGATGCCATAGATACCGGCAAATCGCACCACTGACGCATTATGCCCCGAGGCCAGCAGTTGCTGCTCCGCGGCAATTATTGCCAGAGCACAAGGATCATCATCAGTCAGGGGGCTATCGTCGTCCACCCAACCGCCGCGGGCCTCGGCAAAAACTCGGGTACTGCTTGCCATCAGGATATGTCGCGGTCGATGTAGCCCCAGGCCAGAGATTAAATGGCTCATAGCGTTTTGAAAGCCCGCTTTATAGCCCGCCTCTGTTCGGTCTACCGGGTTAAATGTCGCAAGCACGAAGTCTGGCGCCGACTGCGCTATAAAATCCAAACTCCCAGACTCAGTATAGTTCGCTGCATAAGCGACAAATTCCGCTGGCAGTTTCGAGGTATCGCGCCTCACACCCGCAACATCCCAACCTTGTCCCTTGAGGAGCCCGCCGGTGCGAATACCAATATCGCCACATCCGACAATTAGAACAGAACTATTCTTCATATTAATCACTCACTGGTTACACTAGGGACTTTATTAGCAAGGCTAAGACCCCATGACATTAACAGAACTGCGCTACCTTGTAGCACTAGCCGAATCAGGTCATTTTCGTAAAGCGGCGGAGCAATGCAGCGTCAGTCAACCCACTCTCAGCGTCGCCATCAAAAAACTGGAGGCCGAGCTAGGGGTCTGCCTGTTCGAGCGCGCACGTCACAAGGTGGCCACCACGCCCACCGGAGAGCTTATTGTAGAGCAAGCTCGCACGGTTCTGCGCGAAACACAAAATGTACGGCTGCTGGCGGAACAAGGCAAGGATCCAATGGGGAGCATGCTTTCCGTCGGTGCAATCTATACCGTGGGCCCCTACCTGTTCCCGCGCTTGGTCAGCCGTCTACCACAATTGGCCCCCAACATGCCGTTATTCATTGAGGAAAGTTATACCGCTAACTTGCGCGTCAAGCTAAGCAACGGAGAACTAGACGCTATTTTTATAGCACTGCCCTTTACCGAAACGGACATCGTCACACGGACGCTCTTCGATGAACCCTTTGTCGTGTTGCTCCCGCAGGACCACCCTCTGGCGGAACACTCGCACATCAACGCCAGCAGTTTGGCCGAACACCGGGTGCTTTTAATGGGTGAAGGCCATTGTTTCCGCGACCAGGTGCTGGACGCCTGCCCTGGGCTGCAACGAGCTATACGAGAAAAATATGCACAGGGCCATACGGTTATAGAAGGTGGCTCTCTGGAAACCTTAAAGCACATGGTGGCAAGCGGCTTGGGTATTACTGTATTGCCGGAGTCAGCGGCGAATGAAGCCACTTATGGGGAAAATGCATTGGCCGTTCGCCCATTTCAAAGCCCGGCACCCTGCCGCAGCATCGCCCTTGCCTGGCGTGTGAGTTATCCGCGATCAGAGGCCATCGATATTCTTATCGACGCCCTGCGAGCTCAGTAATGCGATGATAGACGGCATCGCCAATATTTCAGTACAGGAG
Source organism: uncultured Haliea sp. (assembly GCA_913062625.1). Taxonomy (GTDB): domain Bacteria; phylum Pseudomonadota; class Gammaproteobacteria; order Pseudomonadales; family Halieaceae; genus Marimicrobium. Next base: position 12,013 of record CAJXWP010000014.1, on the reverse strand, counting down.
CTGCGTGGCGTCGGCCCCAAGCTTGCGAGCACGCTGGCCGATTACGGCGTTCGTCACGTAGAGGATCTCCTGTTCCACCTCCCATTGCGCTATCAGGACCGCACTCGGGTCACCCCTATTGCAGCCGCCAGAGAGGGCGCTGATGTCGTCATAGAAGGCGAGGTGCGAGCCGCAGATGTGGTCTTTGGCCGTCGCCGCAGCCTCGTAGCGCGAATTCAGGATGGCAGTGGGACGCTGACCCTGCGCTTTTTCCATTTTAGCGCCGCGCAAAAGAACAACCTACAAAGCGGCACCCGGCTGCGTTGTTTCGGGCAAGTGCGTCGCGGGGGCAGCGGCTTGGAGATGTACCACCCAGAATATCGCGTGCTGCAAGAAGAGGAGGTACCTGTCGAGGAGGCACTCACCCCGATTTACCCGACGACGGCCGGTATCGGTCAAAACCAGTGGCGCAAACTCTGCAAACAAGCCCTCGAGCGCCTGCACAGAGAACAAGTCGATGAGTTATTGCCTCCCAGCGGCAAATACCCCTATGAATTAACGAAGGCCCTGCAATACCTGCACACCCCTCCGCCTGATGCCGCCCAAGAATTACTGCGAGAAGGCAAACATCCGGCCCAGTTGCGACTGGCGCTGGAAGAATTGGTGGCGCACAACCTATCACTTCACCGATTGCGCGAGCGACAGCAAGAAGAGGGAGCGGAAGCCCTGCCACTAAACAAAGAGGCACTCGCAGCATTCCTCGCAAGCCTGCCGTTCACACCCACGAACGCTCAACTCCATGTCCTGCAAGAAATCGCTGTTGATCTGGCCAAGCCTGTTCCAATGATGCGGCTAGTGCAGGGCGATGTGGGGTCAGGAAAGACCCTAGTCGCGGCTGGAGCCGCGCTACAGGCAATTGGTAATGGCTACCAGGTCGCCATCATGGCCCCTACAGAGATATTAGCAGAGCAGCATTGGCGTAATTTCTGTCAGTGGTTCGAACCCTTCAACATCACCATGGAGTGGTTAAGCGGCCGCACCAAGGGCAACAAACGGTTAAGCGCTTTAGGTCGCATCGCCTCTGGGGACGCAAGCTTGGTCATCGGCACGCATGCATTATTTCAAGATAATGTGGCCTTCGCATGTCTAGGCCTGGTTGTCGTCGACGAGCAACACCGCTTCGGGGTTCATCAGCGCCTCGCATTGACCAAAAAAGCAGCGCCGCAACAGGGCCGGGCTCACCAATTGGTCATGACAGCGACCCCTATTCCCCGAACGCTGTCCATGGTCGCCTATGCCGATCTGGACTGTTCAATAATCGACGAATTGCCGCCGGGGAGGTCTCCGGTGACCACGGCACTCATCGATAGCAGTCGCCGAGAGGACGTTGTAGCGCGAGTCGCGGCCGCCTGTGGCGAGGGTCGCCAAGCCTACTGGGTCTGTACCCTCATTGAAGAAAGCGATGTACTGCAGGCACAGGCGGCGGAGGCGACCGCGCAAGAATTGCGTGAGGGCCTGCCGCATCTGGCAATCGGATTAATTCACGGTCGGCTCAAACCGCTAGAGAAGGCCGCCATAATGGACGCGTTCAAAAGCGGTGAACTCGCGCTACTGGTCGCGACAACCGTTATTGAAGTCGGCGTAGACGTGCCGAATGCTAGCCTGATGATCATTGAAAACCCAGAACGGCTGGGGCTGGCGCAATTGCATCAACTGCGCGGAAGAGTGGGCAGAGGACTACAGGCCAGCCACTGCGTGCTGCTATATCAGACCCCGCTATCGGCCAACGGCAAGCAGCGCCTGTCTGTTATGCGAGAAAGTTCAGACGGATTCTATATCGCCGAGAAAGACCTGGAGCTGCGCGGTCCAGGCGAAGTGCTCGGCACCCGACAGACCGGTCTGATGGAATTCAGAATCGCTTCGCTACCGACACACAGTCACCTGCTAGACGAAGTCCAGTCTATTGCCAACACCGTCCGTGAATCCTATCCAGAACGGACTGATCCACTGATTCATCGATGGACCGGCTCCGGCCAGCAGTTTGCCAAGGTTTGAATCCGCGGTAGCTGTCTCTTATACCCAATAACCCTAGCGCAAGAATAACGCCTGCCAGCGCCTCTCTAGCTCAGGCACACCGATAGTATTTAACGTTTGAATATTCCCATCTGGGATCTGACTCGGGTCATCAACGTGCTCCAGTGCGCGACTTACCATATCTTCTCTAAGCAGGTGAATAAGCGGATAGGGTGCGCGATTACTGAAGTGACTTGCTGCTTCTGGCGCTTCTCCCGCAAAGCGATATTGCGGATGAAAACTGGCTAGCTGCACAACACCGTCGAGACCCGATTCAAGCAACAAGTCTTGAGCTTCATCGAAGAACTGAAGGTAGTCTTCGAAATTTCGCAGCGCCTGAGGGAACGCCACAAGTGTCGTAGCAATATCCTGCTCGCTATTACGCTGCAGCAAATCCAGCTCCTGAAGGAGCACGCTGCGCAGATCGACTAGCTGGCTTCCTTCACAAACCACGATACGCAAGTTGGCTGCGCCCAGCAGAGGGCGCGCAAAAGGGCACAGATTTAAACCCACAACAAAGTCGTATAACCAGCGCCTCACGTGCAGCTCAGCGTTGTCGGTCACCAACAGTGCCTGTATGACCGGGACTGCGCGTCAGACCATAATCGCCGGCAATTCTTTTTGCAGCGTTATTTTCTCTTTGATCGCTTCGCCGGTCAGCGCAAAACCCAGCAAATTTCCATCACTGTCACGGAACTGCGCGTTGACATTGTTGCCGTCGGCCACAATAGTCCAATCGCCCTCTGCCCCTCGCGCGACAGGTGCAACGACTACCGGACAGGCAGGCGTTTTGATCGTCACCGGCATAGCCCCATAGCTGACCTCTGTGGGCTGACCCGCTAGAGTTTTACCCAGTGCTTTAGCCGCCGCCATCAAAGGCGCGACATAAACCAAAACATGCCCATCAACCTCTGCGCAATCTCCCATCGCATAGACGTGGCTAGCACTCGTCTCCAAAAGACGATTAGTGACAATACCGCGGTTGACGACAATGCCACCGGCCTTGGCTAAATCGGTTCGAGGCCGCACACCAACCGCCGAAATAACCATGTCTGCAGCAATAGTCTCGCCGTTGTTAAGGCTCACAATCACACCCTTCTCCGCCTTATTTACAGCCGTCACCAAAGGACCGAAATGGAACTTCGCTCCTTTCTGTTCCAAGGCTGTTTGCACCGCCCTACCCGCAGGTTCGGGCAACAGCGTCGGCAGGCAGTAGCCAAGCGGATCTACCGCTTCTACCTCGAAACCACCATTAATCAAATCATTGGTGTATTCGCAGCCGATAAGCCCGCCTCCGATGATGCACACCTTTTTCACGTCATTTCTGGCAACGACGGCACGAAAATCAGCGTAGTCCAGCAGATCATTGATGGAATAGACCAGTTCCAGCCCGTCGCCCTCAATCGGGGGGCGTATCACCTCTGCACCCACGGCCAGAACCAACTTGCGGTAGTGGATGACAGTCTCGGCATCACCCACCTTGATCAACTGGTGCTCGGTATCAATTTCACTCACCTTGGTCATAGTCCAGACACTGGCTTTAAGCTGACGCGCCATGCTGCCCGCGTCCGACTGGGCTAGATCATCCGCCGAATGGTCTTTGGTATAACCCGTGGACAGCATCGGCTTAGAATAGGAGCGGCCATCATCCGAGGTAATAATGATAAGCGGCGTTTCACTATCGTGCTTGCGAAACTCTCTAGCCAAACCGTAACCCGCCAATCCCGTCCCGAGAATAATCACCGGCGCATGGACTTTGTCCACCGTAGGCTCCTCATGGTGGGGTATGTCGTCGACCGGCGTCTCCTTCAATAACTCAAAATCTTCCTTCCCAACACCACAGTCAGGACACAACCAATCCTCCGGAACATCCTCCCACTTGGTGCCTGGCGCAATGCCATCGTCTGGCCAACCTTCCTTCTCGTCGTAGATTAGGCCACAGACAATACATTCCCACTGACTCATACTAGTTCTCACTTTCTATAATATTTACGGATGACGTCACTGCCGAGCGCAGGATTCGCGACGCTGCAGCGACAGGCACTGGACAAATTTAGAAACCGAACACTATAGAGTTGTACAATAATTGTGCAAGGATTTTTTCCTATCAAACTTCTGGAAATTTGAGCCGCTATCGCTCTTGCAAGCACACGCCCGATACCGCATTCTCGCCACTCAAATTAAGGATGTCTCACGTTTGCAACTGTCCAGTACCACATTTATACCCCGGCCACAGTGGCGTAAACGGCTAGCCATTGAGCCTCGCTGGCGGCCTGAGGCGCTCTGTGCCCGTGAAACGCTATCGCCTAATGTGCGCGCTTGGTTAACGGACAATGGCTCTTTGACGGCACGACTGATAGCGTCTGAACAGGGGCAATTCAGCGTAAAACGATTGCATCAGGGCTGGGAGGTACCCCTACTCTCCGAACGACGGCTATTAGACCTGCCGCCCAGGCAGCTCGCACTGGTGCGCGAGGTCGTTCTATTATTGGATGACCGTGCTGTCGTGTTTGCCCGCAGCATCTTTCCCATTACAAGCCTCAATGGCAGTCTGGCGCACCTGCGTCGGTTACAGAACAAATCGCTGGGGGCTTTTCTGTTCAAACATCCGGGCATGCGCCGCTATCCCTTTGAAGTTTCGCGCATGCCGGGAAGCAGTGCCTATTTACCCAGCGAGCTCCGCCAACCGGAACCCGCCTGGGGGCGTCGCTGCCGTTTCGAGGTCAGTGGAGAAAAACTCATGGTCAGTGAAGTTTTTTTAAACACTTTCACACCCTGGAAGACAGCGCCTTCGATGCATCGTACACAGCGAAGCAAGGTCAAGACTGCATTTACGTCGCTAACCCAGTAAGCTACACCGTTCGACACGCCGCAATAGGTTTCAATGGCAATCTCACCCAAAACTCATGCCCTGCTGCAACTGATTCGCTTTGACAAACCGATCGGCACCCTACTTCTGTTGTGGCCCGCCCTTTGGGCCCTTTGGCTTGCGGCGCAAGGTGTGCCTAACTATACGCTACTCGCTATTTTTTTAGCCGGCACCTTTCTCACCCGCTCCGCCGGTTGCATCATCAACGACATTGCTGACCGGAATCTAGATGGCGCGGTAGCACGCACCAGAGCTCGACCCTTGGTGACCGGAGCAGTCACTGTTCGAGAGGCAATGATCCTGTTTGTGGTATTAATGCTAGCGGCGTTCATACTGGTGCTGTTAACTAACCGATTAACCGTCATACTTTCTGTCGCTGCGGTAATACTCGTGGCCAGCTACCCGTTTATGAAACGGTATATGCAATTACCACAACTAGTATTGGGCGCAGCATTTTCCTGGAGTATTCCAATGGCTTTCGCTGCCCAGAGTGAAGCCCTGCCTCCCGCGCTCTGGCTGGCCTATCTGGGAAACCTGCTCTGGACTATGGCCTATGACACGGAATATGCCATGGTGGACCGACAAGACGACCTCAAAATAGGCATAAAATCCACAGCCATATTATTTGGCTCATACGATCGCCTCATGATTGCGGTGCTCCAGGCGTCCAGCCTCATATCGCTTTACCTCGCAGGTCAGGCGTTTGGGCTGGGCCTCTACTACAATGTAGCACTGATCGTATCTGCCGCTCTGTTTAGCTATCAGCAATACTTAATCCGCGCACGCAGGCCGGATGACTGTTTCAGGGCTTTTTTACATAACAACTGGGTGGGCATGATAATCTTTGCCGGTGTGGTTCTCAGCTATCTAACAGACGGTGTTTGAGCCGCCAATGGCCCTAACTTCGCACCCGCATGCCCTGACCGTCGAGTTTCTCACCAGTATCAACCAGATTTCTGCGACACAATGGAATGCTATCGCCAATACTGATTATCCGTTTCTGCGCCATGATTTCCTGCTAGGACTGGAAACAACCGGATGCACAACGGTAGAAACCGGATGGCAGCCATGCCATCTCATCCTGCGCCGTGACGACGAAGTGGTCGCCATTATGCCGCTGTACTTAAAAACACATTCTTACGGCGAGTACGTATTCGACTGGTCTTGGGCCGATGCCTGGCGACAGCGCGGACTCGTCTATTATCCGAAATTGCTCACCGCAATACCTTTCACGCCCGCCACGGGACCCCGCCTATGCGTCTCACCTGAACTTGACGCAGACGAAGGCTTACACGCCGTGCTTCACGCTATAAAAACGCTAGCCGCGCAACGAAATATTTCATCCTGGCACCTATTGTTCCCCGATGAGGCTAAGAGCGAGACTCTGCTAGCCGCTGGTCTGCACCGCCGTGCTGGCACTCAGTTTCACTGGTTCAACGATAACTATAGTTGTTTCGAGGATTTTCTCTCGACCTTTAACAGCCGCAAACGCAAGGCACTGAAAAAAGAACGCCGGCGCGTCGCAGAGCAGGGTCTGGTGATGAAAACACTGACGGGTGCGAACATTGGCGAGCAAGAATGGGAGCAATTCTATCGCTTTTACCAGCTGACCTATGCCAAACGCAGTGGTCACGGTGGGTACCTGAGTCGCGATTTTTTTGTCACTACCGCTGCGGGCATGGGAGACCAAGTGGTCATGGTGCTGGCGTATCTCGATGCGCATGCGGTGGCCGGAGCCTTATATTTCTGTTCTGACGATACCCTTTACGGGCGATACTGGGGCTGCGAAGAAGAATATGACTGCCTACATTTTGAGGCCTGCTACTACCAAGGAATTGAGTACTGTATCGCCAACAAGCTGGCGCGGTTTGACCCAGGAGCACAGGGAGAACACAAAATTCAACGCGGATTTCGCCCGATAACCACATGGTCAAATCACTGGATTGCAGACCCAGATCTCTCCGCAGCCGTGGGCGACTTTACTCGCCGTGAGGAGGAGCAAAACGACCTTTACCGCCAATCAGCAGTAAAAATGCTGCCCTTCAAGTGATGTGTTCCCGCCGCTAACCGTGCAAACGGCAACTAGACCGGGCGATCTTTGCGGGTAAACAACCATTCACGCGCGCTCGATTCGGCTTTGTTATAACGATAACCGTCGGCTGTAAACTCTTTGATGCCGTCGGGCTCATCTAATTCGTTATCGATAATAAAGCGTGCCATTTGTCCGCGTGCTCTCTTAGCAAAAAAACTGATCACCTTGTACTTTCCGCCCTTGAAGTCCTTGAAGACGGGCGTGATGATATCGGCATCTAACATCTTTGACTGTACCGACTTGAAATATTCGTTGGATGCGAGATTGACCAACACCTTGCTGCGCGAATTTTGCAGCTGTTTATTCAGCGACTTGGTGATGGCATCACCCCAGAATTGGTAGAGATTTTTGCCCCCGCGATTCACAAACTTAAGCCCCATTTCAAGCCGATAGGGCTGCATCAAGTCTAGCGGCCGCAATACGCCGTAAAGGCCAGAAAGAATACGCAGGTGACTTTGGGCAAAACTGAGCTGTGCCTCTGTCAACGTCGAGGCCTCCAAGCCCGTATAGACATCTCCCTTGAACGCCAGTATTGACTGCTTAGCGTTGTCCAATTCAAAGGGCACCCTCCAATCCATGAACCGCCGATGATTCAGCTGTGCAATATTCTCACTGACACCCATCAACGCCTGAATATCTTCCGGACTGAGCGCACGTGCATCTTCTACAAGCCCGGCAGACTGCGCCAGAAACTCGGGCTGAGTGGCACTATTAGTGCCCGCAGGCGTATCAAAGTCCAACGTTTTGGCGGGAGATATAACAGTCAACATTCGATTACGTCCAAATTCTAGGCCTGCCGTGGAACCGTTTCCCAGCACTGGTTAGCCAACATGATACTCCGTCGCGGCAAAATCAAAAAGGCCCATCCACTGTGATAGTCATCGTGGCACTATTTTGTCCTCCAGTCCTTTTAAGGAATAAAGCTAACGAAGCCGCAAGCGCAAACTTGCGGGATTATGAGGGGTTTACGTGTGTGACCCGCTTCAGAGGTACCACTCAAGCCATTGATATGCATGTGGTAATGGGGTAATTTGAATCCCCTGACGGTTCGGTCGACGAAAAGAAAAAGACGCAGCACAGGTAATGGGCGTAGAACATTTAACCCTGAACAAACCGGTTGGGCCATTGCACAAGACATACGGCAGTATGATGCCAACAGCGCATATAATGAGTCCAGATTATCAGTGAATCGAAGGAACGAGAAGATGCTCTAGCCGTGACGAAGAGCCCCTCATGAGCGTCGTTATGCCACCATCCTCTGTAGATTCTTAGGTGCTGACAAAAGCGCGTTTAAATAAGCTCGACCAACGGCAGGCCACGTTAACCAGGAGAGCACAACAATTAACGCCACAGTCAAGCAGCCGCAACAAATTAGCAATGGCTCAGCGCGCGCTCACAACATTGCTCGTATTATTTCTGCGTGGATGTTTCCTCTTTGTTGAACATATTGCTTAACAGACAACGTCACGCGCTGTGGCAGCAAGAGATAGCATGACAGGGATATCGGTTATACAAACGTGTGTCCGTAACATCGACAGGTTCACAGAATACAGTGGTCGCACACTGGCCTGGCTAACGCTTGGCATGGCTTTAGTTACCGGCCTTATCGTGGTGCTGCGTTACGGCTTCGGTATCGGCTCTATCGCTGCACAGGAGTCCGTGATCTACATGCATGGCAGCCTATTTCTGCTCGGGACAGCGTATGCTCTGAAGGTCGGCGCTCATGTCCGAGTCGATATTTTTTATCGTAAATTTAGTCTGCGAACACGAAGCTGGATTGATAGCCTCGGGGGCATCGTATTCCTACTCCCGCTGTGTGCTTTTATACTCATCAGCAGTACAAATTACGTGACTGTGTCTTGGGCCATGCGTGAGACTTCCGCAGAGCCCGGCGGAATTCCAGCAGTGTTTCTGCTCAAAAGCCTTATCCCGTTGATGGCGATAAACCTTGCCCTGCAGGCCGTCGCCGAAGTGTTTCGTAATGCTCTGATTCTGGTAGAGCGCGCAGAGCAATAGTGGAGTACCTCTCTCTCTACCTCTTCCTCGCAGTTTGTGTGGTTCTCATGCTGGGATATCCGGTGGCATTTACGCTCGCCGGAACAGCACTGGCCTTCGCTACGGGGGGGGTGCTTACTGGCGTTTTCGACGCGGGCTTCCTGTCTGCACTCCCTGCTCGCATTTTCGGTACCATCAATAACGCTACCCTCATCGCTGTCCCGCTGTTTATTCTCATGGGTACCATTTTAGAAAAATCTCGCGTAGCAGAGGAGCTGCTCGACAATATGGCGCGGTTGTTTGGTAGCGTGCGCGGTGGCCTCGGTGTTTCGGTGGTTGTCGTGGGCATGTTTCTCGCAGCGAGCACCGGTATTGTCGGTGCTACGGTGGTAACAATGGGCCTTCTGTCTCTCCCGAGCATGTTGCGCAGTGGCTATAGCCCCTCGCTCGCGGCCGGGACGATCTGTGCAACGGGCACGCTAGGACAAATTATTCCGCCTTCCATTGCCCTCGTGCTGCTAGGCGACATTCTCTCCAATGCCTACCAACAGGCTCAGCTAACCATGGGCAGCCTCAACCCTAAGACGGTATCCGTCGGTGACCTGTTTATGGGCGCACTCATTCCCGGGCTAATACTCGTAGCCATGTACATCTTGTACTTGCTCGCCCAGGCTCGACTGAAACCAGAAACGGCGCCGGCGAGCACGCTTGAGCCTGTATCCGTCGGTGAAGTGCTGCGCGGGCTGGTGCCGCCACTAGCGCTGATTATAGTGGTACTCGGTTCAATTCTTGCGGGTGCTGCAACGCCGACGGAAGCGGCCGGCATTGGAGCGATTGGCGCGCTGGTGCTGGCTCTAGCGAAAGGACAAATGAGCGTCGCGCGACTCAAAGACGCTATGCGACAAACGCTCGAAGTTACCTGCATGGTGTTTATGATATTGATAGGCGCGGCCGTGTTCTCCCTGGTTTTCAGAGGCTTTGGTGGGGAAGAGTTGATACAGACGTTCTTCTATGGCCTCCCCGGGGGCGTGATGGGCGCCACTTTGGTAGTAATGGTGGCGATTTTTCTGCTCGGCTTTATTCTCGACTTTATCGAGATCACCTTCGTCGTCGTGCCCATTGTCGGCCCGATTCTTCTTGCGATGGGGCTGGACCCCGTCTGGCTAGGCGTGATGATCGCATTAAATCTACAAACGTCATTCCTTACACCGCCCTTTGGTTTTGCGCTTTTCTATCTTCGCGGGGTTGCACCTGAATCAGTGCCTACAAGCGCTATCTACCGAGGTGTAGTTCCCTTTATACTCATGCAGTTAACACTGTTAATCGCGCTCTGGTTTTGGCCAGGAATAGCAACCTGGCTACCCTCGGTAATGCAATAGACCAAGCGACCCAATTCGAGAAAGGTAATTAACATGAGTGATATTGATACCGCACCTGCACCCCACGGCGATCTTGCGCTGCAAACGGTCGCAATGCCTAAAGACACCAACGCCAACGGAGACATTTTTGGCGGCTGGTTATTGTCGCAAATGGACATTGCAGGAATGATTACGGCCAGCGAAGTCGCTAGTGGCAGAGTGGCCACCGTGGCTATTAATGGTATGACGTTTCTAACACCTGTCCATGTTGGCGCGGTGGTATCGTGTTATTGCGATGTACTTGAAGTGGGGCGCAGTTCTGTTCGAATTGTCGTTGAAGTCTGGATCAACTCGCAGCACGACCGAGAGCCCATCAAAGTGACTGAAGGGGAGTTTGTCTTTGTCGCCATTGATATCAATGGCCGCACTCGGACCATTCAACAATAATCGCCCGTGCAAAAACAGTAGCGCGGAACTGCTGAGGGTTTACGCTCTCACATAACAGTCCTGCGCCGCACTAAAAATCCTCGTCGCCAAACACCTCGTCGCGAGCGTTGAGATAGGCTTGCTCCGAAATGTGATGGTAGTTACGCACGCCTTTATAAAAATCACTATAGGAGGCATAGACCTTCGCTGCCATTGGGTCAGATTCAACGAGCTTCTGCATCACCACCTGAGTGCCCTGCCATAGGGCGAGTAATACGTCTTCTGGAAGACGGCGCAGTTGCACCCCGTGTTCATCGACCAAACTTTGCAGGGCGGCGTTGTTACGTGCGGTATACTCATCCAACATGTCTTGGTTGGCCGCTCTCGATGCGTATGTGACGATGGCCTGTAAATCCTTCGGTAGCGCGTCTAAAGAATCCTTGTTCACCACGAATTCGAGGATAGATCCAGGCTCGTGCCAGCCCGGATAATAATAGTATTTTGCCACCTGATGAAATCCCAGTGACTTATCGTTGTAGGGACCGACCCATTCAACGGCATCGATGACGCCGGTCTGCATCGATGTATAAAGTTCTCCACCGGGAATTGTCACGGCGGTGCCCCCCGCTGCGGCAAAGACCTCGCCGGCCAAACCGGGTATGCGCATTTTCAAGCCTTTTAGGTCGGCAATTGAATTAATTTCCTTGTTAAACCAACCCGCCATTTGCACGCCCGTGCTGCCGCCGGCCATCGGCACTAAGTTGTAAGGCGCATATGCCTCCTGCCACAACTCGAGCCCACCGCCGTAATGCAGCCAGCCATTCGTCTCCTGCGCGGTCAAACCAAAGGGCACGGCAGTAAAAAACACCGATGCGGGCACTTTACCTTTCCAGTAATAAGCGGCTCCATGACCTGCATCTACGACGCCCTCTGAAACGGCATCAAACACCCCCAGTGCTGGCACTATTTCTCCGGCGCCATACACTCGGACCGTCAGCCGGCCGCCACTCATTTCCTCAACGGAGCGTGCAAAATTTTCGGCGGCAAAACCCAGCCCGGGGAAATTTTTAGGCCAAGTTGTAATCATCTTCCACTGGAAGTACTCACCCCCAGTAGCGTCAATAACAGCGCTATTAGTGCGGATCGGCTTAGTGTCCCACCGATCTGCAGCCCAAAAGCCGAGTGTCGCCACGAGCGCGGCGACAAGCAACAAAATAACCA
>CAJXWP010000013.1 GCA_913062625.1 uncultured Haliea sp. | reverse complement strand
ATTGTGCTGGAGTTAATTTATGGCTGGGTTAAACAGCGCAACACCTATCGTCTGAATGACAGCGTCAGTAGTCTGTTTCTGGGCGTTCTCAGTCAGGCGCAGCGTTTTGTTACATTGGGCGTGGGCGGCGTGATCTACCTTTTGATCACTGACCACTTCTCTACGCCGCTGATGGATCCGCGTCATTGGTTCACTTGGGTGCTGGCCATGGTGTTTTACGACTTCTGTTACTACTGGCTGCATCGCATGGGTCACGAGCGCACTATTTTGTGGGCGGCTCACGTAGCACATCACCAAAGTGAGGACTACAACCTGACCACCGCTCTGCGCCAAACCAGCACGGGATTTTTGCTTGGTTGGGTTTTTTTTGTTCCCATGTACATGCTTGGGGTTCCGGCGGAAGTGGTGGTGACAGTCGGGTCCATCAATTTGATCTATCAGTTCTGGGTGCACACAGAACATATTCCTAAGCTGGGTTGGTTCGAGTGGATTTTTGTTACGCCTTCCAATCATCGGGTACACCATGCTCAAAACGACCGGTATATGGATTGTAACTACGGCGGCCTATTTATACTCTGGGATCGCCTGTTCGGAACGTTCCAGGAAGAGCAGGAGGACGAGCCTGCTGTTTTTGGTATTCGTGGTGCCCTCAAGAGCTGGAGCCCAGTGAAGGCATTAACGCATGTCTATATTGATATGGTTCAAGACAGTTGGAGGACCGTTCGTTGGCGTGACAAGTTGAGAGTCTGGGTAGCCCGCACGGGCTGGAGACCTGCAGATGTTGCGCTTTATTCCCCGCGCGAAAAGGCCGACCTTAGCCATTTTAAACGCTACGATCCCAAGGTGGGGCGGTGGGTGTCGGCGTACTGCTTTTTCCAACTCGTGTCTGTCGCATTGCTGCTTGACGCTATGCAGGGTGCAGAGTTTGCATACTGGCACGGCGTTGCAGGGTGGGCGACATTACTAGCAACGGCTGTGACCACGGCGCTATGGTTAGAGGACCGGTCTGCTAACACGCTACAGCAGTGGGAGTGGTTGCGGCTCGGCGCTGTGGGTTTACTGCTGTTGTACTTTTGGAGTAACGGCGTGGGTGGCATTGCCTTGGCGCCCGCTTTTATTTACGCCGCTCTGAATGTAGTATTCCTGATGATTTTGTTGCGCCCGCAGCCACTGCGCAATTCGGAGGCTGTTTCTTAAAACATTCAATCAGTTTGGCATAGCAATACCGGTTCTACGCTGGTGGAGTGACTGCCATTGTCGAGATATAAGATTCCACCCACGATGCTGATATTCAGCTGCACTGTGCGATTGAGGAGATCGGCTGCGGACTGAATCTCGGTCCAGTCAAGCAGCCATACGTGTAAACGTGGCAATGCACCGATAGTTTCATTGTTTAATTTCCACCACGTCGGCGTGCTTTTAGCAAATGCATAAACGCTCACTTGACGAGCCCGGCCGCAAGCTTTGCGCAGGCGAGCCTCCTCTGGATGCCCGACCTCTATCCACTGTTCGATTTCCCCGCTGTCGCTGTGGACCCATAAATCGGGTTCATCGGCGGTGGAGATGCCTTTGGTGAACTCCAAGCCGCGCGCACAATTCAGGCAGTAAGCCAAGAGCCTCACCAGCATTCGCTCCAGTGTTTCCGACGGATGTTTGGCCAGAGTCAGGGAGAGTGATTCATAGCAATTACGATCGCTGTCGGCGAGTTCTATCTGGGCTTTGTAGATAGTCGGTTTGAGCGCCATGTTTAGCGTGTGTCCTTAAAAGGGGTAGCGGAGAATACGCCATTCTAACTCATTTCCAATAGGCGCAGCAGCAGGGGGCCGGTTGATGGGTGCAGGAATGCACGGTGGTGGTGGATCCTACAGTACTGTGCTTATGGCTTATGGCTTATGGCTTATGGCTTTGCGCTGCGTGCTCGCGCCACGGCGGATGCGTTGGTCCTGCCAAGAGTCGTCGAAATTCGGTTCCCCGCTGCAATCAATCGGTTCAGATCAATGCCGGTTGCAATACCCATGCCATCGAGCATGTAGATGACATCCTCAGTGGCGACATTACCTGAGGCCCCGGGAGCGTATGGACAGCCACCCAGTCCAGCAACGGACGCGTCGATAGTGTGAATGCCGTGCTGGAGTGCAATCAGTATATTACTCAACGCCTGACCGTAGGTGTCGTGGCAGTGAACGGCCAGTTGGTTGGCGTTAAAGCGTGCGAGCAAGACGCGCAGAAGACGTTCCATGCTGCCCGCATTGCCGACGCCAAGAGTGTCACCCAATGAAACCTCATAACAGCCCATATCAAACAACTTGGCCGTAACGTCTGCTACGCTTTGCGAGGACACCTCCCCCTCGTAGGGGCAGCCGAGCACGCAGGACACGTAGCCGCGCACCGGTATATTGTGCTGTTGCGCGGCGCTCATTAACGCGCGATAACGCACCAAGCTCTCTTCGATACTGCAGTTAATGTTTTTGTGCGAGAAGGTCTCTGAGGCGACGGCAAAAATTGCGACTTCGTCAGCGTCAGCGGCCAATGCCCGCTCAAACCCCTGAAGATTAGGTGTCAGGGCGCAGTAGCGAACGCCGGCGTGCCTTTGAATACGGTTGAACACTTGGTCACTGTCTGCCATTTGCGGCACCCACTTCGGGTTCACAAAGCTGCCTGCCTCAATATAGGAGTGGCCGGCATGCGTAAGGTCATCTATCAGTTGAAGCTTGGCTTTGAGGGGAATAGTTTGGGATTCACTCTGTAAGCCATCTCGCGGGCCGACCTCTACCAGTCGAACGGTTTCAGGAAGGCTCATTGACGATTACTCCTCGTTCACGACAAAGTCGACAAGCACTGCACCGCCATCGACTAAATCACCGCTCTTATAATAAAAGGTCTGCACTGTGCCAGCACAGGGAGCCCGAATCGTGTGTTCCATTTTCATCGCTTCCATGACTAATAAGGGCGCGCCTGCCTCTATCTTGTCGCCCACTCCAGCCAGTAGCATGACGATCGTGCCATTCATTGGGGCTTGCAGTCCGCCGCCGCCGCTGGCGTCCTCTGGTTCACCCGTGTCAGCAAAGATGGGGTGAAAATGGCAGGCGCCCTCTGGTAAATACAGGGTAAACCTGTCGTGCGTGTGTGCCAGGGTAGCGCGGCGTTGGTGCCCGTCAATTTCAAGATGTAGTCTATCGTCCACCAGAGTGCCCGCCAGAAGCGTTTCATGGCCTGCTGCACGCACCCGGTACTGCTTTCCCTGCTGCTCTAACTCGACCGCGTAATCGTGTTGCTGGTAATGCAAATTGATGTGGTGAGTGTGCGGTGAATTGAGACGCCATGCGTTATTGTCCTGCCATGGAGAGTGGGGATCAACGCAAGAGGCGGTTAGTTTGGCTTGTCGTTGTGTGTGTAGTAACAATGCTAATGCGGCTATCGGCAATTCACGCTGGATGTTCCCGCGGTGTGTATGAAAAATCAAGTCCGCATGTTGATCGATAAATCCTGTATCTAACTGTGCGTCTTCAAAGGGGCGGCAGGTGGCGAGGTTGTAGAGAAAGTCGAGATTGGTAACCGTCCCGCTGATGCGGTATTGCGAGAGGGCCGTACTGAGTCTTTGCAGCGCGCGATCTCGAGACTCATCCCATACAATTAACTTAGCCAGCATAGGGTCGTAGTGCACGCTGATGTCATCACCTTGGCAGACTCCGGTGTCTACCCGCACATAGCGGGATTCATCAGGGGGTTGTAAAAAGTCCAATGTGCCCGTAACCGGCAAGAAGTCATTGTCCGGGTCTTCCGCATAGATTCGCGCTTCAAATGCGTGTCCGCGAATCTTAACGGCGTCCTGCGTCAGTGGCAGAGGTTCTCCGCATGCGACCAGCAACTGCCATTCCACTAAGTCCAGCCCCGTAATCATTTCCGTAACCGGATGTTCAACCTGAAGACGGGTATTCATCTCCATGAAATAAAAGCTGCCGTCCTGTTGTAGCAGGAATTCTACGGTACCCGCTCCACGGTAGTCGATGGCGCGAGCCGCCGTAATTGCGGTCTCACCCATGGCGTGGCGCAGCGCGTCAGTCATACCGGGAGCGGGGGCTTCTTCAATAATTTTCTGGTGACGTCGTTGTACCGAGCAGTCTCGTTCTGCGAGGTAAACACCCTGTCCCAGATGGTCAAAAAATATTTGGAATTCCACGTGTCGTGGTTTGATGAGATATTTCTCTACCAGCATTGTGTCATCGTTGAAACTGGCCAAAGACTCGCGTTTGGCAGCGGCCAGTGCCTCGTCGAATTCGTCTGGCGACGACACCTGCCGCATGCCTTTTCCGCCGCCTCCCGCGGTCGCCTTGAGTAGCACTGGGTAGCCCATTGATTGAGCCTCAGACTTTAGTCGCGCTGGCTCCTGCTCATTCCCATGGTATCCAGGCACCAGGGGTACACCGGCCTGCTCCATAATACGTTTGGCAGCCGATTTGCTGCCCATGGACGCAATCGCCGCAACACTAGGACCAATAAACACCACACCCTGATCCGCGCAGGCCGCTGCAAAATCAGCATTTTCTGACAGGAAACCATACCCTGGATGTATAGCTTCAGCATGAGTGGTTTGCGCCGCTGCGAGTATCTTTTCTCCCAACAGATAGGATTCCCGAGCAGGAGCTGCGCCAATATAGATCGCCTCATCCGCCAATCTTACATGCAGCGAATCACGGTCTGCATCCGAGTATACCGCTACTGTTGCGACGCCCATACGCCGTGCCGTCTTGATAATCCGACAGGCAATTTCACCACGGTTGGCTATGAGAATTTTTTTAAACATGATGGTCTAACCTCGAACCTTATTAGGCAGAGAACGCAGAAATGAGAGACAGCTAACGATCGAGTGCATCACATCCTGAACACGCCGAAAGACGTTTCCTCAATCGGCGCATTCAGTGACGCTGAAATACACAGACCCAAAACTTTGCGGGTGTCCGCTGGGTCTATTACTCCGTCATCCCATAATCGTGCTGACGCGTAGTAGGGATGACCTTGTTCTTCATACAAATCGATAATAGGTTGTTTGAAAGCCGCTTCCTCTTCGGGGCTCATGCGTGTGTCGTCGCGCGCCATCTGATCCTGCTTTATCGTGGCGAGTACCCCGGCAGCCTGCTCGCCACCCATGACCGAGATGCGAGCGTTAGGCCACATAAACAGAAAGCGCGGCTCATAAGCGCGCCCGCACATGGCATAGTTGCCTGCGCCAAATGATCCGCCTATCATCACCGTGAACTTGGGCACTGCGGCACAGGCTACGGCGTGCACCATTTTTGCACCGTGACGAGCAATACCCCCTGCCTCATATTGTTTGCCTACCATGAAGCCCGTGATATTTTGTAGAAACACCAGTGGTATTTTTCGCTGCGCGCACAACGTGACGAAGTGAGCGCCTTTGACCGCTGACTCACTGAACAGTATGCCGTTATTGGCGACGATACCCACTGGGTAGCCGTGAATACGCGCAAAGCCACAGACTAGCGTCTCGCCAAACAGCGCTTTGAACTCGTCAAAATCTGAGCCATCGACGACGCGGGCAATCACTTCGCGCACATCGTAAGGCTGTTTGGTATCAGCAGGAATCACGCCATAAATGTCCTTCACAGGATAGAGCGGCTCGACGCTCGGTTGCACGTCTAGGGACGCGGGTTTGATCCGATTCAAGCGACTCACCGAGCGACGTAACAGTTCCAGAGCGTGATGATCATTATTGGCATAATGGTCGGTGACACCAGAGGTGCGGCAGTGCACATCTGCCCCGCCCAGCTCTTCCGCCGAAACGATTTCACCGGTAGCGGCTTTTACGAGTGGAGGTCCGCCTAAAAAAATGGTTCCCTGATTTTTGACGATAATGGATTCATCCGCCATGGCGGGCAAATAAGCCCCACCAGCGGTACACGACCCCAGTACCGCGGCTATTTGTGGAATGCCCTTCGATGACATACGTGCCTGATTGTAGAACGCGTGCCCGAAGTGCTCGCGATCTGGAAACACCTCATCCTGTAACGGTAAAAAGGCACCACCGGAATCCACGAGGTAGAGGCAAGGCAAGTGGTTCTCTTGCGCAATGGTTTGCGCTCGACCCTGTTTTTTCACCGTGAGCGGATAGTAGGCACCGCCCTTCACGGTAGCGTCGTTTATGAAGATCATGCATTCCAAGCCCGATACGCGACCAATACCGGTAATGATTCCGGCGCCAGGCACATCGTCTGCATAGACTTTGTAGGCGGCCAGCTGGGACAGTTCCAAAAATGGGGAGCCAGGGTCCAGCAGGGCATTAAGGCGTTCCCGTGGAAGTAACTTGCCGTGGGACGTGTGACGCTCCTGCGCCTTTTCGCCACCTCCTTGGTGAATAATATCGACCCGCCGACGCAGGTCATCAACCTGCGCTTCCATGTGTTCCTTGTTTTTGCCGAAGCTCTCGTCCCGGCTATTGATGCGTGAATCCAGCAGTGCCATGTGAGTGCTCCTAAGCAGTTGCGTTAAACAGTTCGCGGCCGATGAGCATGCGCCGTATTTCGGATGTCCCTGCGCCGATTTCATACAGCTTGGCATCACGCAGCAGGCGTCCAGCGTTGGCATCATTGGTATAACCGAAACCACCCAGCGCCTGTATTGCCTGCAGTGCCATCTGTGTGGCTTTCTCTGCGGTATAAAGAATCACTGCGGCGCAGTCCTGACGTGTTTCTTCACCTCTGTCGCAGGCACTCGCGACGGCGTACAAATAGGCCCGGCAGGCATTGAGATCGGCATACATGTCTGCCAGCTTGCCCTGCATCAGTTGGAACTCTCCAATGCTTTGACCGAATTGTTTGCGATCGTGCAGGTAGGGCAGAACCTCGTCTAGGCAGGCTTGCATGATGCCCACCGGTCCTCCGGACAATACGGTGCGTTCATAGTCTAGCCCTGACATGAGTATTCTGACACCGTCACCTTCGCTGTGTAGTCTGTTTTCAGCGGGCACCTCACAATCCTGAAAAACCAGCTCACAGGTGTTGGAGCCGCGCATGCCGAGCTTGTCGAGTTTAGGTGAGCGAGAGAATCCCGGGGCATCGCGTTCGACGATGAACGCAGTAATGCCTTTGGATCCCGCCTCAGGATCAGTTTTGGCATAAATAATGTAGACATGGGCATCGGGGCCGTTGGTGATCCACATTTTAGTGCCGTTAAGTATGTAGCGATCGCCCTGCTTGCGCGCGTTCAATGTCATGCTGACGACGTCGGAACCGGCGCTGGCTTCTGACATAGCCAGTGCGCCTATGTGTTCGCCCGAGCAAAGTTTTGGGAGGTATTTCTGTTTTTGTTCCTCGTTGCCATTTTTGCCTAACTGGTTCACACACAGATTGGACATGGCGCCATAGGACAGTCCGACAGAGGCAGAGGCCCGGCTAATTTCCTCCATGACTATCGAATGGGCGAGGTAGCCCATATTGCTGCCGCCATAGCTGTCTTCTACGGTAATGCCTAACAGGCCCATGTCTCCTAACGTCCGCCATAGATCCATTGGAAACTCGTTGCTGCGGTCTATGTCTGCGGCGCGCGGGACAATTTCTTTTTGGCACATCTGGTATACCGCATCGCGCAGCATGTCGATGTCTTCTCCAAGGCCAAAATTGAGGGTAGGGTAGCGATAGCTCATAGTGAATTTCCTATCAGTTCTCTTGAGTTGCTGAAATGGTCTTCTGGCGTTTTCCTAGCGCGTTCTCGCAAAGTCCCAGCACCTCGTTGAGCCCTGTCAGCATATCGTCGATATCGTCTTTTTGCTGTAGGAGTTTAGTCCGGCGCTCTGAGACCGTATTGATAAGTGAGAGTAATTGTTGCGTGTTGTTGTGCTGTGGATCGTAAAGATCAATCACTTCGACGCTTTCCTGCAGTGTCATGCCAATACGTTTTCCCCGCAAGATCAGCTTTATACGAACGCGATCAGCCGCGGTATAAATCCGTTTCTGTCCCAATCGCAGCGGATGGATGAGCCCTTTTTCCTCATAAAAACGGATGGCTCGGGTGGTCACGCCGAATTCGCTGGCCAGCTCTGAGATAGTGTAGATTGTGCTTGGCATCTGCTTTTTCTCGCGTAATACGCGTGCGGGAAGGCAGTCTACCAAGTATTTACGTTAACGTAAACGTAAACATAAATGTAAAGCTAGAGTCCATTCGGGCTAACGCGACGGAAGGGCTCAGGTCAGATCGGCTCCTGTCACCCATAGACACGGTAGTCCCGTGTCTTAGTAGGCGTATGTCACCCGATACAGCGGAATTATTTGTTATCATCGCTGCTCCAGTGACCGAGGAGCACCGCCATTTATGTCCAGATCATTATTGCCGCTGCTTGCGGATGGTAAATTTCATTCAGGCCAAGGCTTAGCGGGTGCGCTGGGTGTGAGCCGCACGGCCGTGTGGAAGCAGGTCAACCGGCTTGTGACTGACTCGGTACTTGAGATTGAGTCTGTCAAAGGCAAAGGCTATCGCATCCGTGGTGGCATTGATTTGCTTGATATCGATCAGGTTAAGGCTGCACTTGATGCGCGGGCCAGTGCACTGATGACACATCTGGAGATTCTTGACACGGTCGACTCAACCAATGCCCATGCGATGCGTTTGGCTGAGCAGGGCTGTTTGACCGGGTTGGTGTGCACTGCGGAGCAGCAGTCGGCCGGTCGTGGTCGTCGCGGTCGGTCGTGGGTCAGTCCTTATGCGAGCAACCTCTATGTGTCTTTGCTGTGGAATTTTACGCAGGGTGCAGCTGCTCTCGAGGGTCTGAGTTTAGCGGTCGGCGTCGCAGTCGCGCGCGCACTGCAGGCCTGTGATGTGCCGCATGTGGGACTCAAGTGGCCCAATGATGTGTTATACGACGGCGCCAAACTCGGGGGTATATTGTTGGAAATGAAGGGTGATGCCGCGGGAAACTGCGGGGTTGTCATCGGGGTGGGCCTTAATGTGGCCATGCCTGCCGCGGCGGCAGGCGCTATCGATCAGGCCTGGACAGACATCAAAACAATCACCAACAATCAGCACCCTAAGCGCAGTAGGATATTGGCCGCCCTCTTGAATGAACTACTGCCGCTGGTGGCCGATTTCGAGCAGCAGGGGTTTACCCACTGGCGTGAGGAGTGGCAGTCTCTGGACGCTTTTTGTAATGCGCCTGTTGTGCTACATGCCGGCGATGTGCCCCTTGGCGGCATCGCCCGCGGAGTGGATGCACGCGGTGCGCTGCAGCTGGAGACTGCGACTGGATTGCAGTCTATATACGGTGGTGAAATCTCTTTGAGGGCAGCCTCATGAGCGTTTGCCTGCAGTTTGATATTGGCAACACTAGCGCAAAGTGGCGCCTAGTCAATGACAATGAAGTCACCGCCCGCGGAGATTATCGACCGGGCGACGATAGTTCGCAGCAACAATTATTGAACTGCAGTGAATCGCTGGATCATATCTGGATTTCGAGTGTGACGGCCCCCGCATCAGAAGCGCTATTGACACGTTTGCTTGAAAACCAGTGGGGTATTGCGCCGTGGTTTGCACGCTCGCAGGCTGTTACCGGCAGCCTGGTCAATAGTTATGACGACCCGAGTCGCATGGGTGTTGATCGTTGGCTGGCAATGCTCGGTGGTCGGGCGCGGAGCAAGAGCAGGTTATGCGTTATTGATGCCGGCTCTGCGCTCACGGTCGATTTTGTTAGCGCCACTGGACGTCATGAGGGTGGTTATATTATTCCTGGAGCGGCTCTGATGGAGCGCGCCCTGTTGTTGGATACTGACCGCGTTCGGTTTGATGAAAAAGTGGGTTATGCGCTCTGCCCTGGCACGTCAACCGCGCAGGCAGTGCGTCATGGCATTGCTCTGGCGCAGGCAGGCGCGATTACGTTGGCGTTGGATCAGTCTGGTAGCGAGCCTATTGTTCTGTTGTTCTGCGGCGGTGCGGGTGAGGCGCTTATGGAGTTGGTGCATCGGGACGGCGAGATGGCTCCCGATCTTATATTTGAGGGGCTGGAAATAATGGCCGCGTTGCAATGATGTGGCGTTGGCGCGGTGGTAACGCCGACGGCTTGGAGGGTCACCCCGTGCAGGCGAGGGTAGGGGATGCCTGAAAGCTCGTTTGTATCGACAGTGATTATTGACGACTGACTAGTGACCGTTGAAGCATTAAGAAAAACGCCACCCGTGTGTGGTGCGGAGGTCTCTCGCTTAAGCTGGATTCTTCTATTACGACTCATCCTCTTCTTCGGCCTCACCGAGATCAATGTCGTTTCGCTCAATGTCCTCTTGCTCTTCCTCCTCTAAAGAACAGCTGAACTCATCGTCAATCGGATCAGACTCGCTGTCCGTATCAACACACCCTGCATTTTTTGCATCGACAGCTGCACTATCTTTGTCGGCGGCAATGCCAATATTAAACGCGGCGTATCCGGGCAGCATAAACTGGTTAAGTGCCATGCCCAGTACTCGGCCTGAGTAGGGAGACAGAATTTCAAAGGTTTCATCCGTTATCGGATTGACGATCGAACCCAAAACAGTGTCTTTCCAAACACGCTCGCCGATGTCAACATTAGAGATCAGCAGACCGCCGTAATTCACTCGCACCCAGCGTGAACTGTAAAATACGGCTTGCGACCCGCTGGTCGCCCAGAAGGGCCGGGTCATGTTCACTCCGCGCAGCACGGCCTGTATGATTTTGACTCCTTCTTTGATGTGCTGTTCCTGCAGACTTCCTGGCTCACCCAGTTCTAGGGCTACTGCAGGTATGCCATAGTTGACTGCGGCACTGCGTAAGTTGCCACGAAGTTTTCCGCTGTGTAATACAGCCGTTGAACCAAACTGGGTAGTGAATTCTAGTACTTCAGGAACTTGCAGGTTTGCCCTGACCTGTGCAATGTTGGTTCGAGCCAGTGAGCCGGTATGTAAATCTATTAATAAATCACAGTGACGCACGATATCCTGGAAAAAAGAATACGCGATACGCGATGCCGCGCTACCCGCAGGGTTGCCTGGAAAGTGCCGATTAAGGTCGCGTCGGTCTGGAAGATATCGTGAGCCATTGGTGAACCCCAGTAAATTGACAATGGGGACACCAATGACCGTACCGTGCAATTTCTTTGCGGACAGCTCACTGAGTAATCGCCTCACAATTTCGACGCCGTTAAGCTCATCTCCATGGATAGCCGCAGTGAGACATAGGGTTGGGCCGGGATATTTCCCACGTATAACGTTGACTGGGGCTTCTAGCTTACTGCCATAAGAGGTCTCTCCTGCGACCCACAGTAGTCGCTGTGTATCCCCGCGAGCGATGGCGGTGCCTAAAATATGCAGCAGATCATTTGCGGACTCCGGTACTGGCTCCAGCGGCACCTCGCGAGTAAAAGGCGCTGCTTCGTCGTCGACAGTATCTTCAGCTGTAATCCCCTCCAACGCTGTAAACGCAGGCTCAGCTTGCGACGTTGGCGCAGGGCCAACTTGCTCAACAACGATGTCTCCCGCAGGGGTTTGCGTTGTCTCAATCTGTACCTCGTCAATCTGCGCCAGCGCCGATGATATGAAGAAGCATGAGCACAAGCAGATAAGCGAACACAGAGCGAAAAATCGTTTGCCTGAAAAAAAGCATCGGTACATCAAAAAAGCCTTTGGAGTTTATGAAAATTCCGCTGCAGAGGAAATGTTGAAGACACTGGCGCAGCTTGGCTTGGTAACTCAGGCGCATGACACTGAACTATTTACCCTTAAATACCGGCACCCTTCGCTCAATACGCGCCACCATTCCCTCGGCAAAATCTTCAGTATTCATTAGCGTTGCCAATGCGTCATTTTCCATATCAAGGGCGTTTGATAGCGCATCGATGTGGGGCTGATGCATGCATCGCTTCATTTGACGAATGGACATCGCAGGGCCTAAAGGTGGAATAAGCTGAAGCGCCTGCTCATTCGCGTAGTTTAGAAGCTCTTCATGCGGTAAAACCTTGTTGGCAAGGCCGAGTTCAACGGCTTTTTCTGCGCTAATACGTTCTGGAAAAAAAAGAAGCTCCTTGGCTTTTTGAAACCCAAGTAAGCGCGGCAATAAAAAGGTAGAAGCAAGCTCGGCAGCAATCCCAAGCTTGGCAAAAGGAAGTTGTATCCAGGCGTGTTCTGACATATAAATCTGATCGGCGACTGCGAGGGCAAGCGTAAACGCGCCGCCGATTGCCAGCCCGTTGATGGCGGCAATGACGGGCTTGTCGCACTCATAGAATTTTAGTGTGGTGCGCTTCTGGGCGACATCCGACATGTCAATGTCTGCCAAGACCTCAGGCGCTAAACCCTCAAATGCGTCGGGGTTAAAGTAGCCGCCACTGCTGAAGGCCTCTTTTTTGGGGTCATTGGTGTTTGGATCCTTTGCCCCTGTCAATATCATGGCATGCGCTGAGTCATCCGACTCGAAGTGATCAACAGCGTAGAAAAGCTCGAGAAAGGTGACTGCGCTGAGAGCATTTTTGCGTTTCGGCGTATCTAATGTCAGCGTAACAATGCCAGCATCATCTTTGGCATAGGTTATGTCTCGAAAATCTTGTGCTTTCATGGTGGCTTTTCCTCTTCAGGGTGGCTGCGTGCGCCGAATCCAAATGCTGGGTACGTTATTCTGGAGTCGCTCGCGGTGAATGGCAACCATTGGGTCAGAAAAAGCTGTAGTGCCGAACAGATTGTCTAACTGGCGTCCGCCGTCTCTTTCTCGAACTCTGCTATAGCCTGTTCGACCGGCCCCAGCATTGAGGCTGCTCGAGGATATCCTGCATACTGAGCAATGAAGAGGAGAAATTCTCGTGCTTCCTCGGGATTGATCTCGCCTCGCTTCAGCGAGGCTTTGATCTGTATTTTAAATGTCGTTGGCTCGCCCTTCTCGGCGATAATGCCCAGCAGCAGGATGCGCTTGTCGCGCATCGACAGTGTTTCTCGCGTCCACAGTTCGGCAAATAATTGCTTCAGCATAATGTCGGTAAAAGCGTAGCCCTCTGGAGGAACCACTACATCTCCGGCGTAAACATCCTTTATCTTTTCCTCGCCCAGGGCGCGACGTTCTTCGTCATTCATAATGGCTCTCCGATGAGTTCAGTCTAGTCTAATGTGCCAAAAATCTTGTCGTAAAGAGGAGTAATGGTTGAATAGTTGCCTTTGTGCATATTCTCATGATGGACATGATGCTTGGCCACAATCCAGTTCATGGTTTTGAAAGGGAAGTGAGGCAAATCTAAATAGACGTGATTAATCTGGTTAAGCTGTGTGAATATCAGATAGGTCAGAATTATGGTGGTGATCTGAAACGGCCCCATAAGCACCGCCAATATTACTGTTGATCCCATGAAGAGTGATAGCCCGATGAAGGTTTCAAAGGGATGCACGTAGTGGGCATCGAGGTAAGTGGGATTGCGGGCCTGATGGTGTACAGCATGTATCTTGCGCATGGCACCTTGCCCATGAAACCAGAATCGATGCGACAGATAGTAAAAAAAATCGTAAAACAGCAGAATGATGGCCGTATTTAACAGCACTTTCCACACGGCTTGAGTTTCAAATGTGATGCAAAATGGCAGCAGCACGAGGAAGAAAACGAGGTTGCAATACAGGCCGACTTTCTGGGTGCTACGGACTAGCGGCGGATATTTTTCTAGCTTCCATTTGGGCTTATCCTTTTCCCTATTGCGCTGCCGCATTTCGCCGACCGCGGGCACACTAAAGGCAATCTTCTTGCCAACAATGGTTAGGGCCGCAATGCCTGCCAGTGCGGCTAGTGAGCTCAGGATATGGTAGTGCTGCCATACGTAATTCAGCCATTCGTTGTTTATCATCATTGCCATTTACCTCGCGTATTCAGTAGGGCAGAGCAGCAGGCTGGCGAGTGCCTTGCTGCCTTGCTCGCCGAGTCGTTGTTGAAGTTGATGCGCCAGCAGACTGATCTCTGCTGCGCTGCCGGTGTCAAAAATCCCTTGTTCCAGCTCGAGCCCGAAGTACAAGTCTTGCAGCGTCGCGTCCAGCCTTTCTAATGCTGCCTGGCCGATGATCGTGGCGAACTCCGCTTCCAGCTCATTACCACTTATTATTGAGTCAGCAATAAGTTTCTCTCCGTGATCGGTGAAGATAAGCACAACTTGTCGAGCATCTCCGGGGTCGATTTTGCGCTGCAGGTATCCGAGCTTTTCCAGCTCTGTACCGATGGCACTAATGGCTTGCTTGCTCACGTCCTGAATGGCTGCAATTTTCTGTATTCTCCCACCAGAGGGACCAATCAGGCCCAGTACCTGACCGAAGCGTAGCTTTAGTCCTGGATGACCTTTTTCACGTGTCAATTCCATGAGGCGTTTCAGGGTGTAATCTGAAAGTCTGGGCAGCGACCCCGTCATGGTCGCTTTCGCGCTGGCGTCATTGCTGTGTGGCATGAAACTGAGAGAGAGTCGCTGAGAGATTTTTTGCAGAGCCGTACTCGCATCAAAAATGCGGGATTCGTCAATGATTTCTGCTAGTTGCCGATCCAATTCAGCCACAATGCGAAGGCCATCCCGCCGCAGCTTAATGCCGCGAGGCGACAGTGTCAGTTGTTTGGCGCGACCGTCTTGCGGGTCAGCGGCTCGCTCGATATAGCCCGCCGCTACTACCTGTTTAGCTGCTTGGTTGCAGGCCTGCCGAGAAATGCCCAAGATTTCGGCTAGATCGGTCAGCCGCTTGTCTCCCTCTCCAAGCAGGGTGATATAGGGGCTGAAACCCAAGCGAAGATGGTCATGCCCGTATTGCTGGTGCAGTGCGCTCATCATTGTGTTTTGCAGGTGCCTTGCAACGCCGAGCAGGTGTCGGGAAAAGTGATGGCGATATCGATTCCTCGTCATACGAGGCTCTATATTCTCTAGGCTAAAAGCGTTCATAACCAAAATAGTAAACGGAACTTGACTACTAGTCAATTTATATTGACAGACTCTGATTTTGATGGATACACTGCCTGCTAATAAGAATGCGCTGCACAGTAGAGAGGGCGTCAATAAGAGGAGTAAATTAACGTGAAAATCAATGTTGGCTATATAGGGTTAGGTAATATCGGTAAGCCCTGTGCGCAGCGGCTTATTTGCGATGCGTTCAGTGCACATGTCTACGATGTGTATGCGCCTGCCGTTGAGGAATTAGTAGCAGAAGGCGCTATCGGCTGCGCTTCGGCCGCTGCGCTTGCCAGATCCTGTGCGCATATAGGTATCTGTGTGCGCGACGACGCTCAGGTAGAGAACCTGTTACAGGGCGATGACGGTATTTTTGCTCATGCTTCCCCCGGCACTCTAATAGCAATTCACAGCACGGTTACACAGGCTAATGTGTTGCTATGGGCGCAACAGGCATCTGATTTGGGCCTCGATCTGATTGACGCACCTATCACCGGTGGGGCTCATCGGGCGCTCGACGGTACCTTGTGTTACATGGTGGGTGGGAGCGTGGAACAACTGGCGCAGGGTTCCCCCGTATTCCAAACTTCTGCGGAAAAAATTGTACATGCTGGAGCCGTCGGCTCTGGTATAGCGCTGAAACTCTGCAATAACTTTATTCAGTACACAGAGTTCGTCGCTATGGTGGAGGCGACACGGTTAGCTGAAGCCTGCGGTCTTTCGGTGGACGTGTTGCGCGATGTAGGATTGTCCAACGGCGTTGTTAATCAGCAAATGTTTATGTTCGCCAGCGGTCGCAACGCTGTAGTAAAAACGACCAGTGAAGAAGACATGGATGCGTACTTCGGCGCGATGGGGCGACTGGGTCGAAAGGATTTGGAGTGCGCTATCAGTACTGCAAATGCTAAGGGTGTGGTGATGCCCACGGCACAATATGTATGCGATCGTATCGAGGATGTATTTATGGCCAAGGACGAGTCACGGCCACCAATGGCACAGGAGCCAACAGTATGAATCCCGAAACAAGATTATTTATAGACGGCGAGCTGTGCGAAGCGGCTTCTGGAAAAACATATCCTAATGTTAACCCTGCGACAGAAGCAGTCATGGGCCACGTAGCCGATGCAGGCTTGGAAGATATGGATAGAGCGATTGGTGCTGCCCGCCGCGCCTTTGATGAGACCGACTGGTCGACTAATCACGCCTTTCGCCACAAGTGTATAAAACAATTGCAGCAAGGACTGCGTGCGGTTCAAGAAGACTTTAAATTACAGATCGCCGCCGAGACCGGTGCGCCACTGGGTATTTGTGGAGAAATGGGGCCGCAGTGCGAATTGCCTATCGGTTTTATTGACTACACATTACAAAGTCTGCCTGATTACGACTGGAGTCGGGATATTGGCGTCTCTGAGATGATGGGTGGTAAGAACCGACGTTTGGTAGAAAAAGAAGCGATTGGTGTGGTGGCCTGCATCACCCCATGGAACGTGCCGCTGCAAATTAACCTTGCCAAATGTGTTCCCGCACTTGCTGCGGGTTGCACCTTGATATTGAAGGCAGCGCCGGAGACACCCTGGTCTTCGACAATGTTAGGTCGAGTGATCAAGGAGCATACCGATATTCCGTCTGGCGTTTTCAATGTGATTACGTCTGAGGACCCCAAAGAAGTGGGAGACCAGCTGGTGGGTGATCCGCGCGTGGATATGGTGTCCTTTACCGGTTCCACCGCTGTCGGTAAGCATATAATGGCTCGCGCTGCCCACACGGTTAAAAAAGTGTTCCTGGAGCTGGGTGGCAAGTCAGCCAATATTATTCTTGATGACGCGGATCTTTCTTCAAGTTTGCTGAGCGTTCTAGCGGTGTGTTTTCACTCCGGGCAGGGTTGCGCAATCAATACCCGGTTACTGATTCCCCGCTCACGGCAGGCTGAAGTCGAGGCCTTGCTCCCAACCTATTTTGGGTTTATCCAGTATGGCGATCCGAGCTCCGATAGCCAAATAATGGGCCCATTAGTCAATGCTCGCCAGCGCGAGCGAGTCCTTAACTACATTGCACTGGGGAAGGCACAGGGTGCCCGCGTGTTAATTGGCGGCGGCGTGCCTGCTAATTTGGATAAAGGCTATTACGTAGAGCCCACGGTATTTATGGATGTGACGAATGATATGACTATTGCGCGCGAGGAAATTTTCGGCCCGGTGCTCGCCGTCATTGCCTACGATGATGAGGATGATGCCGTGCGTATCGCCAATGATTCTGACTACGGCCTGTCAGGGAGCGTCTGGTCTGCCACTGATGAGCGTGCATTGGCTGTTGCGCGGCGCATTCGCACGGGTACAGTCAATGTTAATGGTGGAAATTTTTACGGAGCAGACGCTCCTTTTGGCGGCTATAAGCAAAGCGGTCTCGGCCGAGAGATGGGGCGTGAGGGTTTTGAGGAATACCTTGAAACCAAAACGATTGCCATTGCGATTGTCACGTGAGCACGGAGTTGGAGAATAACGTTTACATTGTTACCGGCGGCTCAAGGGGCTTTGGTCTAGCCATCGCGAAAAGCCTTGTAGAACACGGTGCGCGTGTCGGGCTAATAAGCCGTAACCAATCGGGTCTTGATCAAGCCGTGGCAGAGATTGGAGCAGACCATGCGCTCGGTGTGGCCGCTGATGTGGGCTCTCGTTCAAGTGTCAGTATAGCCTTTGAAAAAATCCAAACGCATTTTGGCCGTCTTGATGGACTGGTGAATAACGCGGGATTGGCGACACCGAACAAGGTGGAAAATCTTGTAGAAGAAGAAGTGATGTTGCAGGTGCAGACTAACTTTCTGGGCACAGTGTTTTGTTCTCAGGTGGCCATTCCGATGCTCAGAAGCAGTGAAAATCCCCGCATCATTACGATTTCCTCGGCAAGCGCCTGGCATTACGATGAGATGAGCCATCTGTCGATTTATGCCTCAACTAAGGCTGCGGTAGAGCGCTTTACCCGCGATCTGAGGCTGGAAGTGCAGGCTGATGGCATTGGCGTTACCTGTATCCGCCCCGGCGGAGCATGGACAAATTTTTCCGATGGTTGGGACACACAGGCGCTTGAGGGTGCGCTGGCAGCATGGAAGGACGTTGGCAGGCATATGGATATGGGTATGGAGGTGGCACAGGTGGGGGACGCGGTGCGCTACGCGCTGTCACAACCACCGGGCGTTGCAATCGATCTGCTGGAAATTCGACCCAATGCACTGGCATCCAAATCGATGTTCTAACGAGTACACCGGGGAAATTTTAGTAAAAAATAATCATCGTCATCGATGTTAACGCGATCAACAAGCCATAGCGGTAGGTAAATTTTCGGGAGCAGAACACATGAGTGGGTTGACGGAACAGGCACTGAGAGCGACGGCGGAAAAATTAATTGCCGCTCATAAAGAAGCATCTCGCAGCGATGATTGGTTATTTTTTGTGGATGAACTGTATGCACTAGACTGCGTCTATACCTGCCAATATGCAGGGGTAATGGAGGTAACCGCTAATGGCATAGATGAGATCAAGGCCACGCATTATGGGCGGGATATGCAGGTGGGCTGGGAAGGTTGGACGTTTCCTTACATGGGCGTTTACACCGGTGTTGGTAACAAGCTGGTGACGCACTGGATGAACCGTGGTCCGGGACAGCGCCCTGATGGTTCCTTTTATGAAACGCCCGGTATTTCATTTCTCACGCTAAACGACGAATCCAGAATTTGCCGTCAGCTAGATATGTTTGATCTCACGCATCAAATGAAATTGTGCGACGATCTTGATGAGGCCGGCTTGTTGTCGGGTCAATTAAAGGACCAGTGGGTGTTGCCGATGAAGGCCAAGCTAGCGGCTCAAATCGCCCGCAATCAGTAGACCCTCAAAAAGCTTCGAAAACGTTGTCTATTTTTCGAAGATGACGGGGAGTTTATCGAGGCCACGCAAGAGAATATTCGGCATGTAATCCAGATCTTGCGGCGCGCAATTGAGCCGCATGTTGGTGGTGCCATTGAAGATTTTTTCCCAGGCGACAATCATTTCCAGTCGAGAAAGATGCTGGCCAATACACACATGCGTACCAAACCCGAAGGCGACATGACGTTTTGCGTTCGCCCGCGTCACGTCAAACTCCATCGGTTCGTTGAATATGGCTTCGTCGTGGTTGGATGAGAAATATTTTAGCAGCACCATGCTTTTTTTAGGAATGTCTACGCCACCGATGGAGTGATCCTGCGTTGTCATGCGCCACATATTTGAGGTTGGTGTTGCAAGGCGAAGTGTCTCTTCTACTAGGTTGGGAATGAGCGAACGGTCACTGCGTACTGCGGCTTCCTGCTCCGGGTTAAGACATAATTGTCTAAGACCTTCGGCGAGTGTTGCGGTGGTAGTTTCATTGCCGGCGACTAAGAATTGCGTACAGTGGCCCAGCTGTTCTTCTATGGTGAGTGGTCGACCTTCGAACGTGGCATGTGCTACTAAGCTTAGCAAGTCATCCTGTGGGTTGGCGCGGCGGATATCCAGCGCGGCCGCGAACCAGTCATATTCTTCCTTTAGTCCGGCGTGGGCATCCAACAGGCGTTGCTTGTCTGAGACCTGCGACAGCACAGTGACATTGGCATTCGTCCACTTGAAGGCATCGTCGATCATGTCCAGAGGTATGCCGAGCACGTGCATGATCATGGACAGGGGTAATGGGCGAGCAAATTCCTTGATAAAGTCATAAGGTTGCCCGGTAGGAATTTCGCTAACTAACCTCTCGGCCAGCGCACTCACCCAAGGGCGATATTGCTCAATGTTTTTGGCGAGGAAAAAATCTTTGACAGCGTCACGATAGATCTTGTGCTCAGGGTCATCCACCGTAAGCAGTGTGCCCTTCCCCAGGTTATAGGTCTTTTTCATGGCGGCATCAATATCCGCATCAAGCTTTTCAGCCGAGCCTTTCGCCAGCATGAACTCGTTGGAGAACACGGCATCGTTCTTGTGTGCTTCGCGTATTAGCTCGTAGGTTGAAATCACAAAAACCCCAGAACCCGGATCCTGGTAGACCGGCGCCGTCTCGCGCAGCGTTTTATCGTAGTGATAAGGACATTTCAGTGTATCGGTATCAAACAGTGCCATGTCCGCGAGTGGCCGGTCATCATTGGCAGTGGGTGCAGTCAAGGTTTGTCCGCCTTTAATAGGTTAAGCGGGGAGTATGGGAGCTAAAAATAAAACAGTCAATCCTGATTGTATTTTTTTGAAAATCCGGTGATTCCTCGTGATACACAGCACGACGCTGGCAGGGTGCCTTTGATCGCGGTATACGGCCAGAGGAAAAGGGGCGTAGATTAGGCCTCTGGGGCGCAGATGCTTATGATCGCATCGGAAGAAGGCAATTTGCGTTCGCATGAACGCTTGCACGTCTGTGTTGCCTCACCCCACTCCAGTGGATTGAGGATGCACCCTAGGTAACAAGGCCCAGCGGCGATGGCGAGCTGGCGGAAGGCACAATCCATGCCCTTTTTTCCCAGAAACACGGCGCCCTGCGGTGCGGAAACATTGTCGATGATATCCACTGGTTCACTGACCGGTTCCAGTGCCGCCGTTGCTATGCCCTGATCTGACAGATTGCCGGTGACAAACAACAGAGCGTTGGCGATGAGGCGCTGAAAGGCAGGATCGTTCAGGGTTTCGTCACTGTGCCCCAGCGTGGTGCCAAAAATCGGCGTTGTACCCTGATAGTCCAGCCACGCTGTCGTGTGAGGCTTGGTGTCCTCTCCGATGGCAATGAGCAGGGTCTGAGCTTCAAATTGCTGATTGATATACAACTCGTCATTGGCCACCGTCCAGTCATTAGGAATACCGCGGAGAATTGGATGCGGTGCAGCCTGAATCTGGGTCAGTGGTCTAAGCGATTCATGCGTATTTGTTTGAAGTCCAAACATGGGCCACCATAGGTTTGTGTCTCGAAAAGAGTGCATCGTGCAGTGAATCACTAGCGCTGGTACACCGAGCTGCTCAGTTTGACGACGCAGGTTGGCTATTAACGCATTATCCTGGTTGTCTGCCATGCAGATGTTGTAGATCAGAACATCATAGCCTTGCGCAAAGTCCGTAGTTTTCCAGCGCTCTAGCTCAGCCAGGGAGACGTCAAATCGGACATTGGCGTGCTCGGCAATGCCGTAGGCCAGCGTTTGCGTTTGTTGTTCGTAATTATGATAGACGCCCGGGCTGGTGAGGATAAGCACTTTGAGTGGCGGTTTTATGGCTGCTTGGCTACTGTACGAAAATAGAACGGCCAAGCCCAGTGACGCATAGAAAAATAAAATACGCTGCATAGCCGTTCCCTTTTCGTTTGATAAAGCGATCTTCATTTGAGATTAAATCCACTACTTGAGCCTAATGAGTAATACTTTGAATACACGGTATAAAACGCTTACAGTATCGGAAAAAACACTCTACCTATCAATCGTCAATACTGGTCTTTATGAGTAGCCAAAATAAAAACAGTGTAAAGGTGCCCGTTCATTTCGATCCAGTCTTGGCGCTGCCGGCACTGCTGGAGAAATTTCGTCTCGAGCAGGCGGATAAAATCGCACTGATCGAGGGCGCCGAGTCGCGGACCTGGGGCCAATCTATTGAGCGTATTTACCGCATGGCGAATGGACTTGCCGCGTTGGGTATAGGGCATGGCGACCATGTCGCCATGCTGTCGCCTAACAGCATGGACTATTCAGAAATGTTCGCTGCAACGCTGATTGCTGGCGCCTGTGCGGTGCCCATGCAAGGCATGATGACCGATCAGAGCTTGAATCTGATGCTGCGAGATTGCAATGCAAAAGCGTTTATTGTAGCCAGTGACATGCAACGAATGGCAGGGGTTTTTTTGCGTGATTGCGCGCAGATTGTTCCGGGTGGTCTAATCGGGTTTGATTTTTCTAATGCTCAGTTTCGAGATTTAGACCACTGGATTATCGCGCAATCTGATGCCATGCCTAATGTTCAGTTGGCCGGTGATGCTGAGTTTAATATTATTTACAGCTCAGGCACCACGGGCACGCCCAAGGGTATTGTTCACAGCCACCGCACTCGTCAGGCGTTGGCCACCGGCTTGATGAGTCTGGGTATTACCTCTGATGCCATCACGCTAGTAGCCACTCCTTTGTATTCAAACACTACCATAACGACCTGGTGGCCAACCCTGTGTGCGGGCGGTACGCTGGTGATTATGCCCAAGTTTGATGCCGAGGGTGCGTTACAGTTAATACAGGAACACAGGGTAACCCATGTCATGCTGGTGCCTGTTCAATATGATCGAATTATGCGGCTGGATAACTATACGAACTACGATTGCAGCAGTCTGCAGGTGAAGTTCAGCACCAGTGCGCCGTTGCGTCCCGCGTTGAAGGCCGATGTTATCGATAATTTTCCCGGCGAGTTGGTGGAGTTTTATGGCTTGACCGAAGGGGGTGTCGGAACGCTGTTTATCGGCAGCATTGCGAAGCAGGAGGGAAAGCTCGGCTCGGTAGGTCCCACCCTGCCAGGGTCGCTTTTAAAAATCATTGACGAACAGGGGAATGAACTCGCAGCCGGCCAAACCGGTGAGATCGTCGGACGGTCCGGAAATATGAGTGATGGCTACCATAATCGTGAAGTCGCCAGTAGTGCAATGCACTGGTATGACAACGATGGTCTGTTGTTTTATAAGAGCGGCGATGTGGGCTATTTGGACAAGGATGGCTGGCTTTTCCTGTCAGACCGGCGCAAGGATATGATTATTTCTGGCGGTTTCAATGTTTATGCGACTGATCTTGAGCTGGTATTACTACAGCATCCTGACATACATGAGGTAGCCGTTGTTGCCCTAGCCAGTCGGGAGTGGGGCGAAACGCCTCTGGCTATTGTGGTGCGAGAGTCTGGTGCAATTAGCGATGCAAAGACGCTTAGACTGTGGGCGAACGATAGGCTGGGGAAAACCCAGCGCATCAGTCAACTTGTCTTTACCGAGGCGTTGCCTAAAAGCTCAATTGGCAAGGTGCTCAAGAGAGAACTCCGTGACACCTACGCGGGCCTGGCGGACCAGGCGCCAGAAGCATAATCAGCGCAGGTGTTGGTCCAGGTGGCTCGGCCAATACCGTTACCTTCAGCATAACTACCGCGTTATAGTGGTGCTTCAATAAGGGCTTAATTTCTCGGACAGTGGACTCGGTCAAGGATACGGTATTTATGCGTTCACTGAACAGCCTTGAAAAATGGTCCTATGCCGTAGGCTCCATGCCGTTTGCGGTTAAGGATGCGGCCTTTGTTAATTTCGTGGTGTTCTATTACACCCAGGTACAGGGGTTAAGTGGCACGCTTACTGGCCTTGCAATGTTTCTGGCGCTGAGTTGGGATGCCATATCTGACCCGGTCGTGGGCAGTTGGTCAGACACGTTGCGCACGCGTTGGGGTCGGCGTCACCCTATGCTGGTTGCTGGGGGTATTCCCACGGCCATTTTATTTCTTCTACTGTTTGATCCGCCGGCCCACTTGGGGGAGATAGGGGTCTTTTCGTGGCTCTTGGGTGTTTCAATTCTTTTGCGCACATGTCTGACTATTTATATTATCCCGTATACCGCTATGGGTGCAGAGCTATCCACAGACTACGATGAGCGCACTATTATCGCTAAGGCGCGGGTTACGATGGGCTGGCTTGCGGGAATGGCACTGCCTGCGATTGGTTTTCTGTTTTTTTTCCAGATGGATCACGGCGTTGATGGTCGGCTCGTTTCAGATAACTATGTCCACTATGGCATTATGTCTGCTGCATTGGCCGCTATTACGGCAGCGTTTTGTATCTGGGGGACACGTACCGTGATTTCGCGCCTCCCGCAATGCAATCCCAATGCGGCCTCTTTTAGCATGGGGCAGCCCTTTAGAGACGTGCGCATCGCATTCGGTAACGCCAATTTTAGGCTGACCACCGGCGCTGGCTTGGCTTTTGGTATGGCAGCCGGGATATACACGACACTCTCGCTTTATCTGGGCACCTATTTTTGGGAGTTTAGTAGCGATCAGCTCGCGGGCATGGTCGTTCCCTCGGCATTGGCGACATTGTTAGCCTTTGTCGTGCTGGGGCGGCTCGGACAGCATTATAACAAGCCTCCAATGTTGGTCGTCGCTAGCTTCGTTCTGGCGGTGAATAGTGTGTCTCTTATCGGGGCGCGTCTATTAGGGCTTCTCCCCGATAATGGCCATCCGTTAATTTACACATTGTCACTTATAAGTGCCTTTATCGCTGTCTTCGCTATTGTCACGCTGGGGGTGGTGTCTGCGTCACTTGTAGCTGACATCCTTGACGAACAAGAACTGAAAACTCAGCGGCGGCAGGAGGGTGTATTTTTTGCCGCCGGTGCCTTTGTCGCCAAAGCGACTACCGGTCTGGGAGCGCTCATGGCAGGCGTGGTGATTGATCTTGTTGGTATCAGGCCGGAGTCTTTGCCTGGAACAATTGAGTCATCGGT
Organism: uncultured Haliea sp.; assembly: GCA_913062625.1. Lineage (GTDB taxonomy): Bacteria > Pseudomonadota > Gammaproteobacteria > Pseudomonadales > Halieaceae > Marimicrobium. Next base: position 30,146 of record CAJXWP010000013.1, on the reverse strand, counting down.
GCTGCAGTCGCTGGGCTTATTCACCCTAGTCTTGACAGGCAGTATGGCCCTTCTTGCGTCTGTCTTTTATAATCGAATTTCGATGACGCGTGAAGATCACTTAAGGGTAAAACACCAGCTTGAGGAGCGAGTGTAATGCTGATAGCAGGCTATGAATCGCAAAAATAGGGACTAAAGTGCAATGTATGTATTGCTGTCTCTCTCAAGTGTCGGCCACCCGGTATCGACGTTAGGTACTTTTTCTAAAACGGAGCAGGCCCCGGAAACTGTCTTCGAAGTGCAGGTTTTAGCAGTTTCCCCGAGGGATTTCTGGGCAGCGTTTCTACCAGCTCATACAGCTGCGGTACTTTGTAGCCCGCGAGGTGTTCCTTACAATAGGCCTTTAGAGATTCAGCGGTCGGGGAAGTGCCCGCAGCAGGAACAATCAGCGCCAATGGTGTTTCGCCCCATTTTTGTGAGGCCACACCAATAACTGCTGCTTCTTGAACTTCTGGGCAGGCGGCAAGAATATTCTCTAGCTCGGCAGGATAGATGTTTTCGCCACCGGAAATGATCATGTCTTTCATGCGGTCGCAGATGGTAACGAAACCCTCCGCATCCCAGGTGCAGATATCTCCGGTATGCAGCCAGCCATCAATGAGTGTTTCTGCGGTGGCCTGTGGGTTGTTCCAGTACTCTTTCATTAGGTGTGGTCCGCCCACCAGTAATTCACCGGCTTGTTCCGACCCCATAGGGACAGTGTTGCCATCTGAATCGACAATATTGATTTCGGTGTGCATTTGCGGGCGTCCACAGGATCCGACTTTGGCTTCGCCGTCTTCGGGCAGTAAAAGAGTCCCCGGGCCGCAGGATTCTGTGAGGCCGTAGGCCTGGAAAATGCTGATGCCCAGTGTTTCGTACGCGTGAAGCAGGGAGACCGGCACGGGTGCAGCTCCGGTCGCGATCCAGCGCACCGAAGAAATATCGTACTGCTCTCGCTCCGGTGCCACTAGCATGAACTGAAGCAGGGCGGGTACCGCCATAAATATGGTGACCTTCTCTTGCTCGATACAGCGAAACATCGCGCCGACCTCTAGTTCGCGCATGATCACCCCAGCACCGCCACGATGCACCAGCAGCGATGTTGGGCTAAGGCAGCCCACATGAAACATCGGTAGTGCCAGCAGCCAGCGGTCACCATCGCGCATGTCAGACGTCGTCATGCTGGTCAGCTGTGACCAGAGCATGCCGTTATGAGTGTGCACGACACCTTTGGGGCGCCCTGTGGTGCCAGAGGTATACATAATAAAGAGATTGTCGTCGTCCCCTGCGCCGACAGGTGGTTCTTGCGTGGAGGAAGAGGCGGCAAACTCATCATAATCCAGTGCCCAGTCCGGGGTGCCTGCGTCGCTATTTTCGCGGCGCAGCCATTGCTCCACGGCCAGTTCCCCGAGTGCGCTGTCTTGTAGGCTATTAACCGCTGCGTCGAAGTCCGAGTCATACACTAGCGCTTTAGCACCAGAGTTTTCTAGGATATAACGAATTTCTCCCGCTACTAGGCGCCAGTTGATCGGTACCATTACGGCCCCGATTTTTGCGATGGCGAAGTAGGTTTCGACAAACTCGATGCTGTTCTTAAGCAGGGTAGTCACCCGGTCACCTGGACAGATACCACTGTCGAGCAGGCCGTTGGCGACGCGGTTCGCTCGCTCGTTTAGCTCGGAAAAAGTGAAGCGTCGATTGCGCTCGAACTCTACAAAGGCTTCCCGATTGGGGCAGATTTCCGCGCGCTTTTTAAGAAAAAGTCCAATATTAGTTGTCATACTGTACCTTATCGATGATGGATTTTTTTGTGGCTAAATACGCTTAAATGTTGGCCTATAACAGCGCACTACACAAAGATAGTACCTAATGAAGCGATGTTTATCTGCGTCTTGAGGCGTTTTTTAATATCAATGCGGAAGAGGCTATGGAGTTGAACTGGGGATCGATTTAAGGGTCCAATGATTTCCTTTACGAACCAGAGTATTTTCACTATGCTGAATATGTTGGACCTTGTGTTGTGACAACTGTAAAAATTTTTCTATCGAATAATTATATGGAGAATTAATATGGAAATTTTAATCATTCTTGCAATAGGCGCGGTGGCGGGCTGGTTGGGCAGTGTAATAATGACAGGCCAAGGTTTTGGCTTGCTCGCTAATATAGTGATCGGCATCGTGGGTTCATTTATCGGTAGTTGGCTGCTCGCTATGGTGGGCGTGTTTGAAGAGGGCTCTCTCCTAGGGACTATTTTGACAGCTACATTTGGAGCGGTAGTGTTGTTGTTTATTGTCGGAATTATTAAGAGGGCATAAGCACTCTTCTTGCTCGGTGTTTCGGTTCTTGCGTAAACGGCTAAGATAATCCGAGACATCGAGCATCCGTTGTCTGGACACGTGTTTTAGGGTCACAGTGTAACGGTCACTGCAGCAGCACAAGCGTTGGCATCAGCTCTCGCCTGCTTAATCGAAGCGGCGGTTGCCAGAGCAACCCCCATGCGGCGAAACCCGGAGACTTCAGGTTTTCCAAACAAGCGCAGCTGGGTATTCTCGATCGCAAGGGCCTTTTCAAGGTTGCCAAATTGGACATTTTGACTTTCGCCAGGAACCAAAATAACACTCGACGCACTGGGTCCATTCTGTTGAATCGCCGGAATGGGTAAATCCAGTATCGCCCGCGCATGAAGTGCAAATTCAGACAGATCCTGAGAGACCAACGTGACCAATCCGGTATCGTGCGGACGTGGTGATACTTCGCTAAAAATAACCTCATCATTCTTGATAAAAAGCTCCACACCAAACAGGCCTTTGCCGCCCAGGGCCGTGGTCACTTTTTCAGCCATAGCCTGCGCAGCCGATAATGCTATAGCGGTCATTGCCTGTGGTTGCCAAGATTCCTGGTAATCACCGTCTTCTTGTCGATGCCCGATGGGGGCGCAGAAGGAGGTGCCATCGCGATGACGTACGGTGAGCAGCGTTATTTCAAAATCAAAATCTACAAAGCCCTCTACAATCACCTTACCTTTGCCTGCGCGACCGCCTTCCTGTGCACAGTGCCATGCAGCGTCGATGTCGCTTTTACTTGTGAGCAGAGATTGCCCTTTGCCGGAGGAGCTCATGATAGGTTTAATGACGCAGGGTAGGCCGATGTCACTAACGGCATCCAAATACTCTTTTTCGTTTTCAGCGAAGCGATAGGCACTGGTTTTCAGTGCCAATTCTTCGGCTGCGAGGCGGCGTATACCCTCGCGGTTCATGGTTAGTTGAGTGGCTTTTGCAGTCGGAATAATGGTGAAACCTTCGCTTTCCAGTTCGGCGAGGGTATCGGTCGCAATCGCTTCGATTTCGGGTACAACTAAATCGGGCTTTTCCAATTCAATGACCCTGCGCAGTGCCTGACCATCAAGCATGTCGACCACATGGGAGCGGTGAGCGACTTGCATGGCCGGCGCATTGGCATATCGGTCGACTGCGATCACCTCGACACCCAATCGCTGCAGCTCAATGGCCACTTCTTTTCCGAGCTCTCCGGCACCGCATAAGAGCACTTTTTTCGCGGTTTGACTCAGCGGTGTTCCAATTTTTACTGACATATCTGCATTCCTACTTGCGTACCAACAGGTTTGTAAATTGTGGGATTTTTAATGGCCTTTTAAACAGTGTCTTAGTGATTTTCTAATGTTAAGCCTAAGCCAGTGCAGGACAGCCTACCCTGAGCGACACGCTGCGCCGAGTAACCTTAGCATACAGTTGATGCCCTGAAAAATACTGTCCTGTCGCCCTTTTTTTAACATGTCATCACGCTTAGTGGCTTCAAAGATGCCCGAAGCCAATGAATGCTATTGCGTCCATAGTGACTCCTAAAATAACTCACGCATCAGCCGCTGTGCCGGGCCGTTTTCTGTAAGAAGGACTGTTGTGCCTCTTTATCACGAGCACTACCAATCTGGCTCATATATTGGCATACTGCGTGCGAAAACTTTCAGTGCGCAAAAAATCAAGGGTGGCAAAGCATGAATATAGATTTTTCTACAGAGGAACTGGCCTTTCAGCAAGAAGTCAGTGCGTTTCTAGCGGCGGAGCTTCCTGGCGACATCCGAGACAAAGCGGCCAACGGCATTGAGCTGACCAAAGACGATTTTGTCACCTGGCAGAAAATTCTGGCTAAAAAAGGCTGGGTTGCCACAAATTGGCCGGTTGAGTTTGGCGGCACGGGTTGGACGCCTGCGCAAAAATATATTTTTGATAACGAGTGCGCCAAATTTGGCGCGCCTGAAGTGATGGCCTTCGGGTTAAAAATGGTCGCACCGATTATTTATACCTATGGCAATGAAGAGCAGAAGCAGCGCTTTTTGCCTGATATTCTTGCGAGTAACGTTTGGTGGTGTCAGGGCTATTCTGAGCCGAATGCAGGCTCTGATTTGGCATCATTGAAAACAACCGCAGTACGCGAAGGTGATGAATACGTGGTGAACGGCACTAAAACTTGGACCACGCTGGGTCAGCATGCTGATTGGATATTTTGCCTAGTTCGCACCGGTGCTGCCGATGTTAAGAATCAAAATGCCATCTCATTTTTATTGATTAATATGAAAACGCCAGGCATTAATATTTCTCCTATTTATTTGTTAGATGGTTCGCCCGAAGTGAATGAGGTTCACTTCGATAATGTGCGTGTGCCAGCAGAAAACTTGATTGGGGAAGAAGGCAAAGGCTGGACCTATGCCAAAGTGTTACTGACCCATGAGCGCACAAATATTGCCGGTGTTGCCAAAAGTAAAAAACGCTTGCAAGACCTGAAAGAAAAAGCGGCGCAAACTAGTGATGGGCTATCAGGTGCTAATAGCATGTTGAGCGATAACGCGGCTTGGCAGCAAAAAATCGCTGAGCTAGAAATTGAGTTGTTGGCTCTTGAGTATACCGAGCTGAAAACATTGGCTGATGTGAGTACGGGCCAAGCGCCAGGACCAGAGTCGTCTATTTTAAAAATCAAAGGTACTGAGATACAACAGGCCATCGATGTGCTTAATGTGGAATTGGCGGGCTATTACTCGCTACCATTTGTTCGCGATCAGTTTCTTGAAGGGTTCGATGGTGTAGCGATTGGCCCTGATCAAGCTGCTGGCAGTGCCCCCACTTACTTCAACAACCGCAAAGCCACTATTTATGGTGGTAGTAACGAAATTCAAACCAATATTATCTGCAAAGCCGTACTCGGCCTGTAAGCGGGGAGAGACAATGGATTTTTCATACAGTGAAGAACAGCAGATGCTGCAGCAAAGCGTCAGTAAATTTATTAGCCAAGACTATGATTGGGATAGCCGCCAAGCGATTTCAAAAAGTGCCACAGGGTTTAGTGCCGAGAATTGGCAGCTGTTTGCCGAACTCGGCTGGTTGACCATACCCTTTAAAGAAGACGACGGCGGCTTTGGCGGCAGCGCGGTCGATTTGATTGTGACCATGCAAGAGTTTGGCAAAGGGTTGCTGGTCGAGCCATTTCTAGCCAACACCATACTCGCAGGTACGATAATTAGTGAGGCTGGCAGCAGCGAACAAAAAGCGGCATTGCTAGCGCCACTCATGGAAGGATCGCTGCAACTGGCGTTTGCCTATGCTGAACCACAAAGCCGTTATCATTTGGCTAACGTGCAATGTAGTGCAGTGATAAACGGCGACGAGATAGTACTTAACGGGCATAAGTCGGTGGTATTGAATGGCGCCGCAGCTGAAAAAATTCTGGTGTCGGTGCGCACGTCTGGTGAATCTTGCGATCGCGAAGGGATCAGTCTGATTTGGGTCGATGCCAGCGCGCCAGGTGTTCGACGCGAGTGTTATGCCAGTGTCGATGGCCAGCGTGCGGCTGATATTTGGTTTGATAATGTTGCGCTTCCTGCAAGTAACCTGTTGGGTAATGCCGGTGAGGCCATCGACGTGATTGAAATGACCATTGATAAGGCCGCCCTGGCGGTCTGTGCAGAAGCCGTTGGCGCGATGGAAATGTCACTGATGAAAACGGTCGAATACAGCAAAATTCGTAAGCAATTTAAAGTCACACTTTCAACCTTTCAGGCACTGCAGCATCGCATGGCGAATATGTTCATAGAGCTTGCTCAGGCCAAATCTATATTGCTCATGGCAGCGATGGAAATGGATCGCCTTGGGGGAAGGGCACCTAAAGCGCTGTCGGCGGCTAAAAGTCGCATTGGCAAGGCTGCTCGCCTCGTGGGTGAAGAGTCGATTCAAATTCATGGTGGTATTGCCGTCACCGATGAACTCGATGTTGGGCACTATTTCAAGCGTCTTACTGCGATTCAATTTTCATTTGGCAGCACCGATCATCATACCGCACGCTTTGCCGCCAGCTGAGATAAGTTGAACAGAGTGCTTGTCGGATTGCCGCAATGGTAGTTTGATGAGCGCCCTTTGTGTCGCCGGCGGGCTTACGATGCTGCCATTTTTATGAGGCGCCTGGCGACTCAATAACACAGCCTTCGTCACTCTCATCACCAGTGCTCAATTTTGACGGACTATTAGCATGGCAGATTTTTATATTACCAACGAATATTGGTTCGCGGCTATCCAGCTGATATTAGCGATGTTTGGTGTGGGCGCGACTTTAACGGGTAACGACTTTCGTGACGTGGCACGGGAACCTAAGTCGGTGACGGTTGGCGTGCTTGTGCAACTGGGCGTGATCCCGCTAGCGGCTTTTTTGTTTATCTCGATACTCGGTTTGATGGGCGGTATCGTGGTGTCTATTGCACTTATTGCGGCTATTCCTGGCGGGGCGAGCTCAAACTTCTTTACCTATTTTGCGCGTGGCAATTTCGCCCTGTCTATTTGCATTACTGCAATCACCACACTGGCTTGTCTTTTTTCAACGCCGATTATTCTTGAGCTTTTGATTGGTGACTATATGCCAGCCGATTTCGTCATGCCCAGACTCCTTATCATGCGTGAGATAACGCTCACGCTGCTCATACCTTTGTCGCTGGGTATGCTCTATTTCTATCTGTTTCCCAAGTCTGCGGTGCCACTTTCTAAGTGGTGTATTCGAGGTTCCCTGCTGGGTATTGGCCTGATCGCTGTGGGTTCTAGTATTGCCGGTCGATTAGATATCGCGGCCTTTGGCTTGGACAATGCATTGAGCATCGTTTTATTGACGTTGGTCTTTGCGGTTATTGGATGGTCTAGTGGACGCGTGACTGGACTCAAGCGAGCCGACTGCTCAGCCATCGAGATGGAGACAGTAGTGCGAAATGTGAATCTTGGTATTCTTATAAAGGCCACACTATTTCCCGCCGCGGCTGCACACACTGCTGCACTTGGCGACACCGTACTGTTTGCCCTGTTGCTTTACGGTGCGGTGCAACTGTTGCTCGCGGCGGGACTCATTGCGGTGGGCCGCCGCTCATCAGCTGCGGGTATCACGCAGTGATGATGCATCGCGCTGGGTCTCAGTAGTAGGTGGCCCGTGAATCGAACAGTTTACGTTCGTTGATTGGAGGTATCTGTCTGGCTTAGAGATAGACGTTACTAAAAACAAACGCCATCGTATAAATGATGGCAAACTATACGCGCAACGGTTGCAGGCGGTTCTGAGCCATTATTGACAACAATAGGTATCAGGAGCAGTTCATCATACGATTTGGGAGAGGTATTTTCTCCTAAAGGCATTCCGGAGAAAAGACTATGTCAGACTCAGAAGGTTCCATCAGCGTAGAGCAGCGCGGCCACATACTCTTGATCGGCCTGAATCGACCCGAAAAATATAATGGCTATACGCCGACCATGGCCAAGCAACTCTTAGAGGCATTTGCGCGTCTAGACGAACATGATGATCTCTTTGTCGGTGTCCTCTTCGGGCACGGAGAACACTTCACGGCGGGTCTCGATCTGCCCAAGTGGACAGGAAGAATGCAAGACGGCGGTAGCACAGAGGAAACCTCGCACGAGAGAGTTGACCCGTTGGCGCTTGGCCGCGGCTGTCGCAAGCCAATCATTACCGCCGTGCAAGGCATCACCTTTACCTTCGGTATCGAAATTGCGCTGGCTGGCGACATTGTAATCGCTGCGGATAATTGCCGCTTCTCTCAGTTAGAACCTTCGCGCGGTATTCACGCGACCGGTGGCGCAACTATCCGTTTCGTACAGCGCGGTGGATGGGGCAATGCGATGTATCATTTGCTGACGAGCGATGAGTTTGATTCACAAGAAGCCTATCGAATTGGCTTGGTGCAAGAGGTCGTTCCGGTTGGCAAGCAATTGCAGCGCGCGCTGGAAATCGCCGCTGTTATTGCGGCACAAGCTCCTCTTGCTGTTCAAGCAACCAAGGCCTCGTCGAGACGCTTCGTCGAGCAAGGTTTTGCTGCTGCCGCACGGGAACTGGGCCCGACTCAGCAGCGGCTGCTGGCCACCGAAGATGCCACTGAAGGCGTCCAATCATTTATAGAGCGGCGCACGGCAGTCTTTAAGGGCGTTTAATGTCGAAGGGGTGAGGGCGTCAGGCCTCACAGTGTGGATTTGACCGGTAAGGCCTAGGCACAGTGGCCAACCATGTTGGATAGTTAGCGTAATGGCAGAGTTGGACGTGATAAAAGTAGACGCTACGGGGCTGGATTGCCCGATGCCTCTATTGAAAGCCAAACGGGCGCTCAATAGTATGCGCATTGGCCAGAAGCTTTGTGTGTTGGCGACTGACCAGAGTTCTGTGAGGGACTTTCGTGTTTTTGCAGAGCAGTCGGGTCATCTTTTACTCGATAGCCATGAGGCAGAGGGGGTTTACCGTTATTTGATTGAAAAACGGTGACAGTCCGGGATGCTCGGTGGGTTTAGAAGAGCGGATAAAGTGGTCAAAATGGCGCTGTTGCTCAAGCAATTGTGGTGACTTCGACAGTATAATGATGGGATATATGATGGACCGCTCTAGCACGCTAGAACGCGGATAACGCGACGGACAATGTATGCTGGATATTTTCAAAAAATGGTACAAACGGTATCTCTCTGAGGAAGAGTCGGTTCTTGTGCTGGTGTTGCTGGCGATTGCGGTGGCCCTGTTAATGACCATAGGCGATATCCTTAAGCCTGTAGTCGCCGCTATTGTGCTGGCCTATCTTGCCCAAGGTCTCTCGGGGCGGCTTGAGCGCTATGGGCTCCCCCAGTGGCTTGGGGTGGCCGTGTCCTATTTAGCATTCGTCGGCATCTTTTTCGGTTTTAGCTTTGCTCTGTTGCCGCTGGTGTGGCGCCAATTGCTGAGTCTGGTAGGTGAAATGCCCCGAATGCTTGATCAGGCACAACAATTCCTGGGCGTCCTGTCTGAACGTTATCCTGATATTATTAGTAAAGAGCAATTTCGGGAGTTCGTCAGTGTTGCGCAGACTGAATTCGCGGGACTAGGTCAGGTTGCCGTCACGCGCACACTGGCATCAATTCCAGGTATTCTGACGGTGTTGGTCTACATGGTATTGATACCGATGCTGGTGTTCTTTTTCCTCAAGGATCGAGAAAAACTGCTCGACTGGTTAGGGGGGTTTCTTCCCGCTGAGCGACCTTTGTTACGGCGTATTTGGACAGAAATGAATGAGCAATTTTCTAATTACGCTCGCGGCAAAGTGCTCGAAATACTGATGGTCGGTTCTGTTACCTATTTTGCATTTGCCTGGTTAGGCGTCGCCTACGCCGCATTATTGGGTTTATTGGTGGGCCTTTCGGTTATTGTCCCCTACATCGGTGCTGCGCTTGTCACCGTGCCAGTCGTCATGGTGGGGTTTTTTCAGTGGGGACTTACGAGTGAATTTTATTACATGTTTGCCGTCTACACGATCATCCAAGTGTTGGATGGTAACGTGCTGGTGCCGTTTTTATTCTCGGAGGCGGTGAACCTTCACCCGGTGGCTATTATCTTGGCTGTGTTATTCTTTGGCGGGATTTGGGGTTTATGGGGCGTCTTTTTTGCGATACCTCTGGCGACCCTCGTTAAAGCCATAATTAATGCGTGGCCTACCCCGGAGCAGGCTGTTTCCGAGGCTGACCCGCTCACGTAAATCTGATGGAGTTTCTGATGTCCGCGTTGAATTCTCGTCATGGCGTAAAGGCCCTGGCGTTTTTGTTGAGTGCCTTGTTACTGGTGTCCTGTGTCACCACGTCGCCATTAGGCCCACAGCCTGCTAAGAGTCCGAATGACAATTATACCTACCGACTGCTAACGTTAGATAACAGTCTTGAGGTCTTGCTTATTTCTGACCCGAACGCCCCGAAAGCTGCCGCTGCTCTGGATATTCTGGTGGGCAGTGGGGATAACCCGCCTGGTCGTGCAGGCTTGGCTCATTTTCTTGAGCATATGTTGTTTTTGGGTACAGAGAAATACCCGGATGCGACTGAATACGGGCGCTTTATTACCGAGCATGGAGGCAGCCGCAATGCCTATACCAGCTTTGAGAACACCAATTACTTCTTTGACGTTAACAGCGCTGATTTGCCGGTGGCACTTGATCGTTTTGCTCAATTCTTTATTGCTCCCCGCTTCGATGCGCAATATGTCGAGCGCGAAAAAAACGCCGTTGAGGCTGAGTACCAAATGGGGTTAAAGAGCGATAGTCGTCGCGAGCTCGATGTGTTGCAAGAGGTGTTCAATCAGGACCACCCCTACAGTCAATTTTCGGTGGGTGCGTTGGACACACTCGCGGATCGACCTGAGTCTGAGATTCGCGACGATTTGATTCAGTTTTACAACAAGTACTACTCGGCTAATGTGATGCGCCTGGTGGTGCTAGGTTCTCAGTCGCTGGACGAATTAGAGGCGTTGACAGCACCCTTGTTCAGCCAGATACCGAATCGATTTTTAGAACGTGACACTATCGTTGAGCCCCTATTTGAATTGGGTAGCCTGCCCCTGTTTGTGCAGCTGCAGCCGTTGGCGACTCAACGGCAATTGAGTGTTTCTTTCCCGCTTCCTGATTACCGTGCCCAGTATCATGTGAAGCCGGAGGTGTATCTAGGCAATCTGATCGGCCATGAGGGGAAGGGTAGTTTGTTGTCCGCGCTTAAGCAGGATGGTCTGGCAGAGGGCTTATCCGCAGGTCAGGGTCTGGCATGGCGCGGTGGAGCGCTCTTTAGTGTCAATATTTCACTGACAGAAAAGGGGGCAGCAGACCCAGATAGGGTGTTGCAGTTGCTTTTTGCCTACGCAGATATGTTGCGTGAAGAAGGCCCCCAGGATTGGCTCTATGTTGAGCAAGCCAGGCTCGCAGACCTCAGCTTTCGCTTCCGCGAGCAGGCCAGTCCCATGCGCTATGTGAGTGCTGTGGCCAGCGGTATGCAGTATTACGCGCCGCAGGATATTTTGCGTGGGCCGTATATGATGACCGGGTATGACGAAGCGATTCTGGCGGAGCTGCTGCAGCAATTCAGGCCCGATAATGCTCTGGTGACGTTTAGCGATCAGGCTGTTGCGGGCGATCAGGTCTCGGAGTATTACCAAGTGCCCTATTCGGAGCAGGCATTCGATGTCAGGCGCGTCGCCAACCCTGAGGGTGACAGGCGTGCGGATACGCTGCATCTTCCTGCGCCTAACGAATTCATTGCCGAAGATGTGTCGTTGGTGGAGCTGCCCACAGATATACCAGAGGTGCCGCAACTTGCCCTGCAATCGGGTAGGCAAAAAATCTGGTTTATGCCGGACGAACAGTTCAGAGTTCCGAGGGGTTTCACCTATATCAACTTCCGTTCACCTGAAGTGGGTCAATCTGCTGAGCAAACCGCACGTGGAGCACTGTATACAGCATTGCTCACTGACCAGGTCAACGAGTTTGCCTATCCCGCCCAATTGGCGGGGATGAGTTTTAATTTCTATAGAAATGCGCAAGGCATTGGTTTGCGGGTGGGTGGTTACAGTGACAAGCAGGCATTGTTGCTCAAGCGTTTGCTCGGCAGCATCGTCGAGCCTAACTTTAGCCAGCGCCGTTTTTCTGATATTCGCAGCGACATGATCCGTAGCTTGAAAAACGCTATCGCCCAGCGGCCTAGTCGACAGGTTGTTAATGATTTGAATGAAAGTCTGCTTTACGGTCGATGGGGTGAGAAGGCTCTGATTTCGGCTCTTCAGGCAACAGACCTGAGTCAGCTTGACGGGTATATCGCCCAGTTCTGGCGCAGTGCTTCTGCCGAAGGTCTTATCTATGGGAACTATGAGTCTGGCGAGGTGACACAGTTATCGTCGATGTTGCGCGATATTATCAGTAGTGACCCAGCGCCTGCGTTGCCCAAACGCAGGGTGTTGAGGCTGGCTGCGGGTGAGTCGGCCCAATACGCAGTAGACGTTCCTCACGATGATTCAGTGGTCGCCTGGTACCTGCAAGGAGAAGGGGATAGTGTGTATGACAGGGCCGTGACGGCGCTGACAGCCCAAATTATGTCGTCGGGGTTTTTTCAGGAATTACGCACCGAGCAGCAGCTGGGCTATGTGGTGGGAGCCTCCAGTTTTTCCCAACTGGAGGTGCCCGGCTTGCTAATGCTGGTGCAGTCTCCGGTTGCGGATGCCAATGCGGTTGCCGTGGCTATGAACACGTTTATGTTGAACGTGGAGCCACAGCTGGATGAGGCGCAGTTTGAGCGGCATAAAGTGTCCTTGGTCAGTGATATTCTGCGGCCTGATAAAAATTTGGCAGAGCGAGGCGAGTACTTCTGGCAAGCTATTGCGCGTCAGGAGGACGGCTTCGATGGGCGCCAGATGTTGGCAACTGCCGTAGAGGCCATCACTCTGGACAACTGGAAGGTCTACTATGAGCGGGTTTTTCTCGCGCAGCGTCACTCGCTGCAAGTCGTGGCCCCGGGTAGTCGCGGTATCCTTCCCGAGGGCGATTTTGAGCGTTACAACTCCGCCAAAGCCATTCAGCGCGGGCACGCCACGTATGTCCGAGAGTAACCGGCAGGTGAAAGCGCCTTAGCGGTTACTGCCTTGCTACGCAGTCATACTGGCGCGCAACCTGCGGGCCTGTCAGTTCTTATATGGAACTAAGTAGATTTGTGCGGACTGCTCCGGTATCATAAAAGCACGTTTGGCGAGTGCACCATCGCGTTTCAAATGCGCCATGGCCATTCAGGCGCGTCTTAGTCTGGATGTATTTCATGTTACAGCCAAATAAGTTCTATTTTAGAATCTATTAGGGGCTGAGTGCGACTCGCCCTGTTGTTTTATAGGAGCTTGAGCCGATATGAAGGAAGACTTAAACCCCCCGGAAACTCGCGAGTGGCTTGATGCGCTTGACGATGTGGTAAAGAATGCGGGCGCTGAGCGCGCTTCTTTTTTGCTACTGGAGTTGTCCAAGCACGCCATCAACGCTCGCCTGCGCCTGCCTTCGGCTATCACCACCCCTTTTTCTAATACCATCGCGCCTTCCGAAGAAAAAATGATGCCCGGTGATGTGTTTATGGAGCGCCGGATTCGCTCGTTGGTGCGCTGGAATGCGCTGGCTATGGTGATGCGCGGTAATGATAACGATGACGGACTGGGCGGGCATATATCCAGCTTTTCTTCCAGCGCTACCTTATATGATGTGGGCTTTAACCATTTCTTTCGCGGCACGGAGGGGGGTCACCCCGGAGATCTGGTGTTTTATCAGGGACACAGTGCGCCAGGCATGTATGCGCGCTCATATCTGGAAGAGCGCCTGACGGAGGAACAATTGGATAACTTTCGGCGGGAGGTGGGAGGCCATGGGCTCTCATCCTATCCGCACCCGTGGCTGATGCCTGATTACTGGCAGTTTCCCACCGTCTCCATGGGACTCGGTCCGATACAAGCGATTTATCAGGCGCGCGTAATGAAGTACCAGCAGGATCGCGGTTTGCTGGATCACGGCGACAGAGAAGTCTGGTGCTTCATCGGCGACGGTGAATGTGATGAGCCTGAGTCCCTCGGCGCCATATCGCTCGCCGGCCGCGAAGGGATGGGCAATCTAAATTTTGTGATCAACTGCAACTTGCAGCGCCTGGATGGTCCGGTGCGAGGCAACGGCAAAATCATTCAAGAGCTGGAAGGCATTTTCCGTGGCGCAGGCTGGAATGTGATTAAGGTGATCTGGGGCCGCAAGTGGGATCGTCTGCTGGAGAAAGATAAAACAGGCCTGCTGCAGAAACGGATGGATGAAGTCTGTGACGGCGAGTTGCAAAACTACAAGTTCAATGGCGGTGCCTATACTAGGGAGCATTTCTTCGGTAAATATCCCGAACTTCTGGAGCTGGTGGACGATCTGTCAGATGACGATATCATGTACCTTAACCGGGGTGGACACGATCCCTACAAAGTATACGCAGCCTATGCCGCTGCCGTTGCCGAGCATGACCGTCCCACCGTGATTCTGGCAATGACTGTGAAGGGTTATGGCACAGGTGAAGCCGGCCAGGCGAACAATGAAACTCATGCCCTGAAAAAGCTCGACATAAAAAGTCTCAAGGCCTTCCGCGACCGCTTTGACATTCCCATTACTGATGCCGAGTTAGAAAATGTGCCGTACTACCGGCCGCCGGCAGAGAGCCCAGAGATGCGCTATATGCTTGAGCGCAGGCAGGCGCTGGGCGGGTTGTTGCCGAGGCGACGCGAAGCTATGGATTTACTGGAGACACCACCACTGACGGCTTTTGGCAATCAGCTTAAGAGCAGTGGTGAGCGGGAGGTTTCTACTACGATGGCCTTTGTGCGTATGCTTTCTAGTTTGGTGAAGGATGCCGATATTGGGCAGCGAGTGGTGCCTATTGTGCCGGATGAAGCGCGTACGTTTGGCATGGAAGGGATGTTCCGGCAGCTCGGGATTTATTCTTCAGTAGGCCAGCGTTACACACCGCAAGACGCGGGCCAGATGATGTTTTATAAAGAGGACATCAAGGGGCAGATTCTGGAGGAGGGCATTAACGAGGCGGGCGCATTTTCGGCCTGGTTGGCCGCAGCCACGTCTTACAGCACCAGTGCGTATCCTATGGTGCCGTTTTATATTTTTTACTCCATGTTTGGTTTTCAGCGCATTGGGGATTTGGCCTGGGCAGCCGGCGACAGTCAGGCGCGTGGATTTCTCATCGGTGCGACAGCGGGACGTACCACTTTGAATGGCGAGGGACTGCAACACCAAGACGGGCACAGTCACTTACTGGCAAGTACGATACCGAACTGCGTGAGCTACGATCCAACCTACGCCTATGAGCTGGCAGTGATTATCCACGATGGATTACATCGCATGTTTAACCAGGGTGAGAATCGATTTTATTACATCACTACGATGAATGAAAACTACATTCAGCCAGAAATGCCACAGGGTGTCGAAGATGGCATTGTTCAGGGTATGTATCAGTTTAAGGCGTCTACTGCGCCGGGAGATTTGCGTGTTCAGTTAATGGGCTGTGGCGCGATTCTGCGCGAGGTTGAGGCCGCTGCAGCGATTCTCGAGAGTGACTATCAGGTAGCGGCAGATGTCTGGAGTATGACCAGCGTGAATGAATTGCAACGGGAAGGTAAAGCCGTGCAGCGTTGGAATCTGTTGCACCCTGAAGCCGAGCCCAGAGTGCCCTATGTTACCCGACTGTTGCGTGATGCTAGTGGCCCTGCAGTGGCTGCGACAGACTATCTGAAATCGTACGCTGACCAAATTCGGGAGTTTGTACCGGGACCCTATACTGTGTTGGGTACTGATGGCTTCGGTCGTTCTGATACGCGCAGTAAGTTGCGCGAGTTCTTCGAGGTTAGCCGCGAATATATCGTACTGGCGGCGCTAAAGGCGCTGGCGGATGAGGGGCAGATCGAGAAGGGCCTAGTGACCCAGGCTATCGGTGCGCTGGGCATTGATCCGGACAAGTCTAACCCGTTAACAGTCTAAGCTAAGAGGGAATACGGCGTGCCTATACAACAAGTAGTAGTGCCTGACATCGGTGGCGCCGAAGGTGCTGAAGTGATCGAGCTACTAGTGGCGGTGGGTGATCAGGTTGTGCTGGATCAGAGCCTTATTGTGTTGGAGTCTGACAAGGCATCCATGGAGATCCCCGCTACTGCTGCCGGCACCGTTGTTGAGCTACTGGTGGCGGAAGGTGACCAGTTGGCAGAAGGTGCAG
Source organism: uncultured Haliea sp. (assembly GCA_913062625.1). Taxonomy (GTDB): domain Bacteria; phylum Pseudomonadota; class Gammaproteobacteria; order Pseudomonadales; family Halieaceae; genus Marimicrobium. The sequence goes on along the minus strand of CAJXWP010000013.1, from coordinate 14,031 downwards.
CGGTGGCGATGATAGACGTCGCCGAGCACATCGTGGAGGCGGCTCCGGCTCCTGAGCTTGCAGAGAATCAGGCGCACGTTGCAAGTGATGCGTCCAGTGCAGATGAGGTAGTGGCGGAGCAAGAGGTAGTCGCGGATACACAGGCGCCGGCAGCGAAAGAGATGCCGGTTGTGGAAGAAGTGCCCGTGGCGAGCGCAGCACCGGCGGCATCAGAGGAGGTTGCAGCGTTATCACGGGAAGCTGCCGGGGAAGTATACGCAGGCCCGGCAGTCAGAAAGCTGGCACGAGAACTCGGCGTTCCGTTGGAGCGAGTAAAGGGCACTGGCCCGCAAGGTCGTGTCCTCAAAGAAGATCTGCAACAGTTTGTGCGCAAGGTAATACGCGAACCTGCAGGCGCCATCACTGGTGGCATGGGTGTCCCTGCCGTTCCCGAAACTGATTTTGCAAAATTTGGTGAGGTCGAAGTCACTCCGCGCAGCAAACTGGATAAGCTGACGGCTGCCAACATGCACCGCAGCTGGCTCAATGTGCCCCATGTAACCCAGTTCGATGAGGCGGATATTACCAACCTAGAAGAATTTCGCGCGGGGCTCAAGGCGGAGGCTGAACGGCGCTCGACGCGCATAACGCCATTACCTTTTTTGCTGAAGGCCTGTGCGCTTGCACTGCGCGATAACCCCAAAATCAACAGTTCACTGGCGCGCGGCGGCGAAGACCTGGTTCACAAGAAATACATTCATATCGGTGTGGCAGTTGATACCCCCGTCGGTCTGATGGTGCCCGTGATTCGCGACGTCGACAGGAAAACTGTTTGGGAATTGGCGCACGAAGTGGCAGAGCTTGCGAGCCGGGCTCGTGACCGCAAGCTCCTGCCAGCAGAGATGCAGGGTGGGTGTTTTACCGTTTCTAGTCTGGGCACTATCGGCGGTAATGGTTTTACACCCATCGTCAATACCCCAGAGGTAGCCATCCTTGGGGTGTCGAAGGCAGCGATTAAGCCACTGTGGAACGGCGCAGAGTTCGCACCGCGCATGATGATGCCCGTTGCGCTGTCTTACGATCATAGAGTGGTGAACGGCGGTGATGGCGGGCGATTTTTAACCCGCATAGTGTCTCTGCTCAGTGATATTCGTCAGCTCAGTTTGTAAAGCTTACTGGAACGCAAAAGGGCTCTCCACTAGACAGCGTGAAGCGGCGTGTCGGCAGGGCTAACAACGTTCTTGCTATTGACGCCAGCTCGTATTAATCGCTGTCCCGTCGCGATACCTGAGCTCGCAGTTGCGCGATGGTGTGCGGTGGTTGTGCGGCAGGAGGCCAAAGGTTTGGTCGTAAGGCGTCGAGTTGAATCAAGGATTGTTGCTCCCAGCCAGCGTCGCGTAGCAAATGAATAAATTTCAGTGTGCGAAACGCGTCAAACCACTGGTGGAATTGACGCTCGAATTGCGCGTTCGTCCTGCTTTGTCGCCGGCAGTGAAGGAGCCCTGATTGTAATCCCAGAGCCCGCAGTGCAACATCCGATTGCTCGGCCACTGTTGCGTCAAGTCCTTGTCTGACGAGCAGTTGGGAAAACGCCGCATCGGGGGCTTGTATTAGTTCAGGCAAGCTTGCCAGTAATGCCTTAAGGGCCTCAAAACAGCGGGGGTGGTCAAAAACTCGAACATCTTCTGGCCGCCCGGCGGCGATAATGGCGGCCACTGCTGGGCCTGTTCCGAAGGGAACGCGTGATGATTGTCGCGATTGCAGTTGGATACACTGTCCTGACAGTCTGCTAACGGGTCCAATTTTGGCCAGTTTGTTTAGGATATAAAAATCCTCGGCGCCAGCGCGTTTTGGAAAACCGCGCACTTGCACATAAGCGCTAGCGCGGATGGCGATGCAACTCCCCAACGTGTGGTGTGCATAGGGAGACCCAGCATAGTGTAGCCCCAGAACATAGTGATGCAGGCGCAATTCATACAGCGCAGTGGCGGCGTCACAGTCTTCCTCCCCACCGGGGATATGTTGGAACCGGAAAACAGCAGCTACGGCATCCGATGCTGCACTATCGAGTTGGTTGAAGTAATCCTGTGGCACGCTGGCGTCGGCGTCGGTGCAGCACAGCCATTGGCCGCTAATCCCGCCAGCGACCATCCACTGCAGCGCCAAATCGCAGCCTGTTTTACGCGCAAGCCCTACGCCGAGAGCGGCGGGTGTCGGCCCATGCAGTGATTCAATATCGAACAGGTAAAGGTCAGTGTGATCGTTCAAGCATTGAATAGGGACAGGGCCACGTTGCATCTGCGGCAACGATTGATTTTGCAGAGCCATTCGCAGGTCGGCGTTAGCCTGTGGGTCGTGATCAGTATCGGGGCGGTTGAGTACAAGAATGATCAGTGTGCGACCACTGCCTGCTGGCATCTGCCTCAATCGCCTGAGTAACGCAGGTGCTTCCCTATAAGCAGGAATGATCACCACATGAACCCAATGGGGTTGTGCAAAACGGTGCCTGGGCAGATCCGTTTCCGTGTGCCTTTGCAGATAGCGCTGCAGGGCGACACTGTCATGCATTACTGAGTGAACACCATCAGTGCAGCGCTGCTCGTATGGGTAAAGTTGCGACGATACCGGCCTCGATATCCAGCAGTTCATCCCAGCGTTGCGCAATCATGTCGTGATCAAGGTACCTTTGTGCCAATTCCAGAAACAGCTCAAAGTGGCGCGCCTCGGAGCGGGCGATGGATTGGTAGAATTTCTTTAACGGGCCGGGCTCCAGTGCTTCGGCTACCAGTGCAAAACGTTCGGCTCCGCGGGCCTCTATAATGCTCGCGGTCAGCAGGCGGTCCAGAAAATAGATATCACTGCCCTGGCGCAGTGATTGGCGAAATGCGCCGACATAGGGATCCTTCTGGTCTGGCGTGGTGATGAGTCCACGCCGGTGTATCCATTTGAGGACTTCGCGGTAATGGGTTAGCTCTTCTATCGCTAGGTCCGCCATGGCGGACACTAGTTCGGTGCGATCAGGGTAGTGGGACAGCATGGAGATTGCCATGCCTGAGGCTTTTTTTTCAGCAGTCGCATGGTCGAGTAGGAAACCATCGAAGTTGCCCATAACCGCGGTGGTCCAGGCAGGAGGTGTGGCGAAGCGAAGGGGTGATTCCAGCATACAGACAATGGTCGTTTGTTTAAGGGCTGCTATTGAACGTCAAGTGAGCAGCGAACACAAGACGACAGGACAACACAACTTGCGGCAGTACACGGCCAATATGCTAAACTTTGTTGTCGCTTTCGGGTTGGGCAAGCTGAGGCTGAGTCTGACATTGATCCACACAACAGGATAGATTTGCCAATGATCATTAAACCACGCGTCCGCGGATTTCTTTGTATCACGAGTCATCCGGCCGGTTGCGACGCCAATATCAAGCGGCAGATAGAGTATGTGAAGTCTCAAGGGCCGATAGCGGACGGTCCAAAGCGGGTGCTGGTGATTGGCGCATCCACCGGTTATGGCCTGTCATCGCGCATCACGGCGGCGTTTGGTTGCGGTGCTAAGACACTCGGAATCTTTTTCGAAAAAGAGGGCACGCAGACCAAACCTGGAACGGCTGGGTGGTATAACTCGGCGGCTTTTCACAGCTACGCGCAGGCCGATGGTTTGTATGCCAAGAGTATTAATGGTGATGCTTTCAGCAACGCCGTCAAGCAAAAGGCTATCGACACGATCAAAGCCGATATGGGGCAGATTGATTTGGTAGTCTACAGTCTGGCATCCCCGCGCCGACAACATCCAATTACCGGCGTGGTGCACAACTCCACGCTCAAGCCTATCGGGGGTGATGCTGTACAAAAGGGCGTTAATACCGATAAGGAAGAGGTGCAGGATTTTCATTTGGAGCAGGCCACGCAGGATGAAATAGACAATACAGTGGCAGTCATGGGTGGTGAAGACTGGCAGATGTGGATTGATGCACTGGACGATGCCGGTGTATTGGCTGATGGCGCGAAGACGACCGCTTATACTTATATTGGGGAGAAACTGACCTGGGATATCTACTGGCATGGCACCATTGGCGCAGCTAAAAAAGATCTAGACAAGCGTGTCGTTGCGATCCGTGAGCGCATGGCCGCAAAGGGAGGAGATGCTCGTGTGTCAGTCCTTAAAGCGGTGGTCACCCAAGCGAGCGCAGCGATCCCCGCCATGCCTATTTACCTGGCTCTGCTGTTCAAGGTGATGAAGCAGCAAGGCAGTCACGAGGGTTGTATTGAGCAAATTGACGGCCTGTTCCGTGATTCGCTCTATAGCACCCATCCTTATCTGGATGATGAGGGACGGTTGCGCGCCGACGGCAAGGAGCTGGATCCCGCGATACAAAATGCGGTGGCGACGCTATGGCAGGGTGTCAACACGGAAACCCTGCGTCAGTTGTCGGATTTTGAGGGTTACAAGCGAGAGTTCCTGCAGTTGTTCGGTTTTGAAGTAGACGGTGTGGATTACACCGCCGATGTGAATCCTGAAGTTCTTATCAATAATATGGTCTAAGTCTATGTTTGAACATGGAGTGCCTTTTCGGCTTAACGGCAGGGTCAGGCGACTCGTCGCACCCAATGCGGGCGTGATGACGGGGCCGGGCACCAACACGTATCTGCTTGGTGATGATGAAGTGGCGGTGCTGGACCCGGGTCCTGCTCTGCCCGAACATATCGATGCCATACTCGATACCGCTGGTGATCGCATTCGCTGGATCGTTTGTACTCATACTCACCCGGATCATTCGCCGGCCTGGAAGGCAGTAGCGGAGGCTACAGGAGCGCAAGTTATTGGGGCGTCTCCACCGGATGATATGTTTCAGGATGCGACGTTCAAGCCAACCATAGAGCTACAGCACGATTATGTGCTGTCGACAAAAGAATTCACGCTGCGCGCGGTGCATACCCCAGGTCACGTCGGTAACCATTATTGCTTCTTTCTAGAGGAAGAGGGAATGATGTTTGCGGGTGATCACATAATGAATGGATCTACGGTGGTGATTATTCCGCCTAGCGGCAATATGAAGTCTTATATCGAATCCCTGCAACGGCTGCTGGATTATCCTCTGCAATTCATCGCTCCTGGCCACGGTGACATCATGCCTGAACCGAAAGCGACGGTGGACTGGTTGGTGAATCACCGCCTGAAGCGTGAACAAAAAGTCATCGACAGTTTGCGCAAGACTGGGCGGGTGCCGCTAGATCAGTTAGTAAAGGTCGTCTATGATGATGTCGATACGGGTCTCCACAAGATGGCACAGCTCTCACTGAGTGCCCACCTGATTAAACTGCGCGAGGAAAACCGAGCGCGGGAACATGCACCCGATGACACCTGGGAAATACTGGACGTTTGATCATTGGGCTGCGCGGTATCCCCGATTGATTGTCTTTGTGGCCGATAGCCCCCTATCGAATAGGCCCACGACGAAAAACAAAGAAGAGGAAGTGACTGATGAACGGATTGATGATGAACATGCAATTGTCGATTGCCTCCATCGTGGAGCATGCGGAGCGCATCAACGGTGACGTTGAGATCGTCTCGGTAATGGGCGACCAGCCACGACATCGCTATACGTATCGAGAAGCCTTTGCGCGCACACGCAAACTGTCAGATGGCATGGCTCTTTGGGGGCTGGAACAGGGCGACCGGATTGCCACACTGGCCTGGAACGATTACCGGCATTTCGAGATTTACTATGCCGCTGCCTGCAGTGGCTATGTCTGCCATACCATTAACCCCCGCCTCTTCCCGGAACAGCTTGCCTACATCATCAATCACGCAGAAGATCGCTACGTTTGCATCGATCCGGACTTTGTGTCGCTGGCGGAAAGTCTAGCGGATCAGTGTCCCGCAGTGCAGGCGTGGGTGATAATGACGAGCGCAGAGGCTATGCCCGAAACCAGTCTGCCCAATGTGATGTGTTATGAAACACTGGTTGCGGCCGGCAATGAAGGCTTTCAATGGCCGGCGTTGGACGAGAACGCTGCCTGTGCCCTGTGCTACACCTCCGGCACGACCGGTAATCCGAAGGGCGTACTGTATTCCCATCGGTCAACGATATTGCACGCTTACGCCGCCATGATGCCGGACGCATTGGGTATTTCTCAGCGGGATGTGGTGATGCCAATCGTGCCTATGTTTCACGTCAACGCCTGGGGTAACCCCTACTCCTGCCCCATGGCCGGCGCTAAGTTGGTGTTGCCCGGCAACAGAATGGGTGATGGTCAATTTATGGCCACCCTGATTAACGAAGAGGGTGTAACGCTGTCGGCGGGTGTCCCTACCGTGTGGTTAGGCATGCTCGCGCATCTGAAGGCCTCCGGTGAAGATGTTGCTTCGCTGCGACAAATCATTGTGGGTGGGGCGGCCTGTCCCCTGTCCATCATGGAGGATTTTGATCACTACGGTGTAGAGGTGCGGGTCGGTTGGGGTATGACGGAGATGAGCCCGCTGGGTACGGTCAATGCGAGCATGGATTCCAGAGAGAGTTTAGGCGAGCAGGAATTCGCCAAAGTGCGCCTCAAAGCGGGCCGGCAAATTTTCGGCGTAGAGATGAAAATTGTCGACGATGAAGGCCACGACTTGCCTTGGGACGGTGTGGCCTTTGGCTCGCTCCTGGTAAGGGGACCCTGGGTGTGTTCCAGTTATTTTAAATTGGAAGGGTCTGATGCTCATGCGCACGAGGGCTGGTTCGAGACCGGTGATGTGGCCACCATCGACCCACAGGGCTACATGGCTATCACTGATCGCATCAAGGATGTTATCAAATCGGGCGGCGAGTGGATTTCCTCTATCGAAGTGGAGAACGCGGCAACCGATCATCCCAAAGTTGCAGAAGCAGCGGTCATCGGACATTTCCATCCCAAGTGGAGCGAGCGACCTCTGTTAATTGTGGTACGTGGATCCGAGTCACAGGACCTCACCGCTGAGGATATGCTGGCATGGTTTGACGGTAAGATTGCCAAGTGGTGGACGCCGGATGCCGTCGAGTTTATTGATGAACTGCCCCATACGGCTACCGGTAAGGTACAGAAGGTCAAGCTGCGGCAGATGTTCAAGGATTACGCCTTTCCGGGGACTGACGTTTAAAGAATGCGGGCAGATTACAGGCGACTATTGTTATGCGGATTCCAAATATCGGATTTTGCTGTTCAGGAGAAGACTATGGGTTGGGTGTGTAATGGCGATGATCGCGACTCTACGATCGGTGAACTTGCGGAGCTAGCCGTGCCGTTCGCTGCGCTGTATGCCGCTTTGTGGACACAGGGGCACGTGCCTGCTGCTGTTCTGGAGTTGTGTCGATTGCGTCTGGCACAGCTGCATCGATGTGCTGTTGAATTGCAGCGCCATGAGATTGACATACCCACAGAAAAATCTGAGTATCTGGCGCATTGGGATACACAGAGTATTTTTTCACCGGCAGAGTGTGCCTGTTTGGCGTTTACTGAAGTCTATGCCATGGATACGCAGGCATTGACGGATCAGCATGCTCAGGCCGTTAAAACGCACTTCGGTGATGCAGGTCTTGTATTGTTGGTGGAAGCGCTTGGCATACTCGATGGCATGACTCGGCTCAGTCTTCTTTGGCAACTTCCTGCCAAGGTGGATCAATCGCCCGCGTCTGGGCAACGGCTATGACCGGTCGTCCACGCGCAACCAATACCAATAAGCCCACTGGCAATATGATCCGTGACTCCGCTTTAGGTCTCGTGCCGGAGACCTTGGGCGATTACATGGCACTGAACCGAAAAGTTTGGGAGTGCGGTCCGCTAACCCCAGCCGAAGTCGAGATCGCACGTTTGCGCAATGCCCGAAGAGTGAATTGCGTTTTCTGTAAAAGTGTTCGCTATGACATCGCAAAGGCAGACGGGCTTAGCGAGGACAAGGTCGCGATGATTCAGGATGATTTCAGGGAAAGTGCCCTGAGTGAGCGCGAGAAGTTAATTGTCGCTTTCACCGATCAGTTCCTGAATGATCCGAGTGGGCTTACAGAGCAGCTCAAGGCATCACTGATGGCTGAATTCACTTCGCAAGCTTTGGTACACCTGTCGTTAGTGGTCGCCCATTTTAGCGGTTTTTCCCGCTGCGCCGTGTCGCTGGGCGGGATGCCGGACGAATTGCCCATTATGGAGGTCTCGGTGCCGCAGTAGTCGGCCCGGCGGCATGTGAGGGCGCGGATGTTGACGCATTTTTACCTTATTTTTTATATTCGTAATATAATTATAAAAATTCTACGAATAATGCTTTTATACTCCTCAAATACTGATTAATATGTCTTTTGTTATCAACATACATTGCGAGTTATACTTTGCCTAAGCCGGACCAGCAGTACACAGCGCGTACCCTGCCACAGGTCGTCGTCGACGCCGCGGCCGCGCACGGGTCACGCGTTGCTATTATTGATGGCGAAGTGCAGCTGACCTATGAGCAGCTGGATGCAGCTCGTATAGGCGCGGCGCGGGCCTTCATTGCTGCTGGGCTTGAAAAAGGTGAGCGCATTGCGATCTGGGCGCCCAACATCTATCAGTGGATTATCGCCGCTATCGGCGCGCAAAGTGTCGGTGGTGTGCTGGTCCCGCTGAATACACGCTATAAGGGTTCTGAGGGGGCGTACATCATCCGCTCCAGTGGAGCGAAAATGCTGTTTACTGTGGGTGATTTTCTCGGAATGCGCTACCCCGAAATGCTGGTTGACCAGTCACTCCCAGAACTCGAACGCACAGTGCTGTTCAGTGGTGAGGCGGCGGAGTGTCAGTCGTGGGAAGATTTTCTTGCAGCAGGAGAGGCTGTGCCGGCGAAAGAGGTCGCATTGAGAGCGTCTGCTCTGACTCCCGATGATACGCTAGATATTCTTTTTACTTCGGGCACAACCGGCAACCCAAAGGGTGTGGTGACAGGGCACGGTCAGAATATCCGTACCTTCGAGAATTGGAGCGCGACAGTCGGCCTATGCAGCGATGACAATTACCTGATTATCAATCCATTCTTTCACGCCTTTGGCTACAAGGCTGGCTGGTTGTCGGCCATTATCCGTGGTGCCCGGATGATACCGGTGCTCAGTTTTGAGCTTGATGCCGTGCTGGCGCAGATCGAGAGCGAGAAAATTTCCATGATTCCTGGCCCGCCGACGATTTATCAGTCGCTGCTCGCGCATCCTCGGCGCAAAGAGTACGACCTGTCCAGTTTGCGTCTCGCGGTGACCGGCGCGGCGCCAGTGCCAGTCGAATTGGTGCGACAGATGCGTGAGGAACTGGGTTTTGAAGTCGTGGTGACAGCCTACGGGCTGACTGAGACCTGCGGGGTGGTGTCCATTTGTCGCGCTGATGATAGTGCCGAGCGTATTTCCCATAGCTCTGGGCGCGCGATGGATGAAACAGAAATCCAGTGTGTGAATAAAAAGGGGCAGCCTGTTACGGCCGGTATCGATGGAGAAATCTGGGTCCGCGGCTTTAATGTGATGCGCCATTATTTTAATAATGCCGATGCAACGGCAGAAGCGGTTACCCCTGATGGCTGGTTAAAGACGGGTGACGTCGGCGTGATGGATGAGGACGGTTACGTTCGCATTACTGGGCGCATCAAGGAAATGTTCATTGTTGGCGGTTTTAATTGCTATCCCGCTGAAATCGAGAATATTCTCTGTGATATGCCCGGCATCGCTGGGGCGGCGGTTATCGGTGTGTCTGATGAGCGCATGGGCGAGGTCGCCAAAGCTTTTTTGGTTAAGGATGCAGACATCCTATTAGATGAGGCAGCCGTTATCGAGTGGTCGCATGCGCACATGGCTAATTATAAGATGCCTCGTACAGTCGTTTTCCTGTCCGAACTTCCCATAAATGCCGGTGGTAAAGTGGATAAAGCGGCGTTGGCAAAGAGCGCCGAGGTAGAACGATGAACGATGTATCTGCCAACACTCTCTCTCGCCATATTGACCTAGACGATACGGATCAGGCGATCATCCAATTGCTGCGCAAGGATGGGCGCATGGCCTATCGTGCGATCGCACGGGAGCTGGATATAGCGGAAAATACGGTGCGGGCCCGAGTCCGTCGCATGGAAGAGTCCAATACCATGCGAGTGGTGGCGGTGACCGACACTGAAGCGGCGGGCTACGGTATGTTGCTGGCAATCGGTGTGCAGGTCGAAGGGCGTTCTCCAGAAGTCGTGGCGCGAGAAATGGCCGCTATCCCAGAAGTATTTTCTGTCAACGTGGTTGTGGGTGCGCAGGATATTGAAATTCTTGTGGTGTCCAAAGATCAGGCTGCCCTGAATGAATTGATCACCGACAAGTTGGGTGCTATTCCGGGCGTGCGACGCCTTACCCCTGCGCTGGCATTGGATGTACTGAAGAATCAACCCGACTGGGTGCCTTTCCATGCGGCATAAACTTGACGAAGCAGACCTCGCCATTGTCGAGCGGTTGTCGCTTGATGCGAGGGTGAGTAATCGCGAAATTGCTGAACGGCTGGGTGTGACCGAGGGCACTGTGCGCGCCAGGGTGAAGCGTATGGAAGAAGAGAAGCTGATTCGCATCACTGCGGTCACAAATATCGATCGTTTTAAGGATGCCGCGCTGGCCTATATTTGGATTGAGGTCGAGCGCAGCGGACAGACGAAGGCCGTTGCCGAGCAGTTGGCGGGCATCACGGAGTTGGGTTTTGTCGGCGTGATGCTGGGGCGTTCCGATATCCTTGCTATCACTATGGTGCGCAACGCAGAACACCTGGCGGAGTTTGTGCATCAACGCATTAGTGTTGTCGAAGGCGTGCGCGGTGCGCACAGTACCCTCGGTGTTAATTTCATCAAACACGACTACCGCATGGCGCGGATCGTTAGCTAGAAAAGGAAGAGAGTGATGAACAAGCAAATGACCGCGACAGAAGTCGTTGCGCAACTCAAAGATGGCATGACCATTGGCATCGGCGGTTGGGGCCCTCGGCGTAAGCCAATGGCGCTAGTGCGCGAAATTCTGCGCTCCAATCTCAAGGAGCTGACCATCGTCTCCTACGGCGGCGCCGACGTCGGAATGTTGTGCGCTGCGGGTAAGGTAAAAAAGGTTGTGTTCGCGTTTGTCTCGCTGGATTTCATTCCTCTGGAGCCTTACTTTCGGCAGGCCCGCCAGTCCGGCTCTATCGAGGTGATGGAGATTGACGAGGGCATGATGCTGTTGGGTCTGCGCGCAGCGAGTTGGGGCATCCCTTTTATTCCTACCGAGGTTGGTTTGGGTACAGACGTTATTATTCAAAACCCTGACATCAAAGTGATCGACAGCCCTTACGACGAAAAGGAGTGGGTCGCTATGCCAGCACTGAAGCTGGATGCTTCTCTGATTCATGCAGACAAGGCGGATGTGCGTGGTGTGTGTCAGATTGCCGGCCCCGATCATTACATGGACGACTGGTTTGCTCGCGCGGCAGTAAAGACTTTTGTGTCCTGCGACGAACTGGTTGAGTCCGAGTACTTTCACGATCCTGCGCAAGCGCGCATGGTGCACTGGGAGCGATCTGCGACTGCGGGTGTGGTGCCGATAGCCGGTGGCGCTCACCCTACATCCTGCAGTCCGCTGTACGGATTTGATGTTGCGCACTTTAAGGCTTACGCCGCTTCTGCCAAGGCAGAGGGAGGGTTTAACGACTATGTTCAGAAATACCTCGGCGCCTCTGAGCAGGAATATCAAAACAATGTGGGCGGCCTCGATGCCATCTGCGCCATTGAATTGCCTACTTACTAATTGAACCAGGAGAGAGACGCAATGACAGCAGCATCTGAATACACCCTGGCCGAACTTTGCATCGTCGCCGCCAGCAAGTCCTTTGCCGATGACGGTGAAGTATTGGGCACCGGCATTGGAGTGGTTCCTCGGCTGGCGGCAAGCCTTGCCATGAAGACCACCAACCCCGATCTGATGATGACTGACTCGGAGGCGTGGATGTTGAGTGAGCCGAATCCGATCGGCAGTCGTGCCGCCGACTTCGTGCCTTCCACCGAGAGCTGGATGGGGTTTTCGCGCATTTTCGACAACGTTTGGGGCGGCAAGCGGCACGCCATGCTCGGCCCCGTCCAGATCGACAAGTTTGGTCAATCCAACACCTCCGCGCTAGGCGGTAGTTATGAAAAACCGAAGACCATGATGTTGGGTGCTCGGGGGTTTCCGGGAAACTCAATTTCTCACCCGAACAGTTTTTTTGTACCCGGACACAATACCCGTGTGTTTAAAGAAGGTGAGTGTGATTTTGTATCGTCCATTGGCTATAACCCAGCCCGCCTTCCTAAGGGGCACCGCTTAGACGATATCGATATCCGGTTGGTGATTACCAACTTGTGTGTGATGGATTTTGGCGGTCCGGATCATCAGATTCAGTTGGTTTCATTGCACCCCGGTGTCACAGTAGAGGAGGTGCAAAAAAATACCGGTTATCCACTGTACGTTCCCGCAGAAGTGCCAACGACTGAGGCGCCGACGCAGGAGCAGTTGGATATCATTATGGCGCTGGACCCGCATAACCAGCGGGCGCATCAGATACTAGACAACCCCCCGGGAAACCGTTCCTGACACGAGGCAATACGCATGTTTGAGACGCGATTAACCACACTTTTGGGCTGCCGTTATCCCATTGTTCAAACCGCTATGGGCTGGGTGGCCGATCCGAAACTGGTGGCAGGCAGTTGCAACGCTGGCGCTTTTGGCTTCCTGGCAGGTGCGACCATTCCCGCTGACGAAATGGAGCGGGATATTCTGCGAGTGAAGGAGCTCACTGATAAGCCTTTCGGTGTCAATTTCCATATGTATCAGCCTAATGCGTTAGACATTGTTGATATGGTGATTCGCCACGGCGTGCGAGCGGTCAGTTATTCCCGTTCCCCTGGCCCCGAGTTGATTCATAAATTGAAGGATGCGGGTGTGGTTTGTATGCCGACTGTGGGCCTGCCAAAGCATGCCATCAAGGCGGTAGAACTGGGCGCGGACGCCGTCACTGTGCAAGGCGGAGAAGGGGGTGGCCATACGGGTCCGATCCCAACCACGCTGCTGGTTCCGCAGGTCGTTGACGCCGTTGGCGGCAAAGTGCCTGTCATAGGGGCGGGCGGGTTCAAGGACGGTCGCGGCCTGTTGGCGGCACTGTCGTGGGGCGCAGATGGGATTGCGATGGGCACACGCTTTTTAATGACAGACGAAAGCCCTGTGCCGAGAGAGACGCTGCAGCGTTATGTCGACTGTAAAAACCCGGGCAACATTATCGTCTCCAAAGCGATGGACGGTATACCTCAGCGTATGATTATGAACGAGTTGCTTACCGAGCTGGAAAAGGCCAGCACCCTACGCAAATTAATTATTGCGATGCGTAACGGGCTGGCATTTCGAAAACACACTGGCGCCACTTTTTTCAGTCTGTTCCAGTCTGCTATCGCGATGGGCAAAGATGATGACATGACGGCGGCTCAGACAATAATGTCTGCCAACGCACCAATGATTATCCAAAAGGCGATGGTTGATGGTGAACCATCGTTAGGTGTGTTGCCCTCCGGTCAGGTGGCGGGTGTGATCGATGAGCTATTGAGCTGTGAACAGCTGGTGAATTCGATTGTTGCTGAGGCCGAGCAGCGCCTTACCCTTTTGTCGCTGCGCGTGACTGAAACTTCTCAGGAGTAGTGTTATGGCCAAGCCCTTTAAGGTAAACATAGAAAATGGGATCGCGGAAATGATTCTCGATCACCCACCGGTTAATGCGTTTGACAGTGCGGGCTGGTTTGCTATCGCGGATCAGATTGATGCGCTAGGCGTCAATGACGATGTGCGCGTGATTATCATTGGTGCTGCGGGTAAGGGGTTTTGTGCCGGTGTGGATATCAAGGAACTGGCTGCGCATCCCTCGAGAATAGTAGATGTGAACAAAGGCAACTACGAGACCTTTCGCGCTATCCATCGCAACCCCAAGCCGGTGATCATCGCGTTGCACAGTTTTGTGCTCGGCGGTGGTATTGGTATGGCCGGAGCTGCCGACATTATTATCTGCTCTGACTGCGCGCGC
>CAJXWP010000012.1 GCA_913062625.1 uncultured Haliea sp. | reverse complement strand
CCGCAGCCATGCGATGCACCGCGCCAATAAATGCGCCCTCCCCGCCACCGACCATCCCCATTCTAATTCTAGCCATCACCTTTCTCCAACACAGCCCCGTGTCTTACAAATACTGGTTGATCACGTTCTCGTACCACTCCTGCTTGCCAGTTGCACGCACAGGCTCATGCTCACTCGCCGCCAGATTGCGCAGCAAGCCACCACGCCGCGAGTTGTGCTCTGACACCACCAGATGCAGTGATCATTTGCAGCGGTGCACTGCGGGCATCGATCACCCGGCGCCGGTCGGCATCGTATAGAAGCGCTTTGACACTTTGAGTTCCGACAGCGATACCTAGAAACAGATAAGCGGTTTGCCTTTCAAACAGTCATATTGAGAGACATTAGCATATTAGAGCCCCGCCTTTTGTGACACCATCTGCCCCTGAATGTTATAGGGGTGAGGGCCCCGCCAGATTTGAGTTAAGCAGAATAGGCTTGCTCAAAAGCATCAACAAAACTCTGCAACGTCGCAACGGGGAGATCGTTTATCCCAGCTGCTCCCGCCCTGCCGCCGCCCGTCGGAAACTGCATGCAAAGCTCCGCTGCACCGCTTTTGTTGATCATCGGCGCGCGCACGCTAATAAGATAATTCCCGTTGTCTTTGAGGGTAAGGACAGCATGAGCACGCTCTGGATTCTCAGTCGCAAGATCGTTACTGTAGACGCCACTTACACGACGCGCCCAGGTTTCATCGGGCAGAATAAACACTGCCGATGTTGCATTACTATGCAGCGGCTGAAGTGCTTCTGCCTTCGCCATATCCTCACCATAGCCGGCGCTAAGTTTGTTAAAGTCAGCCGAATTTTGCACGAAATCCAGAGGCCCGTCTGCCGCATATAATTTCAAATATAAGTCCTTGGGATCGAAGTGTAAATCTTCGATGGCAGGCCCATAGCCGTTGTAATTAATATACGTTCCAAGCGCTTCAAGAGAAACGAGGTCATGCTCCGAGATATTAAGTCCGCTGGCTAGAGTACGTGCCGTATCTTTGAGGTTATCTCCAAAAGCTCCTGTTACAGCCCAATCAAGATGGCGACCTTTAAGGTATCCATTGACCAGCGCGGCGGTACAAACATCTGGCGCCTCATTGATTATCGTCGTCAGATTCTCATGTTTAGGAATTTCACCGGAAAAATGGTGATCCACGTAAAATACTGACGCGCCACCAGCGAGGGCATTCTCCAATGCGTCCTTGTTTTTGTCCATTGATACATCGAGCACTGTGACTTTGTCACCAGGCAAGACGTCCAGCTTGTCCATCAGATTGATATCGCGTTTCACGCCGGTGATGAGCGCAGCATCTCGAGGCTCAGCCCTGCGCAGTTGAAGGAGGGCACAGATGCCATCAGCATCGCCATTAAAAAGATCGTAGTTCATATCAGCACCAATTGAGCTGCCGGTGGAAAACTGCCCCGCCGGCGCACCGGTTCTAGTTATCCAGAGATTGGTAATAGTCCGAAAGAATTTTTGCCACTTCCGGCCGTGAAAACTCGGGCGGCGGCGCTATACCCTTGCCGAGCATTTCACGCACGGCCGTGCCTGACAGCAACACGAAGTCATCCTTGGTATGGTCTGGAACATCGCGCATCATCACAACTTTATCGAGCTTCTTACTGTAGGCAGTATGATCCGCGCTAAAGATTTCCAATTCCAACGCGCCCGCGGGCACATCTTCTTCAAATATCGCTTGAGCGTCAAAACCACCGTAATAGTCTCCTACTCCCGCATGATCGCGACCCACAATTAAGTGTGTGCAGCCACAGTTTTGACGGAACACCGCATGCAATACTGCCTCGCGTGGCCCAGCGTAGAGCATATCGAAACCGTATCCAGTCACCATTACGGTGTTCGGCGGGAAATACACTTCTACCATCTTTCGAATTGAAGCATCACGAACGTCAGCTGGAATATCGCCCGGCTTGAGCTGGCCAAGTAACATATGGATCAACACACCATCGGCGTCCAACTGTTCCATCGCCATGCGGCACAGTTCTTCGTGTGCACGGTGCATAGGATTGCGGGTCTGGAAAGCGACAACTCGCTCCCAGCCATGCTCGGTAATTTCGTTGCGAATCTCCACGGCCGTGCGGAAAGTGTCAGGAAAATCCGTCTTAAAGTAAGAAAAGTTTAGTACTTTAATAGGTCCGGAGAGTAGCGTTTGACCTAAACTATTGAACGTCGCTACGCCCGGATGTTTATTGTCATCGGTACGAAAAATTTTATCTGACATAAAGGCCATCTGCTCATCGCTGACAAGCTCAACGGCCGTGACGTCCATCACTGCAAGCACGGGGGCACCTGCGACGTTGGGGTCACGCAAGGCAATGCGGCTCCCAACCTTAACGCCTGTTTCCATGGTTAAGTTAACGATTGGCACAGGAAAAAACAGCCCATCGACCGTAGACATTTTTTCTGCCACGCTGAGGGAATCGGCAAGATCCATATAGCCCGTCAGCGGATTAAAGTAGCCGCCTCCAAGCATAACCGCATTAGCCGCAGCCGCTGAGTTAAGCAAAATAGACGGCAGTGTCTCTGCTTCGGCCTGCAGTGCGTTGCGCTCATCAGTATCGGATACAAAAAGCGGGTTGAGCTCATCAGAGCCGTGTGGCTTGATCATAATTTTCTCCTAGTTATTAACTAATAATGCCGCGCTCACGGAGCACTCCAAGTATTTCCTGTATTTCTTCTTCCAGACTCTGCTGGTCAGAGTGCAGGTGAATTTCAGGCTGAAAGGGCTCCTCGTAGGGGTCATCAATTCCCGTAAAGTTCTTGATTTCGCCCGCTCGAGCTTTTTTGTAAAGCCCCTTCGGATCGCGACCTTCTGCCGCTTCTAAAGAACAATCAACATAGATTTCTATAAAGTCCATGCCCGCGTCTTCATGCAAAGCACGCACCTGATCACGATCCGCTTTATACGGGCTTATAAAACTACTCAGCGCGAGCACGCCGCTGTCCACAAACAGCTTGGACACCTCTCCTATACGACGAATATTTTCTGTGCGGTCCTCAGAAGAGAATCCCAGATTTTTATTGATGCCCATGCGGACGTTGTCGCCGTCCAGCCGATAAGACAATACGCCCATCTGACTCAACGTCCCCTCGAGTTCAACCGCCACAGTACTTTTACCACTGCCGGACAGCCCAGTGAACCATAGCGTTGCTCCTTTGTGGCCCAGGAGCTTACTACGGTGTTCTCGGGTGATATCGCCCTCGTGCCAATGAACATTCGTTGCTTTTTGTTCCGCCATCTTGAAAATCTCCGTGAGCCGATGAGTTTAGGCTGCTTAAGACAGATCAGCCGGTAGTGCACTGGTGCCACAATACGGGCATATGATCTCCATGTAAAACAGGATATTATGGATACGACTATCGGTTTTACCTGTACGTAACAGTAGTCTTTCGCCGGCTTTTAAGGTGCGTCATGAAATTCACGATCAGACAGCTTCAGATTTTCCTTGCAGTGGCAAAATATCAAAATATTTCGAAAGCGGCCCAAAGTCTGCATATGTCGCAGTCCGCAGCTAGTGAGGCACTATTAAACCTCGAGCACCTGTACGACGTCAGCCTATTCGATCGAATCAGTAACAAGTTAGCACTGAATGCAATTGGACACACTTTGCGCAAGGAGGCGGAGAACCTGATTGCGCACTGTCAAAATTTTGAGGAAAAACTTCTGGACCATACCGATGTGGGGCATATTAAAGTAGGCGCCAGCTTTACCATCGGCAATCATCTTGCCACTCGCTATCTAGCAGGCTACTTGGCAAACTACCCTGAGGCGGATGT
Organism: uncultured Haliea sp.; assembly: GCA_913062625.1. Taxonomy (GTDB): domain Bacteria; phylum Pseudomonadota; class Gammaproteobacteria; order Pseudomonadales; family Halieaceae; genus Marimicrobium. The sequence goes on along the minus strand of CAJXWP010000012.1, from coordinate 52,716 downwards.
GCAACTTGACATCGCCAACACGCCAGATGTTGTCGCTCGAGTACTCAACTTTGATGTCGATGTCGGCATGATCGAAGGTGAGGTACACCACCGCGAACTTGAACTGATACCCTGGCGAGAGGATGAACTCATTGTATTTTGCGCGGCAGATCACCCCTTGGCCCGCAAAAAAACGTTGAACAACAAAGACATTAAGGAAGCGCTCTGGATACTCAGGGAACCCGACTCGGGTGCACGTCATACTTTTGACCGCGCGCTCGCAGGTCTTCTACCCGACATAAACATCTATCTGGAATTAAGGCACAACGAGGCTATCAAGAATGCTGTCGAGTCAGGTCTGGGAATCGGGTGCCTCTCGCAAATCGTACTAAAAAAGAATTTTGCCAATGGCGACCTAGTCCCGCTTACCTTACCGCGTCGCAATATGCGCCGCACTTTTTACTTCGCTCTGGCAAAAAAACGCTTTCGCCTAGAATCAGTTGAGTCCTGGATGAAAACCTGTCGCTCCATGGACCAATAAACAAAGGGGCAGCGGCTAATAGTGTTTGCCGCCCTGCCCGCGCTGCCAGATCTTCAGAAAGCTCTTTTCAAGCGCACTCTCAGCCGCAAAGCCTAGCTTCTCCTGCCAGTTCTTTTTATGGGCAAAAGTCACTTCAAACACATCCCAATCTGCAAGTCTGCCTTGCACAAACGCGTCACTGGTCTGTAATTCGTCGATTAAGCCCTCCTCTAGGGCATTTTGGCCATACCAGATCTCACCGGTTGCCACTTTACCAATATTCAATGTAGGCCGATTGGCGCTGACGAAGTTCTTGAATAGAACGTGTGTTTCTTCCAGTTCTTCTATGAACTTTTCCCGGCCCTTATCCGTATTTTCACCAAACATGGTAAGGGTGCGCTTGTGTTCGCCGGCAGTGAGCAGCTCGACGTCAACGTTGTTCTTTTGCAACAGACGATGAAAATTCGGAAGTTGAGCAACCACGCCAATGGAACCGAGCACAGCAAAAGGAGCGGCTACAATCCTGTCGGCGACGCAGGCCATCATATACCCGCCACTTGCAGCCACCTTGTCCACCGCAATCACCAGAGGGACGCCAGCATTTTTGATGCGTTGAAGCTGACTCGCAGCCAAGCCGTAGCTGTGGACCATCCCACCCGGGCTTTCCAACTTAACCAGCACCTCATCACCGCTCTCAATCTGGGGAAGAACCGCAGAAATTTCTTCGCGTAGATTTTCAGTAGCACTTGCTTTGACATCTCCGTCAAAACTCAGAACATACAATCGCTTACGGCGTTCACCGACTGCAACATCGACACCCTTCTTATACTGTTTTTTGGCGACTTTCGCCTTTGCTTTCTCGTCTTTTTTCACCGACTTTTTGTGTGCCTTAACGGCTTCCGGCTCGTCAATAACGTCGCGAAACGTTTCGCCGATGTGGCGATATTTCTCATTCAAATTGAGTAATTCTATCTGGCCACCCTGATTATCTGCCCTCTGCCTCACCCCAAGAGATAAAATACCTACTACAAGTATTAGCACTGCCGCGACAAAAGTGATGGCCTGAGCAAGGAACAGTCCGTATTCGTAAATGAATTCCAAAGGTATACTCCAGGATGTCTAGTTTAGCGTTTCAATATAGTGCTGAATCAACTGCCCGGAAATTGACGATGTCGGGGGAATCATAGGCAACTGGCTGTAATGAAACCAGTCGGCATCCGCGATTTCCGTAAGATCGCAAACGATCTCTCCACCGGCATAATCGGCAAAAAACCCTAGCATCAACTGGTTGGGAAAGGGCCAGGACTGCGATTGAAAATAGCGCAAATTACACACTTCTACGCCAACTTCTTCGCGCACTTCACGCACAAGCGTTTGTTCGGCGGTTTCACCTGCCTCAATAAACCCGGCCAAGGTGCTGTACATAGGCTGAGGGAAATTAGCATTACGTGCAAGCAACAATTCTTCTCCTCGCGCCACGAGCACGATAACACAGGGAGCGATGCGAGGATAATTAATCACCCGGCAGGGGTCACACCGCATGGCCCTTTCTTGAACGTCCAGCGTCATCTGATCGCCGCAGCGCCCGCAGTAACGATGATCTTGCTCCCATGCCAGCAGCTGGGAAGCACGTCCCGCCAGAGCAAACAGCTGATCATCTACTCGACCCAGAATGTGGTAAAGATTGCCTTTCTGGTACTGCGCCGGATCGGGCTGATCCGTCGCATCGATTGCTAACACGTAGCAAGGCTTGTCTTCCCAATAGCCGAGAAATTGGCGGCTTAGCTCTGTCCAACCAACTAACCTAAGCTGGTCTAGGGCGATCAGACACCCCGTCTGAGAGCGCATGTCATTAATCAGCTGGCCCTCTTGAAATACAATATGCAATTCATCATCACGGGATTCGGGCGTGGTATTGTCGTGTCGAAACATCGCTTCTCCAAAGGTAGCCATCAAATGGCCCATTATAATAGTTCCGCCCGCCCCTGGGGGCAAGGTCGGCGGTGTCACAGAGCCTCTTCTTGTACTGTCTCCTCATTACGTAAATATAAAACGCCAAAGTTTAGAAAAGTCTGCACGAATAACGTAGTATAGCCGCCTTCGATTCTGCAGATAAACGTTACGCCTATCATGAATGAAAATCTCCCCAATGCGCTTTGGAAAAATTTCCTCGGCAACGCCCCCGAATGGTACAAGCGAACGCTGGTAGCCTTTCTAGTCATCAATCCGATCGCCTTATACTTTTTAGGGCCTTTTGTCACTGGCTGGCTGCTGATCGCTGAGTTCATTTTTACACTGGCACTCGCCCTGCGCTGCTATCCACTGCAGCCTGGTGGTCTGCTCGCAATACAGGCCGTGTTGTTAGGCATGACATCCCCAGAAATGGTCTACCAGGAAACAGTCAACAATTTTGAGGTCATCTTGCTGTTGATGTTTATGGTAGCCGGCATCTACTTCATGAAAGAGCTGCTACTCTTTGTCTTCACTAGAATACTACTGAATGTTCGCTCCAAGATTCGCCTTTCGTTATTGTTTTCACTAGTTGCCGCTGTTCTGTCAGCATTCCTCGATGCCTTAACCGTGACAGCCGTGCTGATCAGTGTCGGTGTAGGGTTTTATTCTGTTTATCATAAAGTCGCGTCTGGCCAAAAGCACACTAGTGACGGGCATGACCACTCTGTGGACGACGGAGTTCAGGAGCAGCATAGGGAAGAACTGGAGCAGTTCCGGGCCTTTTTACGCAGCTTGCTAATGCACGGCGTGGTGGGAACTGCCTTGGGCGGCGTCTCTACGATGGTAGGGGAGCCACAAAATCTGCTCATAGCCAAGGTCGCAGGATGGAGTTTTATTGAATTTGCGCTGATCATGGCGCCGGTCAGCATGCCCGTTTTGGTAGCGGGACTCGCCACCTGTGCGTTGTTAGAGGCCAGCCGGAAGTTCGGCTATGGCGCAAGCTTGCCCGACAATGTGCGCCATGAGCTTGAAGAGTATCAAAAAGAGCAAGAAGGGCATCGGAACGCCCGCAGTAATGGGCGCTTGCTGGTGCAGGCGCTGGTTGCTCTTATTTTGGTACTGGCATTGGCTTTTCATTGGGCGGCGGTGGGCCTTGTCGGCCTGATGGTCATTGTGCTGTTAACGGCCTTCAACGGTGTGATCGAGGAGCATCAACTGGGCAAGGCGTTCGAAGAAGCCCTGCCGTTTACCTCGCTGCTGGTGGTGTTCTTCGCAATTGTCGCGATGATTCACGACCAACACTTATTCACACCTGTCATTAACGCTGTATTGGATATGGACGCAGATGTCAGGCCCTCAATGTTTTTCTTGGCCAACGGCTTTTTGTCCATGATTAGCGATAACGTATTTGTCGCCACCGTGTATATCAACGAAGTGAAGGCCGCTCTTGATTCAGGTGCCATTACTCGGCCGGAATTTGATCAATTGGCGATCGCCATAAACACAGGCACTAACCTACCTAGTGTGGCGACGCCCAATGGTCAGGCAGCATTCCTGTTTCTTTTAACCTCGGGCTTGGCTCCGCTGATCCGACTGTCTTACGGGCGCATGGTGATTATGGCCCTGCCCTATACCGTGGTGATGGGCGGTGTTGGCCTCGCTTGTGTAGCACTGTTCGTTTAAGTAGGCTCCGGTGCGGTGTCATTGTTCTACCACTGCGTCAGCGGTGGTGCCTTTCCACAGCACCTTTCCGCCACTGGCAGCGGCAATAGCCTCCAGCTGCACCTCATGAGCAGCCAGTTCGGCCTTAGTCGCATTAATGATAGGCAGAGACTCGCGGTTGCTAGGCAGCCGAACAATCTGTTCCATACGGGACTGACCGTTCTGATCATTACCGGACCCGGAAAGCTGCAGTGCCGTCTGCCCACCTGTAATCGCCAAATAGACATCCGCGAGTATTTCAGCATCCAGCAAAGCCCCGTGTAAATCTCGTTGCGAATTATCCACTTCATAGCGCTGGCACAACGCATCAAGACTGTTGCGTTGTCCTGGGTGTTTTGACCGAGCCATCACCAGTGTATCGATGACCGTGCATATATCTAGGACACTGCTTTTGCGTTTTGGCAGGCGCTGCAATTCACTGTCTAAAAATCCGAGATCGAATGGTGCATTGTGAATAATCAATTCTGAGCCCTGCACAAATTCGACAAACGCCGCGGATATTGCTTCAAACGCCGGTTTATCGGCGAGGAATTCACTGGTAATCCCATGCACTTCAATCGCACCTTGGTCAATGGGACGATGGGGATTGATGTATTGATGGTAATGATTTCCAGTCAGTTTACGGTTGACTAACTCTACGCATCCAATTTCAATAATGCGGTGTCCCTGCGCAACTTCTAGCCCTGTCGTTTCGGTATCAAGTACAATCTGTCTCATATGCATTCAGTCCTTTTTGCCGGACGAGCAGCTCATTTTTGCAGCTCGTCAATACCGAGGTTCGCCAGTAAATCTGCACGCTCATTCTCGACATGACCACTGTGTCCTTTGACCCAGTGCCACCTCACATCATGGCGTTGATTCTCCTCGTCCAAGGCCTGCCACAAATCCACATTTTTGACCGGCTTGCGCGCAGCAGTCTTCCAGCCTTTTTTCTTCCACCCGTCCAGCCACGTGGTAATACCATTTTTGACATAGACCGAATCAGTCGTGAGGTCGACACTGCAGCGCTGTGAAAGCACCTTCAACGCCTCTATTGCAGCTTGAAGCTCCATGCGATTATTCGTGGTATCCGCAGCGCCTCCGTAAAGCTCGCGTTCGACATCGCCGTAACGCAGTAATGCACCCCAGCCACCAGGACCGGGATTACCGCGGCAGGCTCCATCCGTAAAAATTTCAACTTTTTTCAAGCAGTAATGGTCCCTTTGACTTTAGTCGGCTGTTTTCGTGGGTGGGGCGCCTGTGGCACCGGCACTGGAGCGGACTTAGGCACCAGGCCGATAAGGCGAGACCGCAGCGCACGACGAGGGCGATGCAGACCAACAACCTGTTTGGTGGCATGCACGATATACATGCCGCCTAACAGTAGATCATGCCGCGCTGTCCATGCATCGCCACGGGCGATCACTTGTCGTAAGCGCCCGCTGCCAATCGGGGGAAGCGCATATAAACGCAAAACATCAAGCACTTCACAGCCCAGCAGATTGAGCCAATCCCGCAGACGGCGCTCACTCAGTGGCCGGTGCCGTGACCACAGCGGGTCACGGAATATTCCACGCAGGCGTGTATTAAAGCCAAGAAGACTATAGGGGTTAAAGCCAATGATTAGCAGCTGCCCCTGAGGGGTCAATACGCGCTGAATTTCACGCAATACTTGATGTGGGTTGTCCGCAAACTCCAAGCAATGGTGAGCAATAATCGCATCAACACTGTCACTCTCGAGGGGTAGCTCACTGGGGTCTGCCACTAACCCTATGCCATCGCGCGCGCTGCCTGCACAATAAACTCGATGATTAATAGGACTGCCGTGACAAAGCGGTCGTGCACCGGTCACGCCCAATTGGAGTATGTGGTAGCCGAACGAAGTATCGAGCAGATCTTGCGTGGCTGCGCGGGCAGCTCCCATTAGATACTGCCCATTATCTTTAGAATACCAGGATTCCAGTTGTTCATAAATATCGTTACAATACGTCTGCATTAAAATGCTGTTGCTCCGCTAATCGCGTTGTAGACCGCCTAGGCCATAGGCCTCTTAATAACGCTGTTGATTCTACTGTATTTTCGCCGATTTGGAATGCTATCCCATGCTGAATATCACACCCATTAACGCTTTCACCGACAACTATATATGGTTGCTCTACGATGACGCAACGCGACAGGCCTTCGTGGTAGACCCTGGCGATGCTGAGCCCGTAATAGAGACCTTGCGGACTTTACAGCTAGACCTCATTGGGATTCTTGTCACGCACCACCATTTCGATCATGTGGGAGGCGTGCAGACTCTGTGTGACCGCTTCACCCCCGTTGTCTATGGCCCGATGAATCCCAGCATCGATGGTGTCACTGCGCGTGTCTCGGCAAGCGACACCGTCGATGTGCTCGGTATGGGCTTCACCGTTCTTGAAGTGCCCGGTCATACATTGGATCACATAGCCTATTTTCATGACGGAACAACCCCCATCGTTTTTTGTGGCGACACTCTATTCGCCGGTGGCTGCGGCCGATTATTTGAAGGTAATCCACCCATGATGCTGCAGTCTCTGCAGTCGCTCGCCGCACTGCCGTCAGCGACGCGAGTCTATTGCGCCCATGAGTACACTCTCGCGAATCTAGCGTTTGCAAAGGCAGTGGAGCCGCAGAACGAACCCCTGTTAGATCGCATCGCTGCAGCGCAAGCCACACGAACGCGTGGGGAACCGACTGTGCCCTCGAACATTGCCCTCGAACTTGCCACAAACCCCTTCCTGCGCTGTGATAACCTTCAGTTGCAGGCCTCGTTGCAGGCGCAAGGCAAGTTTGACGGGGACAGTACCCTAGAGGCATTCACCACGGTAAGGGCATGGAAGGATAATTTTTAGGCCATAACCCGAGACAGTAGCAGACCAATTTTCGGGGTTCTTAACACTCTATTTTATGGCTAAAAAAGGATTTTAAAATCATATATTTCAATAGTTTATCGAGACTATCTATAGTCATTTATACTTTACTTATGGTGGCTTGCCAGTCTACATCAACGGAACGATCCGCCACTGATTCTGCCGCATCCCCAGCGCCACCCGCACCAATACCAGCACTGCCTCCTAACGAGCAGCCCGATGACGTATGGGAGCGCGTTCGTCTTGATCTCAGCTGGCACGACATCGACCATGCCCGGGTCGACAAAGCGAGGGAGACATTGTTACGACAGCACAACTATGTGCCAGCGCCGCAAGATCGAGCCGATTACTACCTTCACCATATTGTCGAGGAGGTTGACAAGCGCGGCATGCCGATGGAAATCGCGCTACTACCGATGATTGAAAGCACGCTAAACCCCTTTGCAGCTTCCCGCTCTGGCGCAGCAGGTCTGTGGCAAATCATGCCCAGGACTGGCACGCATCTGGGCCTAGCACAGGACTCGTGGTACGACGGACGCCAGGCCGTGCGCGACTCGACCACCGGCGCTCTGGACTACCTCGAACAATTGCACAAGAAATTTGATAACGATTGGCTTCTGGCGCTTGCCGCTTATAATTGCGGCGGTGCCAATGTCCGTCGAGCGCAACGCAGTAACAAAGCGAAGGGATTAGACACAGATTACTGGTCGTTAGACCTACCCACTGAAACTCACAACTACGTGCCGAAGCTTCTCGCGCTTACTCAGATCGTAGCTGACCCACAAAAATTTAACGTCACGATTCCTGCCGTCGACAACTCACCCTCCTTCGAAGTTGTCGAAATTAAAAGGCCCATGCACATTGTCAAGGCGGCACAAATGGCAGGCGTAGATATTGAGACGCTTCGCGCGCTTAATCCGGGTCGATTGCGAGGCGCTGTTTCTGCAAAAGGCACATCTGAGTTATTGCTGCCTATTGGCACTGTGGATCAGTTTGAAGCCAACATAGCCGAGGCGGGCCCCGAGGAATTCATGCAGTGGGAGGTCTATCAGATACAGCCTGGAGACAACCTAGGCTATATCGCGGAAAAATTTAGTACGCGTGTCATATTGCTACAGCAACTAAATGGGATCCAAGGCACTAAGATCCGGGCGGGTGATACGCTTAACGTACCCATTAGTATTATGGACTCCAGTGAGCAGGCACTCGCTCAAGATTATCGAGTCCGCGAAGGAGACTCTCTTCACCGCATCGCGGACAAATTCAAAATTTCGGTCAGTGACATTGTGATCTGGAATGCGTTGGATCCGGCTGCATATATCCGCCCCGGGCAACAACTTACCCTTTACGCCGCCGATGGCTAATCCAAACGCAGAGGTGCGCTTGTCATGACGGCCGTAGCACACACGAGCCACTATGATACGCCGTACGGAGCGTTTCAGCTGAACTGCTACCCTGCCCGTCCCGATGAACGGCTAATCGCGTGGTGCAGTGCCGACACCTTATTGCTGGAGGAAACCCATCAGCGCGGTACGCCCGGCCCAGGAATATTAGTGGTCAACGACCTGCACGGGGCGCTCTGTGTAGCACTAGAGCCTCAAGCCTTGTGGACGGATTCGGCGCTGGCTGTGCTCGCACTAAGACACAATGAGTACGCCAATATGCGAACGCAGACCCGCATTGTTTGGAGCACAGAGAAGCCTCCGACTGTACCCGAATTGGTGGTACTGCGAATTCCCAAACAGAGACCACTGTTCGAGTATCAGTTATCCCAACTCGCACACTTACTGCCGCAGCGGACAACCGTGTTGGCCGCAGGCATGGACAAGCACTTGTCACCGCATACGGCAGCCATTTTGGAGCGCTATATAGGGCCTACGCAGCGACACCGCGGCTATCATAAGGCGCGTCTTTTTAGCGCCGTACGGAATGAGCGGCGTGCTCCAGAGTATAGTGGAACGGCGACTTATCACTGCGAAGCGTTGGATGCAGAACTGTGCGCCTTAGCCAATGTTTTCAGCAGAGAGAAGCTGGACATGGGTGCTCGCTTCCTGCTGGAGCAACTGCCTACTGTAGCGCCCGCTGAGACACTCATTGACCTCGCCTGCGGCAATGGCATTTTGGGCCTGGTCGCATTGAAGCAAGGAGTGGCGTCTCACATTGCTTTTTGCGATGAATCGGCGATGGCCGTGCGCTCTGCACGGCTCAATGCAAGTCGAATCTTCCCGCAAGATTCAAGCAACATAAGCTTCTTTCAGGGTGACGGCCTCATCGACTACTGCGGAAAGCCCGCGCAACTGATTCTGTGCAACCCTCCCTTTCATCTGCAGCATACGGTGGATGATTTTGCCGGTCGAAACGTGCTTGAGCAATGTAGCCAGCACCTGCAACCTGGCGGACGACTCTACTTGGTTGCCAACAGGCATCTCGACTATCAGCCTACTCTGCGCCGTACGTTTGATCGAGTGGAAAAATTCGTCAGCAACGCTCGATTTAACATAGTACTGGCCCGAAAATTATGAACCCGGCGCATCTATGCGAAAGTTGCATTGTGCGGGGTCTTGCGAGTATCTTGTCAGCCCTCTCGTTGCATTACAGCATCGAGATAACTCCATAACTTCAGAAGGAATACGTTTATGACTCACACCATGAAGACCCTGTCCCGCGCTACTCGAACAGGCCTGATTGCGCTCTTAGCAGTTGCCTTACCGATGTTGGCACAAGCAGCACACCATGAAGAACCCAAAGCGGAATCTCAAGCTGAAGCTCCAGCGGCTGGTCGTGCGGTAGCGATAGAAGCAGAAGCCGAAATCACCGCTATTGATCTTAAGACTCGCCAGATTACTCTGCGCGGACCCGCGGGCAGCACCTTCACGCTGCAATCGCAAGACAAAGCGATACCGCTAGAGGACGTAAAGGTCGGCGATAGTGTTGTCGTTACTTACATTGCGGCCATCGAGTCTGAGCTGCGAGTACCAACGGCAGAAGAGCTCGCTGCCCCATGGGTTGAGCTTGATGAAGAGGCCGTGTCAGAAGACGCCACTCAGCCCGGTATCGCTAATATGCGCGTCATCCGTGCAGTCGTTACCGTTGAAGGCATGAATCGTGAATCTGGCACCGTAACCATTAAAGATTCCTTTGGCATGGTACACGTCATTGGTGATGTGGAGCCGCAAAAAATGGAAGGCGTGAAACTCGGCCAAACTGTCGTGATCGTATTTGCAGAAGCTATGGCACTGACGCTGAAGAAGCAGGACAAAACAGAGTCATAAGCGACCATTGCCCGCCGCCGTTAGGTCTTCGAGGCGGGCAAATCCAGTTCAGGGATCGCATGCAAGTAGCCCAGTGCCGTAAAAAATAAGGCACAGCGCAATGGCTCTTTGACCAGCTCCCTCAGGGCATCGCGATAACATAACAACTGATTGAAATACGCTGCGCTTTCCCTTGCTGCGAAAACATGCAGCGGCTCTTCTGTCGAAGGGCGACTGTTTTTATAATCTACGATCCATCGTTCTCCTGTCTCTTTATCGACAAAACTACGATCTATGATGATGTCACTGACGCGCCCGCGCCCGTCAATCACCGTGAGCGGCCATTCGCTGCGAGCATTAATGTGGTCGTTGGACAATACCCATCGCCCGCTGCTCGCGACCTGCAGTGATTGGGTTAAGGAACTCACAACCTGATTAAGCGCGCCCTCAAGCGAGCCACCCGACAAACCCTTCTGCTGTAGCGTCATGCGCCAACGCCGCTGATCTTCAGCGCTTATGGCTGTGGGCAGCGTTGAGCGCGCTGATAGCTGCTCGAGCGCAAGATGCACGACGGTACCAATACTGCGCTCAACATGGTTATCATAACGCGAGGAAATGTCTGTAACGTCTAGCGCTGAAGCTGGGGAGGATTGAACGGCTTTCACGGGTTCGGTATCGCGTCGCAGTCGTGTCAATAGGCGTCCACTGTTTACTGCACTGACTGCGCCCCGCGTGGTGGAAACTTCATGCACCGTCATCTCATGTTGCACGGTTTTCCATATAGGACTCAATAAGGTTTGCTTTGAGGGTGCACGAGGCAAACCGGTTTTTTCGTCCTGCCTGAAGCTCCACGTCAGTAGTAGGTGGCTCACTGCGCGAGTCGTACCCACGTAAAAAAGACGGGTGGTTTCCAGTAAAGATTTTTTCTGGCGCTGCGCACGAAGATAGTTATACAGCGTCGGAGTATCATCCGCACTGTGATCATCGGCCGCGAGTAAAAAAGAGCGGTCGCCCTGAGCGTTACTATGCTCGTCCCACAGCAGTATTTCCCGATTATCGCTGCGCGGAGACCGATTCAGCTGTGGAATAATCACCCGGTCAAACTCTAGACCCTTGGCTTTATGCAGCGTCATCAGTTTGACTTGACTGTCAGGATTTCCAGCGCTCATATACCGCTTCTGTAACCGCAGTAATAGCCAATTGACATCGAGGCCTACGCCCTCTCCTTCAGCCTGCTCAAGCAACTGTAGAAAATTTTCGGCATCCTCCAAGCCTTCAATCCCCACTGCACACGCAGGGCCGCCGAGTCCGACCCAGGCTTGTTCCACCCACACTCGCAAACCAAGCCGATCACGTTTTGCTCTCGCATCGGAAAGTACCGGAAGCGTGTGCCGCAGACGCAGACTAGCGTCATCACTGACTACCTGCAGCAGTTCAGCGCTGTGCAGGCACGACCAGATAGAAGTGTGCGGTGCCGCATCACCACAGCGTGCAACGGATAATAAATCAGCCAATTTTAGCCCACACCATGGCCCTCGCAGTAACGCTAACCAGGCCAGCCGATCAGTGTCACTGGCCAGAGCACGACAGAGATTCAGCATATCAGCAACCACAGGTGAGCTGGCCAAGGGGTCCAAATCGGCCGCATGATAACTGACGTCCAATTGTCTGAGACGCTTGATGATCGGCTGCAGATGACTTCGAGTTCGCCCCAACACGGCGATCGTATCGCACCCGTTTTCGACACACTGTTCAATTCTCGTGCAAATATAGTCGACCTCGTGAGCACGAGCATCCTCGCCACTGAAAGCATGCATCTCGACCGGCATTGGTTGCCCCTGCGCACGCACAGCGTTCGCCGAGCTATAGCTGACCTGAGCCCGGTCAACATCATTGCTCGCCGGAAAAGCCTGGCTGAACGTTTGGTTCACCCACTCTACGAGACCTTTATCCGAGCGAAAGTTACAGCTCAACTCCAAGTGTCGGAGTGACACGCCGTTAAATCCCTCTCGTCGGGCCTTCAGAAAAAGACCGACGTTAGCGCCACGAAATCCATAGATGGATTGCATGCCGTCACCCACGATCATCAACGTTCTACTGCCTTCTGGATTTTCCGTATTGTACTCACCCCAGCCACGAGTAAGCTTACGCAAAAGCTCGTATTGATTAATAGCCGTATCCTGAAATTCATCAACCAATAGATGTTCAATCTGATAATCCAGACGCAGCGCTAACTCGGTGGGCGCGTCATCTTCCCCAAGTGCCTGCAGAGCAGATTGTGTCACCTGACTATAATCCACGACACCATACTTGCGAAAAACGAGTAAAAGCTGAGCCGCGAGCATCGGAAGTAACCGCGACAGATGCAACACCAGTTGCCAGGAAACGCTGTCTGGTTGTATCGCCGGCAGAATTCCGATGGATGCTAAGCGATCTTCTAACCCTTCTAACTGCTGCAACTCAGCCAGCATCGCTTTAAGGTCTTTTTTGCGCTCCTCAAGTTTACCTTTGCCTGCAGGAAAGCCTTCTCGCTTGGTACTGCTTTTGCGCCAGCTTCCGGTTTGCGTCAGAAGCAGCTTTTTGACACCCCGCCAACCCAATAAATCAGTGGCCGAAGTCCCAGGAAAACGTGCTGGCACCGCTTCTGAAAGGTTAGCCGCAGCATACTGTAAAAGCTCCAACAAGCCGGCCTCATAAGGCTTCAGCAAGGCAGCAACCGCGGCGAGCTCGTCATGTACAAGTAATTCCACCGCTTCCACTAGGTATGCACCCGAGGCCTCTGGTGCATGATCCACCCTAATATAATCATGCCACTGCTCTCGGCGACTCAGCATCGACACTAATAATTCCTGCAGACGATCCCAGTTGTTATCAAAGTGCAGTAGCAACGCCTCAATGTCGATCGCCAAAGGGTGGTCTTCGTCCAATAGCTTGTACAGCTCCAATACCGCTTCGCGGTAGAGTTGTGCAGCGTCGTCCACAACGTCTGCCTGACCACCAAACCGACTCAGTACAGGCATTTGCCGGACGAGCCCCGCACAAAAACTGTCGATCGTTTTAATATTGAAGCGCGAGATGTTTCGCAGTAGATCCCAACCATATTGCTCATCGGCCTGCAGGGCCTGCTCCGCGAGTGACCGAGTTGTCTTCTTGTGTGGACTATCGCACGCGGTCCCGTCCCGAGCAGACAACAGTGCAGTCATTACACGTTCGCACATTTCTGCTGCCGCCTTTCGCGTAAACGTTATCGCCAGCACCTGCTCGGGGCGTCGAACTCTAGACAGTAAACTCAGATACCGCTGAATCAATAGTTCAGTTTTACCGGAACCGGCAGGAGCACTGACACAGAAACTGCGTGTGGGGTCTATTGCGGCCTCGCGGGCGGGCGCATCGATGACGACGCTCATTCTGACTCCAACTCCAAGATCTCCTGCTGTGCATCTATCCTGCACAGCGATTGCAATCCACACCAGGTGCAACTCGATGTACTAAGAGGATCGACCTGCGCGTCACCCGCTACAAACTCATTAGCGAGGCGTTCAAGGTTTTCTCGCCAGCGTGCATTCAGGGAAATCCAATCTTGCGCGTCCATCGCTGTCTTCACTGCACGCGGAATATCGGTACTGATGCCTGCAGCCGCCTCCACCGCGCCAAGGCCAATGTACCGACAAGCGCGCGGGCGGACTTGGGCAAAAGCCAATGCTGCAGCCCCGTCTGGTTCTGCTATGCTATATAACAGAAGCTGCGGTTTGGCAGGTCTCTCTCCAAGCCAATCGTGTACGTTGCTCTTACCGGATTTGTAGTCAATGATCACACGAGAGCCATCGGGCAATTGATCAACGCGATCCACGCGCAGACGAATCTTGAGGTGCGCCAACTCCAACGTAACGTCCTGCTCTCTTTGTACTACGACAAAAGTGCTCCGCTGACGCTCTACACCAAGCCATTCATGCAGCAGTGAGGCCAATCGTTTCGACTCCAGCTGCCAGTAAGACTCCCCAAGTCTTCGTCGCTGCGTCGCAGGGAATGCGTCTATAGCGGATTGCACCGCTCGCACAATAGTCTGATTCTCCGTCACCGGATTCAATGCCTGCAGCGCGGCGTGATCATCGATCTCACCCCAAAGCGCATAAAGTGCATCATGCAGCAATGAACCACGCTGGCCGGCTGACAACGCAACGACAAAAGAACCCAATGGCTCGACCTTCAATCGATGACGTGCAAACGCTCGAAAAGGACACTGTGACTGATCCTCTAACAGGCCACTGCCACCCCTAATTGCGGCTCGAGACTCTGCGTCTAAAGAAAGGCCTTCCTGATCGCGCAGTGTTTCTAATACGCCTGCGCTGCATTCCCTCGCCCAGTGCCTTGAGACCGATGGCGGCTCCGCGGCTGCCTCAATCACAACGTTATTCAGCAGTGCACTCGGCACGTCCGCAACCCCATCAATTTGACGACAATAGCTGGCATGCATCGCCTTACAGAGTCTTGCATATCCGTTCATCAGCGATTCGCTGAACTCCCATTCGCGCTCTGGGGTAGCATGTGGCATCTGCAATTGTGTCTGCAAGGAAACTGGAATAAACGGATTAGGGCGCGGGGAAGCTGGCCAGCTCATGCCTTGCATGCCGGTGAGCCACAAATGCTCAAAAGCGAGCCCTGCCGCCTCCAGAGGCCCTAGCACCTGAATCGGGCTGTCTTCAGTTTGCGGTTGGGATATCTGCCGGTGGCAACAATCACGCAGTAACTGCAACGCCTTTGCAAAGTGCATAGTGTCGCAGACGGCGTCAAACGTCTTAAACTCTTCGAGCGTACGCTGCCACAGTTCCAACTGCTGGTACTCCAGCGAATCAAGCCCCTGATCACCGGGCCAGCCAAACAGGGCCAGAATTTTGCTAAAATGATCGACCCAACGCGAGGGTAAGGCTGCTGGGCGCAACTCCCTCATTTCAGAAAGGCTGCGCAAGTATCGGCCCAGCACCAGTCCCTTTTCTTCCCCTAGAGTTACGTTTGCCGCTGCGTAGCGCAGGTCGGCAATGACCAGTTCCTCACTGCCTTGTCCGTAAAGCGATGTCACGAAAAGCTGCGTAAGCGCAGTGTCTGCATCGGGTAGGACGAGAAATCGCGAGCGCAACACATGAACCACTGCAGGCACTGTCGTACGCTGCAGTCCCAATGCTAGCGTTGCGAGCGCATCGCGCACGAGAGGTGCCTGACCAAGAGCGATGCCGGTAGAGAAATTCACTGGCAAACTCGTGTAATTGTCACCAAGACAGTCGAACTCGCGCCGCAATCGGTACTCGAGCGGAATTCTATCGGTGCCCATATCGCTCAGCACGATACCAACGGTCGCCTTAGCGTCGCTGCGGTGAAGATTAGCAGCCCAGCTTGCTACTGCCCCCAACTCCGCCTGTTTATCGCTAAAGGACTGCGCACGGCACTCCGCCTGCGGTACCTCAGCGCTAAATCTGCTCACGTTCGCGCCCAATGACGCGAGGACCGAACGGACTAGTGGTGTAATGTCTTCAAACTCTATCAGTACCACGCGAGCGACGGGTAATTGACCCGCAATACTCAGCAATTGCGTGAGACAATCAACCGGCGTGCAGTGCCGTTGCTTGTTCAAACGCCGCTCAAACAATGCTAACCACTGCAGAAACGTGTCGCAATCCTGATCCAACTGGAACGACTGGCGCAGTCCTCGGTTAGTCATGTCGACCTGCCATCGACACAGCGTATCGCGCGCATGGCTGGCGATCTCTGCCGCGGCGTCAGGGCGCAGCAGATGGAAGTCAGCGGTCTGCTCCCCCTGCTCGATAATCACCTGCCGCCAGAGCTCCAGAGTCTGATTCGAGTCAAGGGGCATAAGAGGCGGCAAAAGCCCCAGGTTGACCGCCAACTCCCATTGCGCCAGTAACCAACCCTCTAGGGGCTGCACAGAAAGAGGCTCCCATACTCGCTCTCCGGCTGCCATGCGCTGAGCATCCCACTGGGCTTTGATGCGCCTCGCCAACCGGAAGTTGGGCGTTAGCAGTGTGCAGCCTTCGCTGATAAAATGTTCGAGCGGTGCGATATCGTAGAGGCCTTGGGCCAATTTACTCTCCTGAGACTCGGTTTACGTGCTTATGATACCTACACAAATCCTCGGCACTACTATAAAATCCAGCGCCCTGGGACGATTTGATAAGATAACGGCGCCCCAGCCCCGTCTAGCCTGAAAACGGCTGGAATCACTTTATCAGGTAACCAACGATGAGCAACATCGATGTTCACAATATCAACGTCGACTCGCAGGACATACTGATTACGCCTGAGCTATTGAAATCAGCTCTGCCAATGTCAGAATCCATTCACGATACACTTGCGGCAAGCCGAAAAGTGATTGAAGACATCTTGGATCGTCGAGATCCTCGCGTTTTTGTTGTGGTGGGCCCCTGCTCTATTCATGACCCCATCGCAGCGCTGGAATATGCCCACCGCCTGAAGGCGCTGGCAGACGAACTCTCGGACACCCTCTACATTGTGATGCGTGTTTACTTTGAGAAACCTCGTACCACTGTCGGCTGGAAGGGTCTAGTTAACGATCCCCACCTGAATGACTCTTTCAGAATCGAGGAGGGTTTACACATAGCCCGTAAATTGCTCTTGGATATCTTGGAGGTCGGCCTGCCAACGTCAACCGAGGCACTGGACCCTATCTCCCCACAGTATTTACAGGATTTAATCAGTTGGACCGCTATCGGGGCGCGCACCACCGAGTCGCAAACTCATCGTGAAATGGCCAGCGGCCTGTCCAGTGCTGTCGGGTTCAAGAACGGCACTGACGGCGGTCTGACCGTCGCCACCAATGCACTCAACTCAGTGGCCAACGCCCACCGTTTCCTGGGCATTAATCGTCAGGGGCAAGTGTCAGTATTCACCACACGAGGGAATGCCTATGGTCATATCGTTTTGCGCGGCGGAACGGCAGGACCTAACTATGACTCCGTCAATATTAGGCTTTGCGAAGAAGCATTAGAAAAAGCGGGTGTTTCCAAGAACATCATGGTCGATTGCAGTCACGCCAACTCCAGCAAGCAACCTGAACTCCAGCCATTGGTGATAGAGAATGTCGCCAATCAGATTTTGGAAGGCAATACGTCGATTATCGGATTGATGGTAGAGAGCAATATACATGCCGGGAACCAAGATATTCCGGCAAATCTAAACGACTTAAAATACGGCGTATCTGTCACCGATGGCTGCATCGATTGGGAAACCACTGAAGCCAGCCTGCGGGGTATGCGTGATAAATTGAAGGTGGCTCTGGTAGCGCGCTGCTAAAATCTGTTTAGGTAACTGCCAGAGCGTTGCTCAGTAATAGGCCTGTGAAGTATCGCTGTGGTCGGTAGTGTCCTGTACGCCTGTCAACTGTGGAATTTGCTCCAATAGGGTTTTTTCTACGCCACCCTTGAGGGTCTGATCCACCGCACTACAACCCTGACATCCCCCGCCGAACTGAAGTATTGCGACCATTTTCTCGGTAATTTCCACCAGGCTCACTTCACCGCCGTGAGACGCCAGGGAGGGGTTAACTTCATTGTATAAAACGTAATTAACCCGATCTTCTACCGAACTATCGTCATTGACCCTCGGCAATTTTGCGTTAGGGGCCTTGATAGTAAGTTGCCCACCCATCCTGTCCTTGGAATAGTCGACGAGTGCGTCTTCAAGGAAAGGAATGCTGCGCCCCTCATACCAGACCTTAAACTTCGCTAGCTCTACAACCTCATCACTGTCCTCCAGGTCATCTTCCCGGCAGTACGCAATACAGGTTTCCGCGCGGGACGTACCCGGCTGATTGATGAACACTCGAACACCCAGTGCCCCATCCTGCTTTAACAATAATTCCGCCAGATAATCCTGTGCCGATTCAGTAATGGTAACCATGGGATAATCGATTCCGAGTGATCTACTAAAGCATTATAGCAAAGTTGTATGCAAAGTGTGAAGCATCCCGAATAGTGGTCGTGAAACGCAGTCAAAACCTGTTAATATAGAGAGTTTTGCAGTGGCTGAAGACAGCCGCTTACACAACAGGACAAAGGCAGTCGAATGGCGATTCAAAAATCCGCTCCGGGGTTACTGGAGCAGGCCCTACAGGAGCGTATCGTAATCATTGACGGTGCGATGGGCACGATGATTCAAACAGAAAACCTGGTCGAAGCCGACTACCGTGGAGAACGCTTTGTCGACCATAAGTCTGACGTAAAAGGCAATAACGAACTGCTGAGCCTTACGCGACCCGATATTATCGCCAAAATACACCGGCAGTACTTAGAGGCCGGGGCAGACATTATAGAAACCAATACGTTTGGAAGTACTGCCGTTGCGCAAGGGGACTACAGCCTGGGTCATCTCGCGTCAGAACAAAATCTTGAATCTGCTAAAATTGCCCGCAAAGTAGCCGATGAGATTACTGCAAAAACGCCTGACAAGCCTCGCTTTGTCGCAGGCGTGCTCGGGCCTACCCCTAAAACAGCCTCTATCTCGCCAGATGTGAATGATCCAGGCGCTCGCAGTATCAGTTTTGATGCGTTACGCATTGACTACGCCAATTCAACCCGCGCCCTTATTGCCGGCGGTGTTGACCTTATTTTGATCGAGACCATTTTTGATGCGCTCAACGCCAAGGCCGCCATCTTTGCTGTTAAGGAAGTCTTCGAAGAGCTGGGCCAGGAATTGCCGCTTATGATCTCAGTAACCTTTCCCGACATCAGTGGGAGGATATTGTCAGGACAAAATCCAGAGGCGTTCTGGAATGCAGTGGCACATGCGCAGCCCTTAATTATCGGCAGTAACTGTGGTCGACGCTACAAGGAAGTACGCCCCTTCATAGAAGACTTATCCAATGCCTCCGACTGCTATTTCAGTGCGCATCTTAACGCGGGCCTGCCCAATGCTTTTGGGGAGTTCGACGAGACCCCAGAGATCATGGAGCAGGACTATCGAGAGTTCGCAGAACGTGGGTTTCTCAATCTGGCGGGAGGATGCTGCGGTACCACTCCTGCCCATATCCGAGCGATCGCCCATGCGTGCGAGGGTGTAAGACCGCGCTCACTGCCCCAACCTGAACCCGCCTGCCGCTTGAGCGGTTTAGAGCCCTTCAACATTATCGCAGACACCTTGTTTGTCAATATTGGTGAACGCTGCAACGTTACCGGCTCCGCAAAATTTAAGCGTCTAATACTCGATGGATACTATGATGATGCACTCGCAGTTGCGCGCACACAAGTGGAGGATGGGGCACAAATTATCGACATTAATATGGATGAGGGCATGCTGGACTCTGAAACGGCCATGGTTACCTTCCTAAATTTGGTTGCCTCTGAACCCGACATTTCTCGGATTCCTATTATGGTGGACTCATCCAAATGGAATGTCATTGAGGCTGGGCTAAAGTGTATACAGGGTAAGGCTGTGGTCAATTCAATCAGCCTTAAAGCCGGGGAAGAAGAATTCCTAACGCAAGCCAGTTTGTGCCAGCAATACGGGGCCGCTGTGGTGGTGATGGCTTTCGATGAGAATGGTCAGGCAGATAACCTGCAGCGACGCAAGGATATCTGCAAGCGCTGCTATGATCTTCTCATTGAAAAGCTCGATTTCAATCCGAATGACATTATCTTCGATCCCAACATATTTGCGGTCGCTACCGGTATAGAAGAACACAACAACTACGCAGTCGAATTTATAGAAGCCACACGCTACATCAAAGCGGAGCTGCCCGGCGCACTGGTGTCCGGTGGCGTCTCCAATGTCTCCTTCTCCTTCCGCGGTAATGATGCCGTGCGTGAGGCGATTCACTCAGTATTCCTGTACCACGCCATTAAGGCGGGCATGGACATGGGCATCGTCAATGCAGGCCAACTGGCAGTCTATGACGAGCTCCCAAAAGATTTACGTGAGGCCGTGGAAGACGTCATCCTTAACCGACGCGATGATGGCACTGAGCGCTTGCTGGACGTTGCCGATCGCTATCGCGCTACAGGCGGAGGCGAGGCGAGAGTCGAAGACCTGAGCTGGCGCGAGCAGATTGTAGAAAAGCGATTAGCCCATGCGCTGGTTAAAGGCATTACCACGTGGATCGTCGAAGATGCAGAGGAAGCCCGACAAAAATTCGATCGACCGATTCAAGTGATTGAAGGTCCGCTGATGGATGGCATGAACATCGTCGGTGATTTATTTGGTGACGGGAAGATGTTTCTCCCTCAAGTGGTGAAAAGCGCCCGCGTGATGAAACAGGCGGTGGCGCATCTACAGCCTTATATTGAGCTGGAAAAAGACGGCGGTAATTCCACTAATGGGAAGATACTGATGGCGACCGTCAAAGGCGATGTGCACGATATTGGCAAAAATATCGTCGGCATTGTGTTGCAGTGCAATAATTTTGAGGTCATTGATCTCGGCGTTATGGTGCCGTGTGAAAAAATCCTTCAGGTTGCCAAGGATGAAAATGTCGACATTATAGGTCTCAGCGGATTAATTACACCTTCGCTGGACGAAATGGTACATGTCGCAAGCGAGATGCAACGATTGGACATTAACGTGCCGCTGATGATTGGCGGGGCGACAACGTCCAAGGCGCACACAGCGGTCAAAATTGATCCACAGTATGACCGTGATGTCATTGTGTATGTCCCCGATGCCTCGCGCAGTGTCGCCGTTGCAACACAGCTACTTGGTTTGGCCAAGACTAAGTTTGTTAGCGATCTTCATGATGAATATATTGTAGTGCGCGAGCGTGTGGCTAACCGCAAGCCCCGTGAGCGAGAGATCCCCTATACGGCGGCGGTGGCAAACGCACTGCAGCTAGAGTGGAATACCTATCAGCCTCCTCGACCCACATTTATTGGTACCCGAGTATTTGACAACTTCCCGCTGGCGGCGCTCGTGGAGACAATCGACTGGACGCCTTTTTTCATAACATGGGAACTGGCGGGAAAATTCCCGAAAATACTTGACGATAAGGTTGTGGGCGAGCAAGCAAGAGAGCTCTATCGAGATGCGCAGGTCATGCTGACGCGTATCGTCGACGAAAACCTTTTGGTTGCCAAGGCGGTTGTCGGATTTTGGCCCTGTGCCAGAACGGGGCCGGATGACCTTGCTGTCTATGCAGACGACTCGCGCACCGAAGTCATCGAGACCCTGCACCACCTAAGACAGCAAACAGAAAAACAAGGTGGCAGGCCAAACGCCTCCCTTGCAGACTTTGTTGCGCCAGTTGACATGCAGGCCAAAGACTTTATAGGGGGTTTTTGTGTTACGGCTGGCCACGGCGTAGATGCATTAGCGGCTGAATTCGAGGCACAACTTGATGATTACAACAGTATTCTGTTGAAGTCGCTAGCAGATCGCTTGGCTGAGTCTTTTACCGAGTACTTGCACCGCCTAGTGCGCCAGGAACTATGGGGTTACGATTCTGACGAGTCGCTCAGCACGCAAGAGTTGATCAGTGAAGGTTATCGAGGCATTCGCCCGGCACCCGGCTATCCAGCGTGTCCGGACCATACTGAAAAAGCCACACTCTTTAAACTGCTGAATGCTACCGAAGCCTGTGATGTCAGCCTGTCGGAGAATTACGCTATGACCCCTGCGTCCTCAGTCAGCGGATTCTACTTTTCTCACCCGCAGGCGCGCTACTTTGGTGTGGGTAAAATCGGCAAGGACCAGGTAGAAGACCTCGCTCTGCGCAAAGCTGAGCCCGTCGACGTTACGGAACGCTGGCTGCGTCCGAACCTCAACTATTAATGGGAGTGCTGTATGGACGATAACGAGAGTGAGCAGCCTGAAGCCTCAAATGACAAAGCATCACTTAATCCACTTCAGATTATCGGCAGCGTATTTGCCGCTGGCTTGGGGGTGCAGAGCAGTAAGAACAGGGAACGAGATTTCAAGCAGGGGAATATAGGCGCATTTGTCGCAGCCGGCATTGTCTTTACACTGCTATTTATCGTCTGCATAGTCACGATTGTTCAGGTGGTGATCACAAATGCTGCAACCTAAAGCCGCCAAGTCGGTGATCACATTACTCAAGAGGGCATACCAGACAGCCATAAATACATCGAAAATACGGCGATAGCAATAATGGCTGTCACCGCAATAGCGTCGGCGATACCGTCCTCATCGCGCTCTGAATTCAATGGGTCAGACATTTACTACTCCGGTAAAAAAGATCAGCTAAGGGCGCATTATAGCATCAATTACAGTAATCCCAAGCGGTTAGGACACCCCTGTTCGATTTTCCTAAACTTGTACTTTTTGAATCTAACCTTATGAATATTATGACTATTTATTAGTCCTTTTTTTCTGATAAAATAAAGGCTCCAGCAGCAGCCCTCAATAGTGTCCCGCACACAGATTCAGGAACCCTAAATGTACGTTTACGACCAACACGACCAGAAGATTATCGATGAGCGCGTGGCCCAGTTTCGCGATCAGACTGCTCGGTTTCTGGCCGGCGATATCACTGATGGAGAATTTTTGCCATTACGTCTACAAAACGGCCTATACCTGCAGCGCTTGGCTCCCATGCTGAGGATCGCTGTACCGTACGGTCTTATGAACAGTATTCAGCTTCGCAAGTTAGCTGATATTTCCAGAACCTACGATAAAGGTTATGTCCACATCAGTACGCGACAAAACGTTCAGCTAAACTGGCCTCTGCTGGAGGAAGTCCCCGACATCCTTGCTGAACTTGCGACGGTGCAGATGCATGCTATTCAAACCAGTGGTAACTGTATTCGTAATACCACTACTGATCAGTTTGCAGGAGTCGCCTCTGACGAACTGGAAGACCCTCGCCCCTACTGCGAAATCATTCGACAGTGGTCAACACTGCATCCCGAGTTTGCCTTCTTGCCGCGCAAATTTAAGATCGCGGTATGCGGCTCCACCCAGGACCGTGCCGCCATCCACTATCATGATATCGGTATTGAACTAGTCGCCAATGATGACGGCGAAATTGGGTTAAAAATTCTAGTCGGCGGCGGCCTTGGCCGGACGCCCGCAATTGGCTCTGTCATTTGTGAATGGTTGGATAAAAAACATTTGCTGACCTATCTGGAAGCCATCCTGCGGGTCTATAACCAACATGGGCGTCGGGATAACAAGTACAAAGCGCGTATTAAAATTTTAGTCAGGGCCATGGGTATCGATGCCTTTCGAGAGGCGGTGGAGGAACAATGGACTGCCTTAAAGAATGGGCCTTCTACCCTCACGGAGGAAGAAATAATCAGGGCCCGCTCATTCTTTCGCGACCCTGCTTATCAGACGCTGGACACTGCCCTGGCGATATCTCAGCTCGAAGATGATTGCATGCGTGATCCAATTTTCGCTAATTGGATCACTCGAAACACTCAAGACCACCGTCTGCCTGGTTATCGAATAGTGACGCTATCACTTAAAGCAACAGGCTTCGCCCCCGGAGATATTACAGCCGAACAACTCGAGCTACTGGCCGAACTATCAGACGTCTACGCTTTCGGTGAGATTCGAAGCACACACCAACAGAACATGGTGCTGGGAGACGTTCAGATTTCTGCACTCTATGCACTTTGGCAGAGACTGCAGGCAGCAGGATTAGCCACTCCGAACATTGGATACCTCACTGACATTATTTGCTGTCCCGGCGGCGACTACTGCTCGCTGGCCAATGCAAAGTCGCTACCCATCGCAGAGGCCATCCAGACCCGCTTCGATGATCTAGACTATGTCTATGACCTCGGGCCACTGGAACTCAATATCAGTGGCTGCATGAACGCCTGTGGCCACCATCATGTGGGCCAGATTGGCATTTTGGGCGTGGACAAAAAGGGCCAAGAATTCTATCAAATTTGTTTGGGCGGTAATCAGGCAAAAGATGCGTCTATAGGCAAGATACTAGGGCCGTCCTTCCAGCAGAAAGACGTACCAGAAGTGATCGACAACATCCTTTCTACTTATGTCACGTTGCGCCAAGAGGAAGAGAGCTTCCTGGACACTTACCGGCGTGTCGGGATCCACCCGTTCAAGGAGCGAGCATATGCCAAGGCTGATTAAGCATGGCAGCATCATCGACGACGCATGGCAGCTTATGGATCCGGACTGCACGGTTCCAGCGCCTGATCAGATTTGTAACCTCGACCAATGGCTGCAGCTCGGCGATAAAAATGGCAGCGCGGTGCAACTGGAACCCGGCCAAGACCCCAGTTGTCTGTTCGGCGCCCTCGAGGACATTGATCTGCTAGTGATCAATTTTCCTATTTTTACCGATGGCCGAGGATTTTCATACGCACGCGACGCGCGCGAGCATGGCTACCAAGGCGAACTGCGCGCCAGTGGGCACTTTATCCGCGATCAGCTTACCTACTTGCAACGTTGTGGTTTCGATGCCTTTCAGATGGCCGATGATTCACATCTAGACGCGGCGCTAACAAGTCTGATGGATTTTACGGAACACTACCAAGCCGCCATCGACCAGCCGCTGCCACTTTTTCGTCGTCGGTCATAAATACCGCCTACGTTTCTATCTGCCGACGATTTGTTTACACTCACAATAAGGCTAACGCGGAAGCACTATAAATGGACTTCAGCAGCATTACCTTTTCATTTTTTTTGATATTCACTGGGGCGGCCCTGTTCGCCTCCGTGGCTCTGTACACTCGTCAGCCCCTGATTAT
Organism: uncultured Haliea sp.; assembly: GCA_913062625.1. GTDB lineage: Bacteria > Pseudomonadota > Gammaproteobacteria > Pseudomonadales > Halieaceae > Marimicrobium. The sequence goes on along the minus strand of CAJXWP010000012.1, from coordinate 27,722 downwards.
TGCGTACATCGCGCTGGGTGCATGTATTGGTCCTTATGGCCTGTCCTTGGTCACCGACCTCGATCTGCTCTCTGATATTGGGCACGTAGGCATTATTTTTCTATTGTTCCTGCTAGGCCTGGATATGCAGCCTCAGGCATTGTGGGTTACCTTAAGAAAGTCGGTATTGGTTGCCGTATTCAGCTCGTGTATTTTCCTACTGGGTGGATGCGCTGTGGCGTCTCTCTTTGGCTATTCCATCATCGACAGTCTTGTCATTGGTGCAGCGATGATGTTTTCGTCAACCATCATAGGTATTAAGCTCCTACCCACGACCGTTCTGCACCATCGCCACATCGGCGAACTGATGATTGGACTCTTATTGTTGCAGGATCTACTCGCTATTATCGTGCTGATGGTTTTACTGAGTGCTAACTCAGGTGACAGCATGGGCACCAAGCTTACTGTTTCACTGCTAAGCCTGCCTCTCCTGGCTGGGGCTGCATTATTAGTCGTGCGTTTTGTGCTGCTGCCGCTGATCACCCGCTTCGATAGCTTTCATGAATATATTTTTCTTTTAGCGATAGGCTGGTGCCTGGGCATGGCAGAGGCCGCCAGTGCTCTGGGACTTTCGGCCGAAATCGGAGCTTTTATTGCCGGCGTCACGATTGCGACGAGCCCGATCTCCCAATACATCGCGATCAACTTGAAGCCACTGCGTGACTTTTTCCTTATTCTATTCTTCTTCTCGGTAGGCGCTCGGTTCAATCTTGCCCTACTGCACCAAGTGCTCGTGCCCGCTCTATTGCTTGCTGCGCTAGTACTCGGCCTAAAACCGGTGGTATACCGCTACCTCCTGAAAGGGGTCAGTGAAAAGGGCAGCATGGGGTGGGACCTGGGCTTCCGGCTGGGTCAGGCCAGTGAGTTCTCTTTGCTTATCGCCTACGTCGCTATAGGTGGGGCACTCATTTCGCAGCAGGCCTCTCTGCTAATTCAGGCCACTACGATTATTACACTCCTAGTGTCCTCCTATATCGTCGTGCTGAACTACCCTACCCCTATTGCCGTCGCAGATCACCTGAGACGGGACTAATAAAAGGCAAAAAAAAACCGACCGCAAAGGCCGGTTTTATCGAGAACACGGTATTGCCTAGAGTTGCGCTTCCAACTCAGGCAAGGCCTCAAACAGATCTGCTACCAACCCGTAATCTGCCACCTGAAAAATTGGCGCATCCTCATCTTTGTTAATTGCCACAATCACTTTGGAATCCTTCATACCCGCCAAATGCTGAATGGCGCCTGAAATACCCACCGCTATGTATAAATCAGGCGCTACAATTTTTCCTGTCTGACCCACCTGCATGTCATTAGGCACAAACCCCGCATCAACCGCTGCTCGCGAGGCACCAATCGCGGCTCCAAGCTTATCGGCAATGCCATCAAGCAATTTGAAGTTTTCACCGTTTTGCATGCCTCTACCACCAGAGATAACCACTGAGGCAGCGGTCAATTCGGGCCGTTCGGACACTACAACCTCTTCTCCGACGAACGAAGATGTCCCTGCGTCGTGCACAGCATCCAGCGCTTCGATAACAGCAGACCCGCCCTCAGCAGGCACACCGTCGAACGCAGTGGTTCGCACGGTAATAACCTTTTTGGCATCAGAGCTTTGCACCGTCGCTATGACGTTACCCGCATAGATGGGACGCTGAAAGGTGTCAGCAGATTCCACCGAGGTAATGTCAGAGATTTGAGCAACATCGAGCAGCGCCGCTACCCGCGGCAAAAAGTTCTTACAGTTTGGAGTCGCTGGCGCCAATATATTCTCATAGCCGGCCGCTACCTCGGCGATTAACAGGCTAACGTTCTCAGCCAGCTGATGTTCATAGACGGCATTATCGGCTACTAACACCTTGCCAACCCCTGGCACAGCCGCAGCAGCTGTAGCAACCGCAGCACAATTAGCCCCTGCTACCAGTATGTCAATCTCGCCGCCCATAACCTGAGCCGCTGCCACAGCATTGAGGGTGGACACCTTCAGACTACTGTTGTCGTGTTCCGCAATTACCAGAGTACTCATGATATTATCTTCGCCTCGTTCTTCAGTTTATCGACCAACTCTTCTACATCCTTAACCTTAATCCCAGCCTGACGCTCTGCTGGAGCCTGCACTTTTACCTGGGTAATGTGAGAAGTCACCGCAACACCCAAGTCATCAGGCGTATAGACATCCAGTTGCTTCTTCTTAGCCTTCATAATATTCGGTAACGAGGCATATCGGGGCTCGTTAAGTCGAAGATCAGTCGTCACTATAGCGGGAAGGTTCAGGCTGACTGTCTGCAGGCCACCGTCAATTTCACGTATGACACTGACCTTGTCACCCTCAATTTCGATTTTGGAAGCAAACGTACCTTGGCCCATATTGGCCAGCGCACCCAACATTTGCCCGGTCTGATTATTATCGCCATCAATAGACTGCTTGCCTAGGATAACCAGCTGTGGCTGTTCTTTATCGACAACGGCTTTTAACAGCTTGGCAACGACCAGCGGCTCTACTTTGCCCTCAGTTTCGACCTGTATGCCTCGATCAGCACCCAGCGCCAATGCAGTACGTATCTGCTCTTGACAGCTTTTGTCGCCAACGGAAACAGCGATAACTTCGGTGGCGATACCGGCTTCCTTCAGGCGCACGGCTTCTTCCACAGCAATTTCACAAAAAGGGTTAATAGACATCTTGACGTTGTTCAGATCAACATCAGTACCATCGGCTTTGGCGCGGACTTTGACGTTATAATCAACGACACGCTTTACAGCAACAAGAACCTTCATGGATTCTCCATAGATTTTTCAGGTGATTTTAATGGGCTGCAGCGGTGCGAAACGCTAAGCCCTAGCTAACTTGGCGAGGTATGTTGCCCATAAATATGCGCTGGGTCAAGACCCATAAAAGCGGTCAAAGCACTTGGCACCAATCTTGCGCTGTATTTTCTCTATTCAACGGATTTATAGTTTCTAATCGTTAAAAATTATATACTTACGGTCTTTCTAGAGATACGGCCAAGACACTGGCCCCAGAACGACGATAAGAGGACAGCGCAGTGGAACGTGAATCTATGGAGTTCGATGTTGTAATCGTAGGCGCTGGCCCTTCAGGCTTGTCTGCTGCCTGTCGGATTATGCAGCTGGCAAAGGACAAAGATCAAGAAGTCACCGTGTGTGTCGTAGAAAAAGGCTCAGAGGTCGGCGCCCATATACTGTCCGGTGCAGTCCTCGAGCCTCGCGCGCTAAACGAGCTCTTTCCCAATTGGGAAGAGTTGGGCGCGCCGCTAAAAACCAAAGTAAAAGAGGACAATTTTTTCTTATATCTGAGCCAAAAGAGTGCCATAAAGCTGCCAAACTTTATGATTCCCAAACCGACACATAATGAAGGCAATTACATTGTCTCAATGGCCAACGTTTGTCGCTGGCTGGCGGAGCAAGCTGAAGGGTTAGGCGTGGAAGTCTACGCTGGATTCGCTGCGGCTGAAGTCCTCTACCATGGCGATGGGCGGGTCAAGGGTATCGCGACAGGTGATATGGGTATCAGTGCCACTGGAGAGCATAAAGACAGTTACATGCTAGGCATGGAGCTGCATGCAAAATATACCTTATTTGCTGAAGGCTGCCGCGGACACCTTGGAAAGCAGCTGATTGAGTCGTTTTCGCTAGATGATGGCAAAGACCCTCAGCATTACGGACTCGGTATTAAGGAAATCTGGGAAATCCCTCCAGAGAAGCATGAAGAGGGACTCGTTATTCACGGGCTTGGTTGGCCTTTGAGTGAAAGTAATTCCAGTGGAGGGGCGTTCATGTACCACGCTGAGAACAACCAATTATTCATAGGCCTGATTGCAGACCTCAATTATAGCAATCCATACATGAGCCCATTTGAAGAATTTCAACGCTGGAAGCACCACCCCGAGACACTCAAATACCTCGAGGGAGGCAGCCGCCTTGTGTATGGTGCCCGCGCAATTACAAAAGGGGGCCTCAACTCATTACCCAAAATGCACTTTCCCGGGGGACTGCTCATCGGGTGTGATGCTGGCACCTTGAACAGCGTTAAAATCAAGGGCAATCACACCGCGATGAAGAGTGGAATGCTCGCAGCAGAGGCTGTATTTGAGGCGCTTATTCAGGGTGATTCCGCTCCGGCTGACCTGCAATCCTATGCAGACAAAACGGCTGCCTCTTGGCTACATGAGGAACTGTACACTACCCGCAATTTTTCTGGCTTTATGCACAAGTTCGGTATGCTAGCGGGTTTGGCCATGGTGTGGATGGATCAGAACATCTTTGGCGGCAAACTGCCGTTCACCCTTAACGATGCCACGCCCGATTATGCGGCCATCAAACCGGCCGCGAAGTGCAAGAAAATTGAATACCCAAAACCTGATAACATCATCAGCTTTGATCGTTTATCCTCGGTTTTTCTGTCTAATACCAACCATGAGGAAGATCAGCCTTGCCATCTCACACTCATTGACCCTGACGTGCCTATAGCAACGAACTTACCTCTCTATGACGAGCCAGCACAGCGCTATTGTCCAGCCGGCGTCTATGAGATCGTCGAAAATGCCGAAGGTCAGCGTTTCCAGATCAACGCTCAGAACTGTGTGCACTGCAAGACTTGTGATATCAAAGACCCGTCACAAAATATTGTCTGGGTAACACCGGAAGGCTTTGGCGGACCAAATTACCCCAACATGTAAGCGCCCTGCAGTGGGCCATGGATGGTGAGCTTTAGTCGGCCCCAAGCGGAAATACATAGGTGCCGGACGCGATAACCTCAACGCCATCTACGGACGCCGCCATACCTACCAGCCTATACCAGGCAGGGCGCGCAGAGAGTGCGGTCAGCCCGTTAGCAACTTTTACCGCCGCTATACCACCCACGGTGGTGTCAAGGAACAGTGGGTGTTCTTCGCCGACTATAATCTCCCTACCCGTGCTTAACGTCGCCTTGATAATTTGTTCACCCGCCACCATCTGGGTATCGAAATCAATGATGAGCAGAGCGTGCAGCTCAACCTCGATACGCCACTTTTCAGTAGGCGTCACTAAGTAGTATTCGCCATCCTCTTCACGCCTCAGGATGCTAGAAAACAGGTTAACCAGGGACTGACGCTCGATTTTAGAGCCGTCATGGTACCACTCGCCCTGTGCATTGATGTGGATCGAAATATCACCACTTAAGGGCGGGTGCCACAGATGCAATGGTGGCGACTCATAATTTCTTCCGGATTTGACTTGGGTCTCCAGCGATTCAAGCGGAGCTTTCATTATTTCTACCTCTGGTGCTTAACGACCAGCGAAAATAAAACGGCCTCCTCACGCATTGCGCTTGGAGTTTCGATGACTACGCTCGCCGATTAATCCTGATTGCTCACGCTATTCTCATATTAGCAAATAGCCACTTTGGGGGCTGCAGTATTATGCCCCCTGTAAGCTTAGGTCCTCGCGTCAAAAAGCGGTGCCTGTGAACACAATACAGAGGCTGCTGGCAAGGGCAGGACTAAACCCACAGAATCTCTGAGACAACACTCAGCGGTTTAGCGGCGTGCTTATGCAGCACAGTCGCCTATTAAGCGAACGTTAATGACACCATCCAATGCGCGCATTTTTTCCAATACATGAATTTCCGGTTGTGTGCCAATATCAATCAGATTGTATGCAAGCTCATCACGACTCTTATTGAGCATGTCGATAACATTGATGTTTTCGTCTGCCAAGATAGAGAGAACATTGCCAAGAACCTTAGGGATATTCTCGTTGGTCAGCGATAAACGGCAACCGCTCTCACGCTCCAACTGCAAGGCCGGAAAATTAACCGAGTTGCGAACGTTTCCGTTTTCCAAGAAGTCTCGCAACTGCTCGGCTGCCATGATGGCACAGTTCTCTTCCGCTTCATCTGTGCTTGCTCCAATATGCGGCATCAGAATCACATCATTGCGGGGAATGAGAGCTGGCGTAGGAAAGTCAGCAATGTATTTACGCAATTGGCCGGTTTCCAGTGATTTTAATAACGCCGCCTGATCTACAATCTCCTGACGTGCAAAATTAAGCAGACAGGCTTCAGGCTGCATCACATCTAACAATTGCGCATTGACCAAACCCCGCGTTGAATCCAAGACGGGCAAATGCAGGCTAATATAGTCACATCGTGCGAACAATGCGGCCAAAGTGTCGGCCTTTTGAACTTGGCTCGACAATCGCCACGCAGCTTCCACGGACAGGGCTGGATCAAAACCGATAACCTTCATTCCTAGCGTTAATCCCATCTCGGCGACTAATGATCCGATAGCGCCAAGGCCAACAACCCCGAGTGTCTTACCGACTAATTCGCTGCCTTTAAACTTCTTTTTATGCGTTTCAAGAACTTTATTCAGTTCGCTTTCGTCCTGAATACTGTGCAGTGTGCTGACATAATCAATGCCATCGATAACACCACGTGAACCGAGCAATAGTCCTGTAGCCACTAACTCTTTAACGGCGTTAGCATTAGCGCCTGGAGAATTGAATACTGGAATACCGCGAGCGGTGCAGGCTGCCACTGGAATATTATTCACACCTGCACCCGCGCGCGCTATCGCCAAAACGGATGCGGGAATATCCCGCTCTTGAAGCTTATAACTGCGCAGTAGTATTGCATCTGGATCTGTGAGCTCAGTTGCCACCTCATAGCCACCACGAGGGAGCCGCTCCAGACCCTTGGATGACATCTGGTTTAGCGTCAGTATCTTTCTTAGCATGTTTTCCTCAGGTCAATATTTACAGTATCGAAATTTTGGCACGTTCACGTAATCCGCGCTGGTACTCGATGTCAATTAATCGTCCCGCTTCAGTCGCTAATAGCTGCTGAAACTGCGCTTGCTCTTGGGTCGGCAAGGATTTGAACTCACCAGCGGTTACACTCAACAGTTCAATCACGACAGCGTCGCCGTTCGGCATCGATATAAAGTCAATTGATGCAGCACCCGCAGTCGGTAACGGTAACTGAAAAGTGCGGCCTAGAATTTCAGGGGACAGCAAAGTATTGCCTCGATCAATACCCAGCTCAACTTTCAACTCATACTGCTGCGCATCCGCGAACTTATCTGCTGTAAGCCCATCATGCATCTCCTGCAACGCATGATTGGCTTCAGACAGTACCGCCAATCGGGCCGTTTCTTCAACCAGCGCAGCCACAACCTGCTCTCTTACAGCTGACAACGCCTTTATCTCCGGAATATTATGCTTGCGAACGCTCAAGACGACAAAATTGCTTCCGGCCAATTCAATGACTTCGCTGTTATTCCCCGCTAATAATACGTCATCAGAGAACGCTGCAGTCAATAGAGAGGGATTGGAGAATAACCCTTCCGCTTGTGAGCGCGAAACAACATCGGCCTGTTCAACCGATAGATTAAGCTCCTTTGCCGGATTACGTAGGTCTTCTGCATTGAATGACAGGTCTCTGAGAGACTCCACAGTCAGCAGCAACGTTTCCCGCGCATCGTCTTCTTGAATGGTGTTTTCCAGCGCAGAGCGCATGTCTTCAAGGCTGGGAGCTTCGGCCTGTTTGCGTTCTGTGACCAAAATCAAATGCGTGCCAGCGTCTGTTTCTAAAGGGTTCGAGACAACGCCTGGCTCCAGCTCAGCGACGACAACCTCCATCTCATCAGGAAAAGCCTCACCACTGGTGTAGCCTAAGTCGCCTCCCTTATCTACGGAGCCAATATCGTCGGAGAACTGCTTTGCTACATCAGCAAATGCCATCCCTGCAGCGAGTTTCTCCTGCGCCGATGCGACACGCTGCTGAACGCTACTATCTTCGTCAGTCTCAAAGAGAATATGAGATACGCGATTCTGTGTTTGGTACTGCAGGTCCTGCTTAGCTTGTTCGTAAGCGCCCAGAATAGCAGCCTCGCTCACCGGCTTACGATAGTCGTCAAGCGTTAGCTCTAGGTAGTCGAGGTCTAAGGACTCCAGAGTACGAAACGCCTCCTGATGGTCGAGATAATACGCATTAATATCAGCGTCAGTAGGAGGCGAAATCGAAGTGAACTTCTCTAATGGTATGGTGAAAAAATTCAAATCACGCTGCTCCAAGATCACTTGAGAGTTGAGTTCTAGCTCTGAAGAAGTCACAAATTCGCTGCCAGCGACACCACTGCGCAGCTGAGAAAGAAGCATATCTTCACGCAAACCTTGTTTGAAAGAGCTGGGAGTATAGCCCGCACTGGAAAGTACACTCTTGTATACATCAGGCGAAAATCTTCCGCCGACCTGAAACTGCTGCATACCTCCCACGACAGCACCAATGTCGATTTCTGATATGACAAGCTTTAACGCTTGCGCTGACTGCATCAGTAACGCTCGGTTAATCAGTGACTCCAGGGCTTGGGGGGCAAGGCGCTCGTCGTCAAGCATTGCTGGATCAAACTGATCGCCCATCATGGAAATGAGGCGACGCTTCTGTGTGTCCAAGGCCTGCTGTAACTGCTGCGGGTATATCAGCTCACCGTTAACGTCCGCAATTTCATTATCTCCCCCACTCACTAAAATGGACTGAATGCCAAAAAAAGCAAACGAGATCACGATGATTCCTATGATAATCTTGGCGGCTGTGCCCTGTGTATGCTGACGTATGTCCTGAAGCATGAGTAATACTCGCAAAGAATAAACAAAAAAGCGCACGTGAGCGTGCGCTTTTCGTTAAAGCCACATGCCGCCCACTGGACGACACTAGATGTTATCGTAGGTCGCTAGACGACCTACGACGACATTTTCCTGTTTATTTGTCGTTTACCGCATCTTTCAATGCTTTACCGGCCTTGAAACTGGCCACGTTGGACGCCGCAATTTGGATTGTGGCACCGGTTTGAGGGTTACGGCCACTGCGAGCATTACGATGCTTTACAATAAAAGTCCCGAAACCCACGAGAGCGACCTGCTCACCGTTTTTCAGCTCTTGAGTAATACTGTCCAGCACGGCATCCAGTGCACGACTAGCGGAAGCTTTTGGCAAATCAGCTGCCGTTGCGATTGCGTCAATCAGTTCAGTTTTATTCACAATTATCCCCTTGAAAGTTAAAACCTCAAAACAGTATGTTACCCCTTAGTAGAGGGGAGTGCAGCCTTTAATAAAGCTGTTCTTGTCATTTTTTAATCAAAGCTGTAAGCGGCTTGCCTCCGTGGCAGAGTCAAAAAACACCGCGCACCCTCAATTAAGACTCTATACCAGAGCACGAATGCCGGTCAATAATCTTGAGCCGGTTAATGGGTATTAATGCGATTATTGTCGTCATTATCGCTATTGGGCGATGCCCCGACAGGATTTGCCAGAAACTCTTCGTCGCTTAGCGGGTCGGGCATCGTTTCCAAGGCCAACGCCAACACCTCATCAATCCACTTTACGGGTCGAATATCGAGGTCCTCTTTAATGTTATCCGGCACCTCCTTCAGGTCTCGTTCATTTTCCTTGGGAATAATGACCGTTTTAATACCGCCTCGCCGAGCCGCTAAAAGCTTCTCTTTCAGGCCACCGATAGGCAGTACTTCTCCACGCAAGGTGATTTCACCTGTCATTGCCACATCAGACCTAACGGGGATACTGGTAAGTACTGAGACCAAAGCAGTGCACATGGCCACGCCGGCACTGGGGCCATCTTTAGGTGTAGCCCCTTCGGGCACATGAATATGTACGTCGTGATTTTCGTGGTAATTCGCTGGTATACCTAGCATTTGAGATCGACTGCGAACCACCGTAGTGGCAGCCTGAATAGACTCCTGCATCACATCGCCCAAAGACCCTGTCTGCACATGGCGACCTTTGCCTTTAATAGCGACCGCTTCGATGGTCAATAGCTCTCCACCTACCGACGTCCACGCCAGACCAGTCACCTGACCAATCTTGCTGGTTTCTTCAGCGATGCCGTAGTTGCACTTCCTCACGCCGAGCAAATCTGGCAGCATTGCTGCCGTTACCGTGGCGCCAGAAACAGCCTCGCCCAGGGCAAATGCCTTGACCATTTTACGGCAGACCTTTGCGATCTCTCTGTCGAGGGAACGGACGCCCGCTTCTCTGGTGTAATAACGAATAATATCGACAATCAGACTCTCATCGATCACCAACTCATCCTTTTTCAACCCGTTAAGTTTGATCTGCTTCGGAATGAGGTATCGCATAGCAATATTGAACTTCTCGTCCTCGGTATAGCCCGGAATTCGAATGACCTCCATCCGGTCAAGAAGTGGCGCAGGTATATTCATGGTATTAGAGGTGCAAACAAACATCACGTCAGATAAATCGTAGTCCACTTCCAGATAGTGGTCATTGAATGCGTGGTTTTGCTCAGGGTCGAGCACTTCCAGCATCGCTGAGGCGGGATCACCGCGGTTATCCATACCCATTTTGTCGATTTCATCGAGTAAAAATAGTGGGTTTTTGACCCCAGCTTTCGACATTTTCTGCAACAACTTGCCAGGCATCGATCCAATGTAGGTACGTCGGTGGCCGCGTATCTCCGCCTCATCGCGCACACCACCGAGCGCCATGCGCACAAATTTCCTGTTCGTTGCACGCGCTATAGATTCACCCAAAGATGTTTTACCGACTCCTGGCGGCCCTACCAGACATAACACGGGGCCCTTAACCTTACGCACGCGCTTTTGAACGGCCAGGTATTCTAGGATGCGGTCCTTGACCTCTTCGAGACCATAATGGTCTTCATCCAGTATTGCTGAAGCGCGTTTTAGGTCATGCTTTACCTTACTGCGCTTAGACCACGGAACGCTAACCATCCAATCAATATAGCTGCGCACTACCGACGCCTCGGCGGACATTGGCGACATCATTTTAAGTTTACCCAACTCAGACTGTGCCTTATCCTTCGCCTCGGCCGGCATTTTCGCTTCATCAATGCGTGTCTCTAATGCGTCCAGCTCGCTGGGGGCCTCATCCATATCCCCCAGTTCTTTTTGAATGGCCTTCATCTGCTCATTTAAATAGTATTCGCGCTGACTCTTCTCCATCTGCTTTTTAACGCGTCCTCGAACGCGTTTTTCAACCTGAAACAGATCAATTTCAGCGTCCATTAATCCTATCAAATGCTCTAGCCTGGCGGATACACCAGAAATCTCAAGGATGTGCTGTTTCTCCTCAAGCGTAACGCCCATATGTGCGGCTATGGTATCCGCTAGGCGGCCCGGCTCGTCAATGCCGGTGAGTGACGTCAGCACTTCAGCAGGCACTTTTTTACTAAAGTTAACGTATTTTTCGAACTCAGTAGTGGTGGAATGTAGTAATGATTCAACCTCGCTGTCGGGGATATCCTCACTGATAATTTCCCTTATGCCAGCAACAGCAAACGGCCCTTCATCGTCGACATTATCGACCATCGCCCGATAGCTTCCTTCCACGAGAACTTTGATGGTCCCATCCGGTAGCTTAAGTAATTGAAGGATGTTCGAGACTGTTCCAACCTGATAGAGGCTATCGGCAGATGGGTTATCATCTGCGGCATCTCGCTGCGCTACCAGCATGACCTGTTTGTCGTTGGCCATCGCATCTTCTAGGGCCTTAATTGATCTTTCACGCCCCACAAAAAGCGGCAGCACCATGTGTGGAAATACAACCACATCGCGCAATGGTAAAAGAGGTAATCCGATAACAGAAGAAGAACCCATATAAACCTCCAGGTTTAGCAAAAAATGTATGCTTTGAGAGTTATATTTGGGGGTGTTTACTCGAAAAATCAAGTCTACACAGTTGTATATTTCCCCGCCAGCGTAACGTCGCGCCGCCCAAAAGCACCACCAGACGGCAAATTAGTCATCTGTGGAAACTGCTCGAGCGGGGAGTTCGCTGTTTTGATAAACCAGCAGTGGCTCGGAATCACCACGTATCACTGATTCATCAATAACCACCTTGATAACGTCGTCAAGGGAAGGAATGTTGTACATGGAGTCCAACAAAATACCCTCTAATATAGAGCGTAATCCGCGCGCCCCGGTCTTGCGTTCCATGCCTTTTTCAGCGATCGCACGAAGACCATCCTCGCGGAAATCCACCTCAACGCCTTCCATTTCAAAAATCTTACTGTACTGTTTGGTCAGCGAGTTCTTCGGCTCTGTCAATATCTGCACCAAGGCCTCTATGTCCAACTCTTCCAGGGTAGCAATGACCGGTAGTCGGCCGACAAACTCAGGAATCAGCCCGTACTGGACTAAATCGTTAGGCTCTAATTGAGACAGCAATTCGCCTATGTTGCGCTTCTCGTCTTTGCTCTTTACCTCAGCGCCAAATCCAATCCCGCCCTTCTCTGAGCGATTACGAATAACCTTCTCCAAACCAGAAAAAGCACCGCCGCATATAAATAGGATATTGGACGTATCAACTTGAAGAAATTCCTGCTGCGGGTGCTTACGGCCACCCTGAGGCGGAACAGAAGCAATCGTGCCCTCAATTAGCTTAAGCAACGCCTGCTGGACACCCTCACCCGAAACATCACGGGTTATTGAAGGGTTGTCAGACTTACGTGAAATTTTATCGATTTCATCAATATAGACGATGCCTACTTGTGCCTTTTCGACATCGTACTCGCATTTTTGCAGCAGCTTCTGAATAATATTTTCAACATCCTCTCCAACATACCCCGCTTCGGTGAGGGTCGTCGCATCCGCTATAGTAAAAGGAACATCGAGGAGGCGTGCTAACGTTTCTGCCAGCAGCGTCTTACCACTCCCAGTGGGACCTACCAGCAGTATGTTACTTTTACCGAGCTCGACCTCTCCGCGGCTTGCGGTGTGACGCAGACGCTTATAGTGATTATAAACCGCAACTGCGAGTACCTTCTTGGCTCTATTTTGGCCAATCACATATTCATCAAGTATCGCTTTGATTTCGTGAGGAACGGGCAGGTGATCTTTTTTCTCATCTGAGCTACTTTCCTGAACTTCTTCGCGAATAATGTCGTTACACAGGTCGACACATTCATCGCAAATAAAGACCGAAGGCCCAGCGATTAATTTTCGAACTTCATGCTGGCTTTTGCCACAGAACGAGCAGTACAGCAGCTTGCTCCCGTCATCCCCTGATTTTGTGGTTTTTTCACTCATCTAGCTGCCCACTTCCCTTAAAATTTTTACAGAGCCGTCATCCCTATCCAAGATGATGTTTTTTACTGGTATTTGCAAGTCCTCGACAGAACTAAATAACGCTACTTGCTCTTATCAGCGGTCACAGACGATGCACTGGCCCGGCTCTCTACAACCTCGTCCACCAGTCCATACTCCTTGCTTTGGTGGGCATTCATGAAGCGATCTCGCTCAGTATCACGTTCAATATTCTCAATGGTCTGGCCCGTATGCTCCGCCATAATCTCGTTCAGTCGTTGACGGATAATCAGAATTTCTCGGGCTTGTATGTCGATATCCGTCGCCTGACCTTGTGCGCCCCCACTGGGCTGATGGATCATGGTGCGGGCATTCGGCAAGCAAAAGCGCTTTCCTTTTGCGCCGCCCGAAAGCAGGAATGCCCCCATGGATGCCGCCTGTCCGATGCACATGGTGCTCACATCTGGCTTGATGAACTGCATGGTGTCGTAAATCGACAAACCTGCGGTGACCGACCCGCCGGGAGAGTTGATGTACAAATGGATATCCTTGTCAGGATTCTCTGACTCCAGAAACAGCAGTTGAGCCACGATCAAATTAGCCATGTGGTCTTCTACGGTGCCAACGACAAAGATGACGCGCTCCTTTAAAAGTCTAGAGTAAATATCATAGGAGCGCTCTCCACGAGCAGTCTGCTCTACCACCATGGGAACTAGCCCCAGGTTGTTGATCTCGCTTCTACTTTCACCGTCAAATTTCATTGGCATGTGCCGCGCCCCTAATCTAAATTGTGACTAAAATTGAGCGACGGCATTACCCGCTATCGCCCCTGGAACACCTGTCAGGCTTCAGCCTTCTCTGCGCCGATAAGATCCTGATAACTGCTCTCATTTTCTGTAATATTGGCCCCTGCAAGCAATTTTTCAACCACTTGATCCTCCAATACCTTAGATTCCACCGACGAACGCTGCTGCGGATTAGACTTATAGTAGTCTATGACTTCTTGAGGAGACTCGTACGTCGATGCGATCTCTTCAATCGCTTTATGAACTTGCTCGTTATCGGCCCTCAATTCAAAGCTTGAAATATATTCAGCTAAGACCAGTCCTAATTTTACCCTGCGCTCTGCGTTCTCTGAGAACATCGAATCTGGCAGCAAAGACTCCAAATCCAAGTCCATATTGCCTGCACCGCTAAACTGCTGGAACATCTGCTGACGCATCGCCGAAATTTCTTGGTTCACAAGGGCTTTCGGTAATTCTAGCGATTCATGTGCCTCGAGCAGCGCATCCATTACCTGCTGTTTAACATTCGCCTGTACGGCATTTTTCAGTTCTCGCGTCATATTTGCGCTGATGTCCTTGCGAAAATGTTCTTCACCACCGTCTTCAACGCCATATTTAGCAAAAAGTTCTTCGTCTATTGCAGCTGGAACCAGCTCCGTTGTTTTATTTAACGTAACCGTGAATTCAACCGCTGCGCCCTTAAGCTCCTCATTGTGATAGTCATCTGGAAAACTTAAGGCAAGGGTCTTTTGCTCGTTAGGCTCCATTCCGACGATACCGTCTTCAAATCCGTTAACCATACGACCAGATCCCAATTCCAGATCACTGTCTTGCGCACTACCGCCCTCAAATTCTTGACCATCATTGAGGCCAACGTAGTCTAGATTGACCTTGTCAGTCAGTATGGCTGGGCGCTGCACCTCCTCCCAACTTCCCTGTTGCTTGCGGAAAACCTCGATAATGTTATCAACATCCTCGTCTTTGACCTCTGCCACAGGCTTCGTCACGGGGAAGTCTTTCATATCCACTAATTCTACATCCGGGAAGACCTCAAAAATGGCGACATACTGGAGATCTTTCCCTGGCTCTAGGCTCTTAGGTTCAATGCTGGGCTGTCCCGCAGGACGAAGCTTCTCTTGTATAACCGCTTCCTGAAAAGACTGGCTGACAACTTCGCCGAGGACTTCCTGCCGCACGCCAGCCCCAAAGCGCTGACGCATAACCTTCAACGGAACCTTCCCAGGCCGAAACCCCGGAAGCTTTGCTTTTTGAGCCGCTTTTTGGAGTCGACTGTCAATTTCTACCTCGACGCGTTCTGCAGGCACACCCACGGTCAGACGCCGCTCTAGGTTCGAAGTGGTTTCAATAGATACCTGCATAATTGTTCCTCATCAACCAATTGCTATCGGGGGCTTGGAGTGCCCACATATTTGAGCCACCCCGCTGCAGTCCAAACACTGCAGGGAGTTCAGCCATTAATTTGGTGCGGAAGGAGAGACTCGAACTCTCACGCCTTGCGGCACTGGAACCTAAATCCAGCGCGTATACCAATTTCGCCACTTCCGCTAAGAATAACCCGCCAACTGGGTCGATATTGCTATGTAAACACTATTCAACGTATTGATTACGCGTGCTTTTCTCGAACAGCAATACAGTAATTGGGAGGGCAGTTACGAAGCCGATGAGTTTGCCACAAAGCCGCCCTTGGTTCAACTACCAGAACACCTACAATGCTAGTGTTTTCGCTAGCTATGGGCATATTAGGGAACGCCATGACGGTGACGGTGTGCCGTATGACTCAGGTTGTTAGACACGCTGGGTCGAAGCTGTATTCGCCCCGCAACCATTGTGTGATTTCTAAAGCAGCGGCGCCAGGCAAAGCCCGATATTCCAGAGCAAGCTGTCGACACTGCTGTTGCCCCATGCCAGACAACCCTTGTTCCTCAAAAACTTGGCCATCGCGAGACAGCCTCTCTAAAGTCAGAGGGCCCAATAACCGGCACAGGGCTTCGCTGCCAAAATCACCGCTACCGTATAATTGAGCAAGTCCACTCAAGGCAGGCAGCGACAAAAGTCCTTGGTTCATCGGGTTGCATAAATGTCCGCTGATATAAGCGCCTAAGTCCGAAGAACGGGCGGTTAGCTTGCTGGTATACAAAAAGTTGCTGCGCACGGCGCCGTCGTTTACCGGATAGTTATCCCAAAGCAGAACCCGACGACCCAGCTGTTCAACGATAGGCTGCAGGTCTTTGGCGCCGATAGACTCTGAACAGACTTGATTTCCCGTCCAGAAGATGTCGATATCTACTGGCATGTCCCTACCTAACTGAAGCCAGTAATCCGCAGGCATACGACCAAAATACTGCTCTAACACCGGGTCAAAAGAATAATACGTGGGGCACACCAACACTTTAGCAAGCGGAGCCCAACGGCAAACATCAGCCACGATCTCAGCTTGGCGGCTAGCGAGGGCATCGAGATCTCCCGGCATATCGTCGAATAAGATAGCCAACAAGGGAGCCTCAAGCTCACATAGGCGCTCCAGCTTCGTTTTTAGCTGTTCACGCTGCAACGCGCCATAATTACGATAAAGCTCTACAGGGGATAGTCCCACGCCCCACTTGATTCTCCGCTGTCTGTACGTTTTTGCCAACTGCTGTAGTTCAACCCACTGCGACTCTGGCCAGTCGTGCTGCCACTCTCGACGCAAATAAGGGTCTTCCTTGGGGCAATAGATACAGGTATTAAGCCCTGCCTCACTGAGGTAGTCAGCGTAGGCCAGCCGAGTTTCAAACGACCAAGAACGCCCATAAAAGCCCTCAATGACTCCCACTAGAGACGCTTCAATATCGGTCATTCTGAGAGGCCTTATAATTAAACGTTACTAAAATGAATTTATAAATAGCTAACTATATTAAAAAAAAGCAACTTAATGTGGAAAAGTACCGATTTTAAGCGATACTGATACGGTGGTCGCCGACGCGATAGTTTAGCGGGTTACCACCGGAGAGACTGCTGACTCCCGCTTGGAAGTAGTCCCTTTATGCTTCACTCCTAATGGTCTTGGTGGGCCCCTTTCGGGGCCCATCTTTTTATCGTAAACTTTTGATCATTATGTGACGATTAACCCATCACAACGCGGTCATCGTCCTACATCGTATGAGTTGGCCGATCGGACGTAAGTGCACCCGCAAGATGGTTTTCAATTTTAGCGTTTGCAGATGCATCCTGTTCACTAAACTGCACACCGATCCCCGCGGTGCGATTACCCTGAGCACCGCGAGGGGTGACCCACGCCACTTTCCCCGAGATAGGAATTTTTTCTGATTCATCCATAAGCGTCAACAGCAGGAATACTTCGTCGCCCAAAGAATAGGCTTTGTTCGTCGGCACAAACAAACCACCGTTATCCAAAAAAGGCATATAGGCAGAATACAACACTGCCTTGTCCTTGATGGTGAGCGACAATATGCTGCTGGACCTCGTTTGTTTTTGATCACTCATCAAACGTCGTCTCCTATATTTGCTAGGATGTTATCATTTAGCATCCCAGCCCCCAACTCTCGATTGCATTTTGACAACAATGCATCCGCCAGTAACTGCTTGTTCGGGTTAGCGCCGGCACTAACAGCGCGTTGTAATCGCGTCACCTCATCGGATAGCCCAAAGGCTGCACGCCCCTGCTTTGAGCTCAACTGCTTTATCGACAGGCCAGCTAATAGTCGCTGCAAACCTGCTGCAATTTCGTCCAAAAAGGCGGCCGTATCGGCATCAGCCCACAAAGCAACCGCCTGAGGCACAGTCAGTTTTCCCACCAGTAGCGCTTGCAAGCCGAAATTCCTAGCCGCGAACGCTGCTGCACCATCCGTATCAGATAGTTGCTGCGCGAGAAGAGGTCGACCCTCCGCCAGAGACAACAGCTTCTCACTTTCGCGTCGGTCCCCTGTCGTCTTGTCCAGCCAGTGCAAACACTGTTCTGCATCGGGCACGGGCAACCTCAGTATCTGACAGCGCGAACGGATGGTCGCCGGAACACTGCCCATGCGATGGCATACCAGTATTATGTACGTGCCACTTGCCGGCTCTTCTAAAGGTTTGAGCAAAGCATTGAACGCATTGACGTTCATGCTATCGGCGGGAGCTAACACCATCACTTTACGGACTCCAAACCCTGCCGTCATGCTGGAGAATCGCACAAGTTCACGAACCTGATCGATCTTAATGACACGGCTTTTTCCTTCAGGTTGCACCCATCTGAAGTCACCGTGACTGCCCCCAGCACTCAGTTCGCAGGCATGGCATCGACCGCAATTGAGGCCGCCCTCTGCGCGAGCACAAAGCAGCAATCTAGACAACGACAGGGCCAACTGTGACGTGCCTGAATACTGTCCGCCGTCCAACAGCAGGGCATGCGGCAACTGCCCATCCGTCAGTTGAGTGTTCAGATTGCGCCACTCGCTGGCTTGCCATGGCAAGGGTGGCGTAACGGCAGGAAGATCGCTCAGATCCATCACGGCTCAGAAGACCTATCACGCCAACGCGATAGCAATTCGCCGCCCACTTCGGTTAACTGTTGCTGCACTTCATCCAACGACACGCTCGCGTTGATTAATCGGAAACGGCCACTCTGCTTCCTCGCCTGTTCCAAATAGCTAGCTCGCACGCGCTCAAAAAAATCCAGATCCTCCTGTTCAAATCGATCCAATTCGCCTCTTCCGCGCGCCCGCGACATACCTACAGACGTTGGTGCATCGAGCAAAAGAGTAACATCGGGGCGTAATTTATCTTGCACCAATATCTCCAGCTGTCTCACCGTGTCCCATGCGACGCCTCTTCCACCACATTGATAAGCGTACGTCGCATCTGTGAACCGATCGCATAAAACCACCTGTCCCACTGCCAGAGCGGGCTCAATAAACTCGCTAATATGCTGTGCACGCGCCGCGAATATCAATAGCAATTCCGTCATCGCACTCACTTTTTCTTGACGAACCTGCAGCAACAACTTCCTGACCTCCTCGCCAATACGCGTACCACCGGGCTCTCTGGTAGCGACAACGTCGACTCCATTATCACGTAAAAAGCATTCAAGAAATGCTAGGTTGGTGGATTTACCTACACCCTCCCCGCCCTCCATCGTAATAAAAAGGCCTCTCATGCT
Organism: uncultured Haliea sp.; assembly: GCA_913062625.1. Lineage (GTDB taxonomy): Bacteria > Pseudomonadota > Gammaproteobacteria > Pseudomonadales > Halieaceae > Marimicrobium. The sequence goes on along the minus strand of CAJXWP010000012.1, from coordinate 8,660 downwards.
CACGCTAGCGCAGTCCCTGTGGTGATGACGTGTAATTTTTTCGCCGCCGTAATTGAAACTCCCCTACAGCGCGATTGTGTGCTGCCAAGGTTGCGCTAAACACATGTCCACCGTCACCTCTGGCGACAAAGTACAGAGCGCTGCCCGCCTCCGGGTTCAACGCTGCATGAATTGCCGCACGACCAGACAAAGCAATTGGGGTCGGGGGCAAACCAGAATGGCGGTAAGTATTATAAATATTGCTACCGTCCTTGAGGTCAGTACGCCGAAGGTTCCCATCAAATTCAGCACCCATTCCGTAAATCACGGTAGGGTCAGTTTGCAGAAGCATTCGTTGCTGTAATCGTCGCACGAACACACCTGAAATCTGCTCTCTTTCCTCGGCAAGACCCGTTTCTCGCTCAATGATTGACGCCATAATCAGCGCTTCATAGGGCGTTTCATAGGGCAGCCCTGGTGCTCTAGCAATCCATTCTGTCTGTAACACGTCAATTAAGGCTGAGTGCGCACGCTGCAAAACACTCAGATCAGTGTCTCCGCGTAAATATCGATAGCTGTCAGGGAAAAAGAGACCCTCCGAGTGCGAGTATGGCTTGATTAAAGTCATGATTTGCGAATCCGATGGTCCGCTTAAAACCGTTTCTAGTGCCGCCTGCTGCGAAAGAATATCCAAAGCTTTAGCGAGCGTTATACCCTCAGGAAAAGTGACTTGATAGTGGATCACATCGCCGTCATTCAGACGCCTTAGCAGAGCCTCAGCGTTTAGTTCTGGAAGTAGAAGGTATTCTCCACGCTTTATTGCTTGGTCCATTCCAGTCCATCTACTGTAAAGAATTAATAATCTGGGATGCACTAAAATGCCAGCCTTGTGCAGAGTATCAGCGACCGATCGCAACGACTCGCCCTGCACTATTGTCAGTACAAACCCCTCTTCAGGAATCAACAACGGAGCATCCCATCGTTGGCGCAATTCTCTGAAAATCACGCCGCCCAGTACCGCCAGCATCACCAGCAACAGTGTCGATACGAGTAGCTTTCGCATCATATTAGCGTTTCCTGATAACGCTGGAATATTGCCTCACATACTCCATGACTATTCCAGCTTTGTTGGCCTATTCTCGCAATAGGCCGGACAGTTTGCAGGCTATTGCTATAGAAAACCTCTTCTGCCTCCTGCAAATCTAACAGCGTTAGCGTGGTCTCGCGAACCGTTAACCCTATAGCGGGCGCCCATCTTTCGATGACAAGCCTGCGCCGTGTACCTAGGACTCCGCAATTATCCAGTTTTGGGGTCAGCAATTTGCCCTGACGAACCAGAAAAAGATTACCTGCGATAACTGAAATGATATGTCCATTTTGATCCAGCACGATGGCCTCGTCGACTCCCTCCGCTTTTGCTTGAGCAGATGCTAAAACTTGCTCCAGTCGATTGAGGTGCTTGATCCCAGCCAGAAAAGGCTGGGTAGCAAGGCGAATATTGGCGAAACACAACGTCGCAGCCGTCATCATTTTCTCGCAGTCACGATCAAGCGGACTGACACTGATCAAAATCCGTGGAACGGCATTATCGGACGGTGTGTAGCCTCGCTGGCCACTACCTCTGCTCACACTCAGACGCAACACAGCCCAGCGCCAATGAATGGCAATGGCTACAATATCAAGCTGCTGACGCGCGGCTGCGATGCAGTCAGGAATGGCGAGGACTTGCAGGCCCAATGACAGCCGTTCTAGATGCACATCTGCAAAGAGGAGCGCTCCTTGGTGCACTAAAATAGTTTCAAAGACACCGTCACCGAAGTCGGACCCTCGATCTGGTAGCGGCAACGTGGCTGTTGGTGAGCCATCAAGCCAGATGTCAGACCGCTGGGACACCGGCAATCCGATCAGTCAGCTTTGCAGAACAGCAATGATCCATTGGTCCCGCCAAACCCAAAAGAGTTAGAAAGAGTGCTATGGATGACACGTTCCTGAGCGACATGGGGGACGTAGTTCAAAGTGCAGCCCTCGTCAGGCTCATCAAGATTTATGGTCGGTGGGGCCACCTGATCGCGTAAGGCTAAGATGGAAAAAATAGCCTCCACTGCCCCAGCCGCACCCAATAAGTGGCCTATCATGGACTTGGTTGAGCTGACCGCTACTTGCGACGCTGAACTGCCAAACACGGACTCAATAGCACGACTCTCAGCAAGATCACCAGCGTGTGTCGAGGTTCCATGGGCGTTGATGTAACTGATTTTATCCAACGCAATACCAGCATCTTTAATGGCATTGGACATAGAGGCTGCGGCACCTCTGCCGTTCTCTGGGGGCAGCGTCATGTGGTGAGCATCGCCACTCATGCCGAAGCCTCGAAGTTCAGCATAGATTTTTGCGCCTCTGGCCTTTGCTGATTCATACTCCTCGATCATAATCACGCCGGCTCCATCACCCAAAACAAAGCCATCGCGATCCTTGTCCCAGGGTCGCGAAGCGCGAACAGGATCATCATTACGCGTAGAAAGCGCTCTAGCTGCGGCGAAACCCCCTAAACCGACAGGCGTCGTCGCCATTTCAGCGCCGCCAACCAACATGGCATCGGCATCACCCAGTGCGATCAACCGGGCACCCAGACCGATGTTGTGTGTGCCAGAAGTGCACGCCGTCACGACGGCGAGATTCGGACCTTGAAGATTGTATTTCACTGAAAGATTACCGGATATCATATTGATGATAGAACCCGGTACAAAAAAAGGCGAGACGCGACGCGGCCCTGAGGTTCGAATAATTTCAGTGTTCTTTTCTATCTGCCCGATACCGCCGATGCCTGAGCCGATAGAGCAGCCGATGCGCGGCGCAGTTTCTTCAGTCACCTCAAATCCACTGTCTTGCATGGCTTGGATTCCTGCCACCATGCCGTACTGCACAAAAACATCCTGCTTTCGCGCTTCTTTTTCGGCAAGGTATGGCGAGAGGTCGAAATTTTTAACGCTGGCACTGAACCGAGTGCTGTAAGCAGAAGTATCGAAGCTCTCAATTAGAGCCGCACCACTCCTGCCCTCCAAGATATTACCCCAAGTTTCATCCACCGTATGACCGACGGGGCTCACCATCCCCATCCCAGTAACGACGACTCTTCTGCCAATCAAAGATATAACTCCTCTAAAGCGTAATTTCCGAGAGGTGCAAAAACACAAAAACCGCTCTACCTAAATAGGAACGGCTTCTCGCGTGGAAACGGCATTAATAAATCAGGCGAGATTAGAGTTGATGTATGCAATAGCCAGAGCAACAGTCGTAATTTTTTCCGCTTCTTCATCTGGAATTTCAGTTTCAAATTCTTCTTCAAGAGCCATTACCAATTCGACGGTATCCAAGGAGTCTGCACCGAGATCTTCGACGAACGATGCGTCAGTTTGCACCTCTTCTTCTTTGACGCCAAGTTGCTCTGCTACGATCTTCTTCACGCGCTCTTCAATGCTGCTCATTTTATCTGTTACTCCTAATGTTTTTTAGTTCTAAATATACCCAACTACACGGCCTGGGCGGACAGTTTACTCTGTTTTTCCAACGAGTAATAAATTTTTTTTAACACGACCGATTATACTAAATTTAACCTATATTTATCAGTAATTTATCCCATGTGCATGCCACCATTTATATGCAGTGTTTCACCCGTAATATAGCCCGCCATATCACTGCAAAGGAAACTCACCAGAGCGGCAACTTCTGCAGCGCTTCCGAGTCGCCCAAGAGGTATTTGCTGTAACAGCAAATCACGCTGATTTTCGGGTAAGTCCCGAGTCATATCTGTATCAATAAAGCCCGGCGCGACACAATTAACAGTGATAGAACGAGATCCTAATTCACGGGCCAGTGCTCGCGAGAAACCCTCTGCGCCCGCTTTTGTTGCCGCATAATTACTCTGACCGATGTTTCCCATGGATCCAACGACAGATGTGATATTCACAATACGGCCCCAGCGCGCCTTAGTCATACCCCTCACGCAAGCCTTACTCACGCGGTAAAGACCGCTGAGGTTAGTGTCCATAACCGCCTGCCATTCCTCTTCCTTCATGCGCATGAGAATGTTGTCGCGGGTAATGCCAGCGTTATTCACCAACACCAGAGGGGCCTCAAATTGTTCGGCAATGGCCTTAATCGCCAGCGTTACGCTATCGGGGTCGGCGACATTCAGCTTGATGCCACGTCCAGGGTTGTTTTCCTCTGCAAGGTAAGTGGAGATCGCTTCAGCACCTATGTCACTGGTAGCAGTCCCCACGACAATAAAACCGTCGGCAGCAAGCGATTTTGCAATCGCTTGGCCAATCCCACGACTAGCGCCCGTAACAAGAGCCACTTTTTTTTCTTCTCCCATACTGGACCTCGAGTGCTCTATTTTAGTTCGGCTGCCGCCGCCAATAATGCTTCCGGTTCTTCTAAAGAGTAACAGTGCAACGTTTTTTCAATCCGCCGGCTCAGCCCGCTTAATACTCTGCCTGGACCGCACTCAACAATATTCTGCGCCCCTGCCTCAATAACCCTGCGCATGCAGGCTGTCCACTGCACCGGACTATAGATCTGTTCTATCAACAGAGTGCGTATTTTTTCTGGATCAGACTCGACAGTTGCATTCACATTGTGGACTACGGGTATCGTAGGCGATAAAATTGCAATTACGGACATTGCCTCTGCCAGATGTTCTCCCGCAGGCTTCATCAATTCAGTATGAAAAGGCGCGCTTACCGGGAGAGGCAGCGCTCTTTTTGCGCCCGCTTCTTTCAAGGCACTAATAGCGACCTCAACGGCGGCAGTATTTCCAGCGATAACGACTTGGCCAGGTGAATTAAAGTTTACCGCAGAGACAACACCGTTCCCCTCATGAGCAACCTGCTGACAAATACGAATAACCTCAGAGTCTTCGACGCCGATAATCGCGGCCATAGCGCCCTGGCCTGCAGGCACAGCCGTCTGCATAAACTCGCCTCGCTTGCGCACTAATTTAACGGCATCAGCAAATCCCAAAGCGCCAGCACATACCAATGCAGAGAATTCACCGAGGCTGTGGCCGGCCATGATACAAGGTGATGCACCTAACGCCTCCTCCCATGCTCGCCAGAGCGCCACGCTGCACGTCAGCAGAACCGGTTGTGTCGTTTCTGTCAGATTTAGTGCCTCCTGCGGTCCGGTCATCAGCAACGACCACATATCATAGTCAAGTGCCTGAGAAGCTTCCTCAAAGGTATCTCTTACCACAGCGAACTGTTCATGAGCTGCCGCCAGCATTCCTACCTGCTGGGAACCCTGTCCCGGGAAAACAAAGCCAATCGTGGTCTCATACATCGCTGATACCGTCTTTAGTCGAAACTCGGGACATTCCCACAGATTTTCCAGCAGCTAGGTAGATCACCGTGCGCTGCGCGCGAGAATAGTGGCGTTGGCGTTGAACTTCAACGGTACTATAACGTCGGTAGAGACACGAGAGCGCCTGCGAGAAGTATTGTGGGTAGATCATGCGGTTAGTGCTGAAGTGTTTACAGCGATCACAACGAGATTCGAAGGGCTTTTGCGAGGACTGAAGTCCTCGCAGGTTTGACAAACTGTCAGAGCGAGCGCGCGGAACACAGTGCCAATTTACTTCCGTTCAGGCCGGAAGTTTCAGTCGTCACTGCCGCTGTCGATCACTTTTTTGCCACGGTAAAACCCATCGGCTGTAACATGATGCCGACGATGAGTCTCTCCTGACGTTTGATCAACCGATAATGTCGGTCCGGTCAACGCATCATGCGAGCGCCGCATACCGCGCCGCGACCGCGTCTTTTTACTTTTCTGAACAGCCATGACTACACTCCTAGTGCTTGTTGCCGGGCTTCAATTGCTCCAGCACATTAAACGGGTTGGGCTTCTCTTCTACAACATCTTCTTTCAACAGAGGATCAAAGAAAGATACCGTCTTACTTCTGCATGTTCCTGTATCGTGATAACTGAAAGGCTTCATGGCCAATATCAGTTCATCCTCGACGAGCTCCCAAAGGTTACAGGAATCCTCACTCAATATTAACGGGTCTAAATATCTGGGGAGACTCGCTGCCTCTTCATCAGACCAGACAACGGCCAGCTTACTTTCAATAGATAAATGTTCTGGCATGGCCTCAAGACAGCGCTGACACACGGCCAGTATATCTGCCTCGACAGACACATCCACCACAAACCTGTTTTCTCCATCGCGAGAAAAAATCATCTTAACCGCAATAACGCCCTCATCGCCGGCTAAAATCGGTCGAAAGCGCTTTAAATTAAGCGGCTGCAAACCTCCGCCAATCACCGCACCTCGGATCGCGGCCTTGCGAACATCCAACGTCGGCAGAAGGGACTCAGTTAACATAGGCGCGCATGATAGGTGCGGACTGCCCCTTTGTCAAAAATATCTTTACAATACAAACAGTTCTCCCCACTCCACCCTAGTTTGGCATGGCATATGGATATCATTCTGGCATCAACATCACCCTATCGCCGTCGTTTGCTCGAACGGCTACGATTGCCCTTTCGCTGCGTACCGCCCATAACCGACGAAACGCCACTCCCGCACGAAGCGCCTGCGGCGCTAGCGGCGCGTTTGGCGCACGCAAAAGCCGAGTCTATCGCTATGCTACACCCCACCGCGCTCGTTATCGGTAGCGATCAAGTCGCCTCAATAGACGGCAGCATCATTGGCAAGCCAGGCAACTTTGAGGCCGCCTCAACCCAACTGCGCAGCAGCTCCGGCCAGGAGATGCTGTTTTATACTGCAATTGCGTTAATCTCACCCAACCGCAGTCAGCAGCGGTCTCACGTAGAGCAATTTAGCGTACATTTTCGAACGCTCAGCGACCGCCAAATTACAAACTACCTCTGTCGAGAGCAACCCTATGACTGCGCGGGGAGCTTCAAGGCTGAAGGTTTGGGTATTGCCCTGTTCGAACGTCTGACGGGCGATGATCCGACCAGCCTAGAAGGACTGCCACTGATTAAGCTGACGGCGCTGTTAGGAGAGCTTGGCGTAGAGATTTTACACTCTTAAAAGACAATAAATTTTATTTAAACATATATTTAACAGCTACTTACGGATACTTTGTAATACATTTTCTAAAATTAAACCTAAAGGTGCTTGCAGGTTTATCTCAGCCGCCTCTGGAAGCGAAAAGCGCAATGAAGCCGCATGGAGAAACAGCCGCTTTAAGCGGATTTGTCGCGCAAAGCTCTCCGTCCTATCATCGCTGTACTTATCATCTCCCAACAAGGGAAATCCAGCATGCTGAGCATGAACGCGGATCTGGTGTGTGCGCCCAGTAATTGGGCGGGCCTCCAATAACGTAGCGCCCTCTAGCCGCTCCACAACACTGAACTCTGTTATTGCCCTCTTGCCCCCGCGACTGACCCGCACCATACGCTCGCCCGATTGCAAGAAATTCTTCTCCAGTGGGGCGTCTACAACGCGCATCGCCCGCGGCCATTTACCCGCCACCAGAGCAAGGTATCGCTTATCGATATGCTTTTCACGTAATTGTCGGTGCAACTCTCTCAAAGTAGCCGCGCGTTTTGCGATCAGGATTAGCCCAGATGTATCACGGTCCAAACGGTGCACCAATTCCAGATAACGCGCTTCGGGGCGCATTTTTCGCAAGCATTCTATTAAGCCAAAACTGAGGCCGCTACCGCCATGAACCGCGAGACCAGACGGCTTATCTATCACTAATAGATTGTTATCCTCATATACAATTTGTCGTGTAAGTTGATCGACCTGCTTCAGTGGAATACTCGGCGGCGCTGAGGCTGCAGGCTGATGCAGCGGGGGAAGTCGCACCAGATCGCCGATAACAAGTCGGTGATCCGCCTTCACCCTGCCCTTGTTTACCCGGACTTCGCCTTTACGCAAGGCCCGGTATAAGCGAGCACGAGGCACTCCTTTTAACTCACGTATTAGAAAGTTGTCCAAGCGTTGCCCTGACGTATTTTCATCGATGGTCAGATGCCGCGTTTGACGAGTGGGTATAATGTCTGGACTATCAGACATCAGCGTTGCAAGTCATGTCATTTTTTTTCATATACTGCTATGCTCTCGCTTGTGGTTGCACCTGCTCTCGGCTCCAAGCCGATGATGAGGTAATCATCTGGCGCTCGATTGAGCCTGCGACTGAGACGCATGGCGCCGCCAGACACTCCACACAGACCAAATGGATGTCGACTTGATGGCCAGAGTGCGAGAGCGATACAAGCCACGCATGTGAGTAGCCCAAGGCGACAATATTATGAACCGAGCAGTCAGTACTGCCGGGGCACAGATTCAGTGACTAAAGAACTATCAGCGTCGTTGTAGGCCATGTAGGTGCTGCGACACTAGCAAAAAGGCGGGTTCAGTACCACAAAACTTTACTGCCTGACGTTGAAATGACCACAAGAAACTTCGTGGTTGGCGTGAACAATATACTAGGGTGGAACCGGCAACTAGCTTAGGGTTACATCCAGTAAACGGCCATAAGCTTAACGGTTTTTGGTCCATCGCTACTGTTAATCGGCGTTATGCCGGCTTTACATCTGATCTTCCGTCCCGCCAAGCCTGCTGCATACAAGGCAACGGCAATATGAAAAAAATATTAATTAATGCAACTCAACCTGAAGAGTTGCGTGTCGCAATGGTCGACGGG
>CAJXWP010000011.1 GCA_913062625.1 uncultured Haliea sp. | reverse complement strand
CCGAGATCTACACCTCTCTATTCGTCGGCAGCGTCAGATGTGTATAAGAGACAGGGCGAATAATGCATGGGAACCCAATGGAATCCTGCACCTGAAAGGCTTCCTCGAGGCTGTGGGCAATAACAGAACGCGGTGTATCGAGGCCTATGCTCTTCATCGCCTTATCAAACAGCTGGCGATCTTCCGCCTTGTCGATCGCCTCCTTCGTAGCCCCTATCATCTCCACGCCATGTGCTTCCAATACACCTTCGCGGGCCAGATCGAGAGCACAGTTGAGTGCGGTCTGACCACCCATGGTGGGCAACAGAGCATCGGGGCTCTCTATCTCAATAATGCGAGCCACGGTCTGCCATTCGATGGGCTCAATATACGTAGCATCGGCCATTGCAGGGTCGGTCATGATAGTAGCGGGATTGGAGTTCACCAAAATGACCCGGTAGCCTTCCTCCCGCAACGCCTTGCAGGCCTGCGCACCAGAGTAATCAAACTCGCAAGCTTGACCGATAATAATAGGGCCTGCGCCAAGGATCAAAATACTTTTTATGTCAGTACGCTTCGGCATAGTCGCTTACTTCTTCCGGGCCCGTGCAGTGATCAATTCAATAAAGTGTTCAAATAGCGGCGCCGCATCATGCGGTCCCGGGCTCGCTTCTGGGTGACCCTGAAAGCTGAAAGCATCCTTATCGGTGCGGTGCATTCCCTGCAAACTTCCGTCGAAAAGCGACTTGTGGGTCATACGCAAATTATCCGGCAAACTATGCTCATCCACGGCGAAGCCATGGTTCTGGCTGGTAATCAGAACCGTGCCTTCATCTAAATTTTCTACTGGATGGTTGGCACCATGATGGCCAAACTTCATTTTTACCGTCGCTGCGCCACTGGCCAAACCCAACAGCTGATGGCCCAAACAAATACCAAACACGGGAACATCTGTTGCAAGAATAGATTGAATGGCCTCAATCGCGTAGCGACATGGCTCGGGATCACCTGGGCCGTTAGACAGGAAGATCCCATCAGGCTTCATAGCAAGCACTTCGGCTGCCGATGTCTGGGCAGGGACGACTGTGAGGCGGCAGCCATGGTCGACCAACATCCTCAAAATATTGCGTTTGACGCCGAAGTCATAGGCCACAACATGCCAAGGCAAATCAGATTCAGCGCGCTCACGGTAGCCCTCCCCTATAGCCCAGCTACCCTCGCGCCAAGTATAGTTTTGCACCGTTGTCACTTCTTTCGCGAGGTCCACGCCCTTAAGACCGGCAAAATCTCGCGCCTGCGCCAGGGCAGACGCTTCATCGATCGCTTCACCTGCCATCAGGCAGCCACTCAGAGCACCCTTCTCGCGCAAAATACGGGTGAGCCGCCGCGTATCGATCTCAGCAATCGCAACAATATTATGATGGCATAAATACTCCGACAGTCCTTGCTGATTACGATAGTTACTGGCGAGTAAAGGTAAGTTCCTGATCACAAGACCGGTCGCCCAAATTGCATTGGACTCCGCATCCTCGTCGTTGGTGCCAGTATTGCCAATATGAGGGTAAGTCAGGGTGACAATCTGGCGTGCGTAGGAGGGGTCAGTGAGGATTTCCTGATAACCGCTCATGGCGGTATTAAATACCACCTCGCCCACGGAGGTTCCAGTGGCGCCTATTGCCAACCCTCTAAAGATACTGCCATCTTCAAGGGCTAATATGGCCGGAATAGACAAACAAACCTCCATCGTTCAGTGGCGTAACGCCAGCTGCGCGCGCTCGCAAAAAGGCGAGATGAGGTGCACCACATCTCGCCTTTTCACATGAATACAGCTCTAGTTAGTCGCAAGTGCACACTACGCCCGATGCGCCAGTCGGGAGTGTGTAATCTGGCGTGAGAGTGTAGGGGATGCGCTCCATAGTGTCCAGACCACTGTCTCGTGATTCTCATAGGAATTGGATTTTCGTTCAAGCGACTTCGCGTCATCAGACCCAAGGCGCGCACACCTATGTCGATGACAAAAAACGTCTAAAGCAATTGCTTTAATCCAGAAACCGCTTATTATCACCTGTATGAACAAGACGATGAGGTTTCCTGCATGACTTATGTGAATGGTAAAACTGCCGTGCTTACAGGCGCGGGCTCAGGTATCGGCCGCGCGCTGGCAGTGCAACTAAACCGCGAGGGCTGCGAGCTGTACCTGAGCGACATCAGTGCCGATTGCCTGAATGAAACCCTCGCAATGCTATCGCGCAAAGAGATTTTTGCCGATATGCATGTTCTCGATGTGGCTGAAAAACTGAGCGTCCATCGCTGGGCCGAAAACATCGCCGAGACCAGAGGCCATGTTGATATTGTCATCAACAACGCAGGCGTCGGTCTCGTATCAAGCGTCGAGAATCACCGCTACGAAGACTTTGAGTGGCTGATGGGTATTAATTTCTGGGGCGTCGTTTATGGCACACAGGCCTTTCTGCCCCTACTACGTAAATCTCAACAGGGACACTTGGTCAACATTTCCTCGGTGTTCGGCCTAATGTCAGCTCCCACTCAATCGGCTTATAACGCGGCCAAATTTGCCGTGCGTGGTTACACCGAAGCCCTACGCCAAGAGATGGATGGCGGTAACGTCCACGTGTGCTGCGTCCACCCCGGCGGCATCAAGACCAACATCGCTCGCGCTGCACGCAGCGGAGATTCTGACCTCAATGCCGACGAGCGTAACAGTGAGTTTCAGAAACTGGCTCACACGAGCCCGGAAGAAGCCGCTGCACAAATCGTTGGTGCCGTAGAGAAGCGCAAAAAACGGCTTCTAATTGGCATGGATGCCAAATTAATTTCCCTTGTATGCCGCCTATTTCCTGTGCGCTATCCCCGAATCTTGGGGATGCGAACGGGCACTACTGGCAAGCGACTGAAATGACAACACTCGCGCATGCGACATCGGGAAAAAATGCAGACACGCGCGACCGTCTGTTGCTAATGGCATTGCGACTCTATGCTCGTGAAGGCCTGCATGCAGTTTCACTGCGGCGCATCAGTATCGAGGCAGGCTCAAAAAACTCCGCGGCGATGCATTATCACTTCCACAATAAAGTGGGCGTGATTCAAGCGCTAATAGACATGATTGCAGATGAACTGGGATATATTGCCACTGCCCTGCGCCCAGAGCAGTCATCGAAGCGGTCACTGCGCAGTGCGTGTCGTGATACGCTGCGCCCGCTAATTGAATTACCCGCAAAAAAAAGCTGGGGCGCCGACGGAGTCAAGTTTCTGTCCCGACTGTTGAGTGAGAGCGATGCCGAAATCGCCAAGATGGTCAATACCATATGTGCACCCTTCTCGCAGCGATTGGACCATGCTTTAGCCGAACAATTGCCCGCTCTGCCTGCTCCGGTCCGACGGCTGCGGCTTATGTTTATTAGCACCAATGTATTTCACGGCGTCGCAGAAGTTTTCTGGCTCACCAACACACCACTGGGAGACCTAAGCTATTTCGATGAAGACACTTTACTCGACCATCTGGTTGACTACCTAATTGGCGGCCTTGAGGCTCCCAGCCTGACCGCTAACTAACCTCATGAAACAAGAGAGCACGCAATGACAGACGAAGTACAAGACCTGATATTTGATCTGACCCTGACGGACGATCAGCGTATGAATCGCGAAACCATGCAGCGCTTTTCTGCTACGGAGATCCGACCACTGGCCAAGTCGGTAGACTCCGGTGACAGTCCAGCGCAGGACTTTTATCCTAAAACTGCAGCGTTGGGAATTGCTCTGTTACCCATTCCGGAGGCCCTAGGGGGTGCAGGCGTCGAACGCTCACCCTCATCCAATGCACTGATTCTCGAGGATCTTGCGCACGGTGATTTCTCTTTGGCCCTAGCATCTATAAGTCCCGCCGCTTTTGTAAACACCGTTATCGACCAAGGCTCAGACGCACAACGAGAAAAATATCTGCCGCTGTTTTGCTCACAGGATTTTACCGCAGCCACGACCGCATTGCTGGAACCGCGGGCAACCTTTGAACCCTCACAGCCGGCCACGACCGCTATTGCCAATGGCGAAGGGTTTTGCCTTTCGGGCACCAAATCCATGGTGCCGCTGGGCATAGACGCGGAACTTGTGTTGGTGATTGCGCACATGGAAAATGGTGACCCTGCCGCTTTTATTGTCGAGGGCACACCCGCTGGCATGACGCGCACTGCAGAAGACAATATGGGACTGCATGGAGCGCAGTTGGCGACACTAACACTAGACAATGTGCAGCTGCCTTCCAGCGCTCGGTTGGGCGAAGGACCCTTTGATTTGCAGCGTTTTATTGACCTAAGTCGTATCGGTATATGTGCACTCGCGGTGGGCACCTGTCAGGCGGTACTGGATTACGTCAAAACCTACTGCAACGAGAGAATTGCCTTTGGTGAACCTATTACCAACCGTCAATCCGTGGCGTTCATGATTGCTGACATCGCCATAGAAATGGAGTCCATGCGCCTGATGACTTGGCGCGCCGCCTCGCGCGCTGAGCAGGGTTTAGATTTTCACGAGCACGCTTACCTTGCCAAAGTGTTCTGCGCAGAACACGCTATGAAGATCGGCACCGACGGCGTGCAACTACTGGGTGGGCACGGCTTTTGTACCGAGCACCCCGTGGAGTTGTGGTATCGCGATCTTCGCGCCATTGCCATGCTGGAAGGCGTCGCCAGCGTCTGACCCTATGACTTTCGAATTCAGGAGCAAAGACAATGATTAATCTCGAACTCAGTAAAAAGCATGAAGACACTTTCGGACAGGTCATGATGCTGGCTGAACACATGATGCGACCCTACTCGCGCAAATATGACAAGGAAGAGCACACCTACCCCAAAGAAATGGAAGAGGTCGCCAAATTAATCGGCGGTGCGCGTTCAAACCCTGCAGGCCCGAAGACAGCTATCCCAGAAGGCACCGTCGTAAACGGGGGCAACATGGGCGCTGTAGTGGGGTTGTTCGGCCTCTGTTGGGGTGATGTTGGCCTGTTTTTAGCCATGCCCGGCAGCGGCTTGGGCAACGCCGCGATTACGGCAGTGGGCACGCCTGAGCAAGTAGAAAAATACGGCGGCAGCTACGCCGCCATGTGCATTACCGAACCGGGCACCGGCTCAGACTCAGCGAACATCAGCACCACCGCAGTGGCAGATGGCGACGAATGGGTACTCAACGGCGAGAAGATTTATGTCACTGATGGTGATCGTTGTGACACGCTGGTCGTGTGGGCCACACTGGATAAGTCACTTGGCAAGGCTGCAATCAAGTCGTTCATTGTAGAGAAAGGTACGCCCGGCTGCGAAGTCACCCGACTAGAGCGCAAACTCGGCATACGAGCGTCCGATACGGCGGCGATCAGCTTTAATGACTGCAGAATTCCCAGAACCAATATCCTTGGCAGCGCGGAACTGGCGACCGATGCAGAAGGACGCAAGAAGGCGTTTGGGGGTGTCATGCAAACCTTTGACAACACGCGCCCCCCAGTCGCCGCTATGGCTATCGGCTTGTCGCGCGCTGCGCTGGACATGTCTCGTGAGCTTCTCAAAGAGGAGGGCGTGGAACTCAGGTTCGATAAAAAGCCGATCAACCTGAGTGCGCTAGAAGCAGAGCTGTGTCACATGGAAGCAGAGTGGCACGGCGCCCGATTGCTGGTGCTAAAGGCTGCCTGGATGGCAGACAATAAAATACCCAACTCGATGGAAGCGTCCATGTGCAAAGCTAAGGCGGGACGCGTGGGCAACCATATCACTCTGCGCTGTGTTGCACTGTGTCAAAGCTTGGGATACAGCGAGAATGTTCTGTTGGAGAAATTTGCGCGCGACTCCAAGATCCTGGACATCTTCGAGGGCACACAGCAGATACAACAATTAATCGTGGCGCGTCGGGTACTGGAGAAATCTTCCTCTGAACTCAAATAGCACTGCGCGACAGGACTTCTCTTGTCAGGGCGACTGACCCGCCAACAGCTGACTGTCCTCATTCTGGCGCTGATGTCCACGGGAATGGGACAGTCTCTGGTATTTGCCATCCTCGCGCCGTTAGGCCGAGAAGTGCATCTGGGCGAATTGCAGATCACTTCTATTATCGCACTCTCGGCATTGATTTTCGGACTTGCTGCACCGCATTGGGGTCGGCTTAGCGATCGCATTGGACGCAAGCCCATTATGATCACCGGATTGATCGGGTACACAGTGGGTACTGTGCTGTTCACCAGTGTATTCTACGCAGGAATGACAGGTCTGCTGAGCGGCACGCTGCTTTATGTCGTTCTATTAGTAACGCGCTGCTCCCAATCGATTGTTATGTCAGCCACTGGCCCCGCTAGTGCCGCCTACGCTGCGGACCATACGAGTCGAGATGAACGCACAAAAACTATGGCTAGACTTGGCACCGCTAACAGCATGGGCACCATTCTTGGACCTGCCGTGAGTGGAGCCCTAGCGACTTTTGGCCTACTGGCCCCCCTGTATTTTGCTGCCGCCTTAGCCGCTGCAGCCGCCATGGTGGTATGGCGAAAATTACCGATGACACCGGATATACCGCACAGAGATCGCAAGCCTTCCCGCAAGCTGCGCTATACGGATAAACGCATTGCGTTGCTACTGGTCACCGCCGTTGGTTTGTTTATTGGATTCTCCAGCATACAACAAACCCTAGGGTTCCAGCTGCAGGATAAACTTGATCTTAGCGGCATTGAAACAGCGCAAATGACCGGTGCGGCTTTGCTGGTCTGTGCGACTTTTACTTTTCTCACTCAGATCACCGTGATGCAGCGGCTGCAACTGCGGCCCACGCAATTCGTGCGTATCGGCTTACTGTCCATGCTGATAGGCGCCGCGGTGATTTCGGGTTTTGAGACTTTTGTAGTCTTGGCTGTTGGCATGGCCTTTCTCGGTATCGGCATGGCACTGTGCATGCCATCGATTGCCGCGGGCGCTTCGCTGGCCGTATCGACGGAGGAACAGGGCGCAGCGGCGGGCCTGATAAGCTCATGTCCTGCAATAGGGTTTGCGATCGGCCCCATCTGCGCCGGCGGGTTGTATCAGTACCACACCGCTCTGGCACCACTGTTCAGCACTGGCGTGCTGTTGATTGTACTGGTGGTGTTGGTCATCAATGATCGCTGATCAATCACTCATCACCACTTACAAGCGCTCCAGTGCCACGCGCAGATTTTTCGGAATCGGTACAGAACGGTTTTCCGCTCGCTCAACAAAGACATGTACGAAATAACCGTGTGCAGCAGCGACCTGCTCGCCCTCCCTAAAAATGGCAATGCCATACTGCACTGAACTGTTGCCGAGCCGGTCCACGCGCAAACCGGCTTCTACGGACTCGGGGTACGTAATAGGAGCATGGTATTCGCAGCCCGAACTGACCACGTAGCCAACAATAGTCCCGTCACTAATATCCAGTCCGCCCTCTTCAATGAGGTAGCGGTTAGCAACGGTATCGAAATAAGCGTAGTAGGTCACATTGTTCACATGGCCATAAATATCATTGTCGGACCAGCGCGTAGAGATAGGATAGAACAGCTTATAATCCGCTCTGGTGGGCGGCGCCTCCTTACTCATGCGCCAGCTCCGTAGGCGGCTTTATAGATGGATAGCGCGTCTTCATACGACACTTCTCGCGGATTATTCATCAGCAGGCGCTGCTGCAGCATTGCATCACTGGCCAACATTTCCAGATCGCTTTCTTGCACTCCGGCCTGTTGCAATGTAGCAGGCAATTTTACATCGTCGACAAGCTGACGCAGTGCCTCCGTCAGTGCAGCACTTTTGGCACTGGCGCTGCCCGCAACCGTGGCTCCGATCACAACCTCTGCCAGCTCCGCGTAAAGTTCATCCGCATGCGACGCATTAAACGCCAACACAGACGGCAACACTAGCGAGTTACTCAAGCCGTGGGGAATATGGTAGTGGCCACCCAACGGATAGGCCAATGCATGTACCGCGCCGACAGGGGCATTCGCAAATGCTTGACCCGCCAAACAGGCACCCAAAAGCATATTTCCTCGCGCTTCGCGATTGCCACCGTCATGCACCGCGGTGCGAATATTGCGCGATAACAGTGCTAAGGCCTTAACGGCCAGATTGTCGGACAAAGGGTTTTTCTTATGGCGAGACGTATAGGCTTCGATGGCGTGAACCATCGCATCAACTCCGGTCATGGCGGTGATAGCGGGTGGCAGTCCCAAGGTTAGTGCGGCATCTAACACCGCTATATCCGGCAACAATATCGGCGATGAGACGCCGGCCTTGGTCGTCTCACCAGTGGTGATTACGGCCACCGGTGTGACCTCGGAACCCGTTCCTGCCGTCGTGGGCACTAGAATCAATGGCAGTCTGGGGCCGGTTACCTGATTCACGCCATACAGCTCAGATAGTGTTTGCTGAGAACCGAGCAGCACTGCCACCACCTTGGCCACGTCCATTGAGCTGCCACCGCCAACCGCTATGACGCCATCGACATTGCCACGGCGCGCCACTTCGGCGGCAGCCAGTACAGTGGCTTCTGGTGGATCTTCGCGTACTTGGTCAAACACCAGCGGTGCGAGCCCTTCTTTTTCCAACGCGGCAAGAACTGGCTGTATTAGGCCGATAGACATCAATCCAGGATCGGTGACCAGCAGAGGATGCTCTATACCCAAGCGCCTGCACTGGGCGGCAAGTTCCAGTGCACTGCCGACTCCATTAATAATTCTAGCGACCGCAGTGAATTCAAAGCTTTGCATCTAAGACTCCCTACATCGTGATGATGACCTTGCCACGTGCGCGACGTTCTATCATACAGTTGAAGGCTTCTTCATACTGCTCTACAGGAAAGCTATCCGTCACCTCCGGGCTGATTTTACCGCTGGCAAATAACGCCCACAGCTCCTCAATATTCTTTAAATTAACCTCGGGCTCCTCACCCGAAAAGCGTCCCCAGAACACACCCACGATAGAACAGCCTTTGAGCAAAGCAAGGTTGAGTGCGATCTTGGGAATAGGACCGCTGGCGAAACCAATCACCAGATAACGACCGTTCCAAGCCATACCGCGAAGCGCCGGCTCTGCATAATCACCACCCACCGGGTCGTAAACTACATCCACACCTTTTCCACCCGTCAATTCCTTGATGGCATCCTTCAGGTTCACTTCACTGTAATTGATGATCTCATCAGCGCCCAATTTCTTACACAGCTTGAGCTTCTCATCGGTACTCGCTGCTGCAATAACCTTGGCACCCATTTGTTTGCCCAGTTCAATAGCACTGGTGCCGACGCCTCCGGCTGCTCCCAGCACCAGCAGGGTTTCACCCGGCTGGATATTGGCCCGCTGTTTGAGAGCGTAATAGGAGGTAAAGTAGGTAATGCTAACGCCAGCAGCCTGCTCAAAGCTGAGCCCCTCGGGCATCGGAAATGCACTCAACTCACTGACCGCAATTTTTTGGCAAAATGCGCCGGAGCCACCTGCGGATAGCACCTTGTCTCCTACCTTGAAACGACTGACTTTGGCCCCGACTGCTGCCACTACTCCGGCACACTCGCCACCTGGAATAAACGGCATCTCAGGCTGGTACTGGTATTTACCCTGAATCATTAGCACGTCGGGGAAGTTCAGACCCGCAGCCTTAACGTCGATCAATACATCGTGCTCACCCACTTCGGGTTCCGGCCAGTCCAACACCAGCTCTAGCTTATCGGGTAGACCATGTTCTTTGCATGTCACTGCTTTCATTATTATTCCTCAGGTGATCGAAATCGGTAGTAGAGACTAAAACAAAAACGGCGCCCTTAAGCGCCGTTTTATCCAGTACAACATCACGCGACTTCGAACAAACCTGCCGCACCCATGCCGCCACCCACACACATCGTGACAACGACGTATTTAACGCCACGACGTTTGCCCTCGATCAGCGCGTGACCAATCATGCGCGAGCCACTCATGCCATAGGGGTGTCCGATAGAAATAGCACCGCCGTTCACATTGAGCTTATCATTGTCGATGCCCAACTGATCGCGACAGTAAATGACCTGCACGGCAAAGGCTTCGTTGAGTTCCCACAGGCCAATGTCATCAACCGACAGACCGTGCTGCTTGAGCAGCTTGGGCACTGCAAAGACCGGGCCAATCCCCATCTCATCGGGAGCACAACCGGCAACAGCGATACCGCGATAAATTCCCAGAGGCTGCAGACCCTCGCTCTCAGCAACCTTTGAATCCATAATCAGCTGAGCGGAAGACCCGTCAGAGAGTTGTGATGCATTGCCAGCGGTGATGGTGCCACCTTCAATGACGGTTTTTAGACCTTGGAGGCCTTCCAACGTTGTGCCACGCAAACCTTCATCAGCAGACACAGTCGCTTCAACTTCTGACGAATTCCCGGTCGCTTTATCCCAGGCGATGCGTTTACAGGTAACGTCGACTAATTCATCGGCAAACTTACCAGCGGCATAAGCCGCCGCAGTGCGTTGCTGCGATTGCAGACCGTATTCGTCCATCGCTTCACGCGAAACGTTGTAACGGTCGGCAACAATTTCGGCTGTTTGCAGCATTGGCACGAACATATTAGGCTCAATCGCCATCAACTCATCGTCTACCATACGATGCAGGTTCATGTGTTCATTCTGCACTAGCGAAATAGACTCCAGTCCACCGCCGATCACACAGTCCATGCCGTCGTACATGACCTGCTTCGCAGCCGTTGCTACCGCCATCAGGCCCGACGAACATTGACGGTCTATCGTCATACCCGACGTGGTAATCGGCAGACCCGCACGCAACGCAATCTGGCGCGCGATGTTGGAACCGGTGGCACCCTGTTGCAGGGCACTGCCCATAATCACGTCTTCGACGCGAGCCGGGTCTATACCGGCGCGCCGGACCGCCTCGGCCACTGATGCCGCGCCCAAAGTTGCCCCGCCAAGATTATTAAACCCGCCACGAAAGGCCTTGCCAATCGGGGTGCGAGCGGTGGATACAATTACAGCTTCTTTCATTCCCTTTCCTCCGGTAACCGTGACCCCAGTGGGGCCAACATAGTAGATTTAGTCTTAGCTGAGTCCCAGCCCCTGCATCGCGAGGCCAGCCATTTTCATGGTCTGCTCGGCGCCGGTCTGTGGCTGGGTCTCACCATCGGTAGAACTGATGGCGTCCCAATTCGCGGCAATTCCCTCAGGTGTCTGATCTTCCGGTGCCAACCAGATACCCGCAGACTCAACGATTCGGGCCACAGAGAAACCGCCCGCACCAGCCGCCATAATTGTTCTGGTCGGTGCGTCCTCGCTCACCATGTACAGTACTGCCGGTGTTACCGTTTCGGGGGTCAGCAGTGCAAATGCTTCCTCTGGAATCAGACCTTCGGTCATGCGAGTGCCCGCAGTAGGCGCTAGGGCGCTGATACGTATATTGTACTTAGCGCCTTCCTGTGCCAACGTATTCATTAAGCCGATCACGCCCATCTTGGCGCTGCCATAGTTGGCCTGCCCAAAGTTGCCGTACAGCCCGGATGACGACGTGGTGACCACAATACGACCGTATGCCTGTTCCCGCATAATCTCCCAACAGGCCTTGGTACAATTGACACTGCCCATCAGATGCACATCCAGCACCAGTTTGAAGTCGTCCAGTGTGCCTTTGACAAAACTCTTGTCGCGCAGGATACCGGCATTGTTGACTAAGATATCAACGCGGCCCCACTTGTCCATCGTCTGCTGAACCATGGCCTCGACTTCGTCGTATTTGGCAACATTGGCACCGTTGGCTATCGCCTCGCCGCCTAGCGCCTCTATCTCTGCCACCACAGCCTTGGCCGCATCGGATGAGCCACCTGAGCCATCAACACCGCCACCTAGATCGTTAACGACAACTTTTGCGCCACGTTTCGCCAGCTCGATAGCATGACTGCGGCCTAACCCTTGACCAGAACCGGTAACAATTGCGACCTTACCGTCATAACGAATAGACATTACTCAACCCCTCTTAACAAAAAAATAAATAAGCCCGCTAATCAGCCGGCGATTACCATACTCAGCCATTCAGCCACTAATGCCGGCGTTTCCTCTCCCTCGATCTCTATGGAAACAACCTGCTTGATTAGAAAGCGATTATCATCTTTGCGTACGATGTCGGCAATTTCCGAGTTAGCGCGAACGCGCTTGCCGGACTTCACTGGCGCCAGAAAACGCACCTTGTCAAACCCGTAGTTTAGCCCCATCACAATGTTCTCAGGAATCACGCCATTGCCTTCAATCATTTTAGGGAGGAGTGATAGGGTCAAGAACCCGTGAGCGATGGTGCTCCCAAACGGCGTATTCTTTGCAGCTTCTTCGTCCACATGAATAAACTGATGATCTTCGGTGCAGTCGGCGAAAACATTGATACGGTCCTGCGTCACCTCGATCCACTCACCGGGTTCGAACTTAGTGCCGATAGCGTCTAACATTTCTTCCTTGGGTACGATCTTTACTGCCATAGTGTGCTCCTCATCGATTTTTGCTGCGCCAGAAACGGTTGATTGTTGTCGAGCCATACTACTTCATTCGCCGCTGTGGGCGCTGATGGCAAAGATACTTTTGGTCAAAGAACTACCAAAGGCAGCTATGAACCGAATATATCAGATTAGAAAAGAATTTGAACATACAGTATGTATTTGGCGGGTTCAAGTATTTTATACCCACACCCGCCGTCTCACGGACGAATAACGGCGAGCGACGGTTGGCCCCGGCGCTTAATGTGTCATCGATGGGGACACTCTGCGCCAGTCAGAGCAGCTCCGCCTGAGGTTAAAAGTTGTACTGCAGTTTTAACCCGTAAATACGCGGATCAGACAGCGTGGTTCCCGCGTTTTGGGTCACAGTAGCGGGCCGTCCTCGGTTGAGGATATTCCGATCATCGGTGATATTTTTGACGAATGCAGTCACCTCCCATTGCTGATCGAGGGCGGCCATATTCACACGCGCATCCCAACGGTCATAGCTGTCGACTCTATCGTATTGCGGATCATTGAAAATCGACATCCACTGTTTGCCGGTGTAGGCATAAGTACCGGTAGCGGACCAATCGAGATCAAACATCTGCCAAAAATAGGTAGCATTCAAAGACGCCTTGTTTTTGGGCGTCAACACAAATTCATTGCCTTGGAGATCCTGCTCGTCGGTGCATAGCGGGTTCTGAGTATCGCCCACTGCATAGGGCCCCAAAGTGCAAGCGTTGGCATCTTTGCTGGAGAAGGTTTTAAACTCCGTGAAATTGTAAGAGTACGTTCCGCTGAGCATGATGCTCGGTATCGGCAGGGCTCTAAAGTCCAGTTCCAGACCGGCGGCTTCTGCATCTTTGGCATTTTCAAAAGTGTTCAAGGCGATGCCGTTTTCCACGTCCTGCTTAATCACCTGTAACTCGGTGTAATCGTAGTAATACACAGAGGCACCCACATTCAACCGGTTTTCAAATGTTGACCCTTTATAGCCTATCTCATAGGAGATAATTTCTTCCGGCTTCACCACATCAACATCTGTAGTAGCGCTGGGCTTTTGAAAATTAAAACCACCAGAGCGATAACCCGTCGCGATAAAGGCGTACAGAAACTGATCCTCCGTCAAGTAATGGTCCGCACCCAAGCGCCAGGTCCACTTGTCCCAACTGTCATCTTCATTCCTGTACACGGTAGGATCATTAGGATCGCCAACATACTGCACAAAGGTATTATCACTGCCTTTCTTCTCATCATACGAATAACGCAAACCGGCGGTCAGCACGGTCTTGGGTGATAGATCCCACGATAGCTGTCCATAGGTTGCGTAGGATCGAGTATCGACACTTGCTTCCCCGCGATAAAGATAATTATCGGAACTTACAACGTTAGGCACATCGACGCCAACGAGGTTGGCAAGGTCGACGATATACTGGTACATCTCCATTAACTCATCATTCCACTCTCGAAAATCCACCACCTGATTTTCGTCGCTGTGGTAGTAATAGAGTCCGCCCAACAACGAGAAATCACTGTCCCATTCCGACGAGTACTGCAATTCGTGGGAGCTGAATCTCGCGTCCTGGTCGACGTTGAAGGTCATATCGGCGCCCGTAATCGGATTCCCTGGGAAGCCGGGGAGATTCGCGACAGGAATATCAACGCCTCCGATTTTGGTAGTGATCTTGGTCCAGTCGACGCCCGAGTCCGCCTGAACGCTGGCGTCGGCATCATTTGTGGTATCAAACCAGTATTTGTTATAGCCCCCGGTGTACTTGAGGGTGAAAGTGTCTGCGCTGTATTCGCTATTCAGAAAGACCGCCCAGCGCCGGTTTTTGAGATTTGGATTACGGTCTTGTGTTACTTTGTCCTCATCTTGCAGCGCGGGATTCTCTATGGCCAAGCCCTGGCGCATATTGACGAAGTTCTGCGCGGGGAGCATACCCGGCAAGCTAATGGTCGCACCAGTAGTATCATTCGTTACGGGTTGCGCTAACTCGCGTGCAAAAGGCTCCAGTATGTAGGCGCTTCCCTGCCGATACTCGCGGTCCACACCTATCACCTTGAGCACGGTATTCCAGCGATCATTGGGCTGATACTCCAGGCTCACCGTACCGTAGGGCGTTTTGTCCTGCTCATAGTCCTTGCCGTTGTACGTGTTTTTTTGGAATCCATCGTGGCTGATATAGGACGCACCCGCCAACACACTCAATGTGTCAGTGATCGGGCCACTGGCCAGCCCCTGAATTAATCTGCCGTCGTAATTGGTGAGTTGCGCTGTGACGTTACCCTCCCACTCCTCGCTAGGTCGCTTACTGACAAAGCTTATGGCACCGCCGACAGAATTGCGGCCATAGAGGATGCCCTGTGGCCCCCGCAATACCTCAATGCGCTCAATATCCATGAATTCGGAATAATTGAATATGCCGTTTTCCGTGTTGTATACACCGTCCCAATAGATACCGATGCCTGGCTCTGAACCTACTGCCAGATTGGGCCGACCCACCCCGCGAATACTGACCCTAAACGTTGTAATCGACAGGGAAGGCGTATGTACCACCAGGTCCTGGCTACCCGTAATGCCCAACTGATCAAGCGTGGCGCTGTCAAAGGCGCTAATTGATGCGGCAGTATCCATCAGCGAGGCTTCCCGCTTATTGGCCGTTACAATGATTTCTTCAAGCGAGTTAACTGCTGCTGCAGACACCAAAGGGGCTACGGGAAAAAAAGCCATCAACGCCAGAAACGGCGCATACCGGTTATTAGCGATATTCATTACACTGCGTCCCTTCTTATTGATATTTTACTGAACCTACATTAGTCGACCACTAATTTAAAGCAATGTTTTTTAGAAAACGCCTGTGCAGACAGACCGCGACAATTGTTGTTTGCACAGACGTATCGAAGTATTGCGCTGAAGCCCCGCTATGAGAGGTATTGTTTCAGCTCATTACGGCCGACCACCATGCGATGTACGGCATCGGGACCGTCGGCTAATCGCAGCGTACGCTGGGACATGTACATGTTGGCCAGCGGTGTATCTTGGCTGACGCCTAATGCGCCAAACATCTGGATTGCCTCGTCCACGATGCGAATAGAAATATTAGGCACCGCGGTCTTAATCATCGAAATCCACACGCGGGCCTCTTTCGCATCGACGTGATCCATCATCCAAGCCGTCTTTAGCGTGAGCAGGCGGGCCTGTTCAATATCCATTCGCGCATTCGCGATAATGTCGATATTACCGCCCAGACGCGCCAGAGGCTTGCCAAAAGCGACCCGCGAAACAGCCCGCTGGCAGAGCAGCTCTAGTGCTTTTTCTGCAGCACCGATGGCACGCATGCAGTGATGTATGCGACCTGGCCCAAGTCGACCCTGGGAAATCTCAAAACCGCGGCCGGAGCCCAAAAGAATATTTTCCTTGGGTACGCGCACATTGGTGAATTTTTGATGCATGTGGCCGTGAGGCGCATCATCCATGGAGAACACGTTCATGGCCCGCAGGTTTTCAAAACCTGGCGCGTCCATGGGCACGAGTATTTGCGACTGCTGCTGATGCTTGGGCGCGTCCGGCTCCGTTTTTACCATGACAATCATAACCTTACAACGAGGGTCGCCAGCACCTGATACATAGTGCTTCTCGCCATTGATCACCCAATCGTCGCCATCGAGTACTGCCTCAGTGCAAATATTAGTGGCGTCAGAAGACGCCACTCCGGGCTCAGTCATGGAAAAAGCCGAGCGAATCTCACCGTTCAACAGTGGCTCCAACCACTTTTTTTTCTGCTCCTCGGTACCGTATTTATGCAGCACCTCCATATTCCCCGTATCGGGCGCAGCGCAATTAAAGACCTCTGCGGCCAAATGTGACTTGCCCATCTCTTCTGCAAGATACGCATACTCCACCGTATTCAAGCCAGAGCCGGCGTCACCGTCGGTGAGAAAGAAATTCCACAGCCCCTTTGCTTTTGCCTTGGCTTTCAGGCCCTCCCGAATATCGGTCTGACGCTGGGTGAATTCCCAACGATCGCCGACAGCAATCTCAGTGAAGTACTCGACTTCTACCGGCAGGATTTCCTTCTCAGTAAAACACCGTACCTCTTCGAGCAGCGGTGCCAGTTTTGCGCTAATCCCTAAATCCATTGTCATTCTCCTTTCCCGTCTTAGTTCAGTTGCTTAAAATTAGTGTGGGGATGTTTCCAGATAGGCGGCCAACTCAGCAGTATAGTCAGCCTTTATCTGTCGTTTAAAAATTTTTCCGGATGCAATACGCGGTAGCTGCTCAGTGGGGAACCATATGTGGGTCGGTATCTTGAATATTGCCAGTTGCCCCGTGAGATATTCACAGAGCTGGTCCGAACTAAGCTGAACACCTTCTCGAAGCACAACAGCAGCCCCTACGATCTCGCCCAGACGCTCGTCGGGCAGCCCAAATACTGCGACCTCATGAATGTCTGGGTGTGAGTAAATAGCCGCCTCCACTTCTATGCAGCTGATGTTTTCGCCACCTCGGATAATGATTTCCTTGATTCGATCAACGATATAAAGAAATCCGTCCTCGTCCAGATAGGCGATGTCACCGGTATGAAACCAACCGTCAACAAAGGCTTCTGCCGTGGCATCCGGCTTGTTCCAGTAACCCAGTATATTGGCCGGAGACTTTATACACAGCTCACCCCGCTCTCCTGCGGGTTGCTCACGGCCGTCTTCTGAAGTAATGCGAAACTCCGTCACCGGTGGCACGGCCCGCCCCGCGCTGTCAGGTCTGGCGACATAGAAAGCACCCGCATTCACCGCCCCCAGTGCATTCGTTTCAGTCAATCCGTAGCCAATCCCCGGTGTAGAGTTTTTAAACGTACCACTGATTTTTTTTACCTGCTCAGGGGGTCGCGCAGCACCGCCTGCCATAATCTCCGTCAGTGACGTAATATCCCGAGCCGTGGTTACCGCTGCTGCCTGCAACTCTGCGGACATAGTAGGCACACCGTTGAACCACGTCACTTTTTCCACTTCGATCAGGCGCAGGGCCTCCTCTGCATCCCACTTGTGCATGATCACCATTTTACGACCCACCACCAAAGACAACATGAAGGCGGAGTGGCTACCCGTACAATGAAACAACGGAATGGTTACCAGCGCACAAGGCGGTAGTCCCTGCTCTGGGGCAGCCTGCGCCCCTGACATCTTGGTGGCGACGCCCATACACATCCAACTGTAGAGCGCCGCCAGAACGCCCCTGTGGGAGGACAGTGCGCCTTTAGGGTGGCCCGTAGAACCCGAGGTGTACATAATCGTAGCGTGGTCCTCTAAGGCAACCTCTCTTGCGGGCATACCTGCACCCGAAAACGCCCGCAGCAATTCCGCAAATACCGCATGCTCAACACCGAGACCACTGCAATCGTCAATCGCGATAATTTGCAGATCGTGTTTTTCTACAATAGTAGCCAGTCGCTGCACACGGGCGCGATCAGCCACCACAACCTTGGCACCACTGTCCGCAAAACCGTAGTCCAGTTCTTCTGTCGTCCACCAGCCGTTCATCGGCACGGCCACACAGCCCACAGAAGTGATACCGATAAAAGCCATCATCCACTGCGGGTTGTTGCGGCTCAAAATAGCAACTCGGTCGCCCTTCACCAGACCATAGCGTTTTACTAACGCGGCGCCAAATTCACAACTGTGCTGGTAGCCTTGGCCAAAGGTATAACGCTCGTCTAAGTAGACTGCAAATTCTTTTTCCGAGTGCTGCAACATCACTGTAAAGTACTGCGCAAGGTTGTCAGGCAACCCAGCGAAGTTGCGGTATTGGACACCCGCAAGTTCTACAGTGTCCACCTCAAAACCTTGGCCAGCGCCGGTGAGGCTGGCAACCACGTCATCAAACTGCTTTAGTTCTGCCTTCATTGTCATGGGTTTTCATCTCTACTGTAGGCTCAGAAGCCGCTAAGCTGCGCAAAGCGATCCAGATGGTAATTATAGTCGCCAAAGGTGTGCTGAACGACCCGCGCTCGCTTAATAAAAAATCCGATGTCGTACTCGTCGGTCATGCCGATGCCGCCATGCATCTGGATAGCCTCATTGGTCGCGCTCTGGGCCACTTCGCACAGCTTTGCCTTAGCAGCGCTGGCAATCAAAGACACATCCTGGTCGCCGTTATCGATTGCCTGTAGCGCCTTTAATACAATTGATCGCGCCAGCTCCAGCTCCGCATACAGCTCTGCCGCACGATGTTGTAAACCCTGAAAAGAACCAATCATCCGACCAAATTGCTTACGCTCCTGCAAGTAGACGATCGTCCTCTCAAACACTTCAGTCGACACACCCAGCAACTCTGACGCTAGGCCGATATTAGCAATATCCAGCGAGCGAATAAGCCCAACCCAGGCGCCCCCGAGGTCGCCCAAAAGATTGGCCGCAGGAATCCGCACGTTGTCACACACCAGAGCACCTGCGCTGCGCGAGTCTACCAAACTGCGACGCTCGACGGTCAGACCTGCGGTATCTGCATCAACCAGAAAAGCACTCAACCCCTGCTCCTCACCAGACGCCCCACTGGTGCGCGCGATGACAATAAAAGTGTGCGCAGAAACCGCATCCAACACCATCACTTTAGTGCCATTGAGGATATAGTCACCCTCATTCACAGCCGCACTCAAGGCGCTTTGCTGTGGTGCGTGATGCGGCCCTTCCTGCAATGCTAAGCTGACAAGCTTCTGGCCTGCAGCAATAGCCGGCAACAGAGCCTCTTTTTGTCGCGCGCTCCCCAATTCGCCAATCAATGTTGCTGCCACAAGTACAGTGGATTGCAGGGGACTGGCGCTCAGATTACGGCCTGCCTGTTCCAGCAACAGCCCTAAACCGGTATAACCATAGCCCAAGCCGCCAAAGGCTTCGGGAATCGCAATGCCCGCCCAGCCCATCTGCACCATTTCACCCCACACATCGTCGCTGAAGCCACGCTCGCTGTTACTGTCGCGCAATGCGCGCAGATGGGCCACGGTCGCGTTCTCCGCCAGAAAGCCGGCGGCAGACTCCTTTAACATCACCTGTTCTTCGTTCAATACCAATGCCATCTTCAAGAATCCTCTCTCTAACCGGGGCTATGCGTCGGGAAGTCCGAGCACACGCTTGGCAATAATGTTCAGCTGCACTTCTGAGGTGCCACCCTCAATAGAATTTCCCTTAGAGCGCAGCCAATCTCTGCTGATCGCCCCCTGGTGATATTCCTCTCCTTCCCAACCCAAACCGGATTCACCACACACGGCCAGATTCAATTCATTGCGCCGCTTGTTCAATTCAGTGCCGTAATATTTAAATATGGAGGACGCTGCACCGAGACCCTGTCCGGCTTTTGATTCGTCTCCAACCCGTGCCATAGTCGCACCGAACGCCATCGTATCGAGCTGATACTGGGCGATATTCTGGCGCAGTATTGAGTTGCACAGTCGGCCAGAGGCATCGGCTCCCATGTTTTCCAGTGCCAATTGTCCGACAGATTTTTTCGGGGCGGCCCCGAAACCAGAGATCATCTCACGCTCATGCGTCAGCAGATATTTTGCGATGGTCCATCCATTACCCTCTTCACCGATAAGGTTTTTCTTATCAGCGATCGCATTATCAAAGAAAGTTTCACAAAATGGAGAGCTTCCGCTGATCAGCTTAATGGGGCGAGTCGTCACACCCTCCTGAGCCATATCGAACAGCACAAAACTAATGCCCTCATGCTTGGTCCCGGAGCTGTCGGTGCGCACAAGACAAAAGATCCAGTCGGACTTATCAGCATAGGACGTCCATATTTTCTGGCCATTAATCAGGTAATGGTCACCCTTGCTTTCGGCTTTGGTCGCAAGGCTCGCCAAGTCAGACCCGGAGTTCGGTTCAGAATAGCCCTGGCACCAGCGGATTTCACCGCGCACGATTTTAGGCAGATGTTCAAGCTTCTGCGCCTCGGAACCAAAGTGCAGTAACGCAGGGCCGAGCATTGAAATCCCGAAGCTATCCAGTGCACGCCGGGCCCCAATGGCGGTCATCTCCTGACCGAGCACACTCACTTCTTCTGCGCTCAGACCGCCGCCACCGTATTCCTTGGGCCAGTGAGGCACCGTCCAACCGCGATCAGCCATACGATCACACCAGAGTTTCTGATCCGGGTGGGTGATTTCGGGGTTGCGGCCCCCGTTATAGAAGTCGCCGAATCCTAAAATTCGCTGACGCATGGTCTCGGGACAATTCTCCTGCAGCCAGGCTCGTGTCTGCTGGCGAAACTGATTAAGGTCGCTCACGGGTTTACCTCATAGTTAGGGCGGATTACTGTCGCTGGGCGAAACTGCCACAGACAGCAAGGCGCTTCGTTAAACACACTCACGGCAGAACATTAATCCACCTCAGATCAGAATTTGAACATACAGTATGTTTTAGTGGTGTTCAAGTATCACGCGACGCAAAATTGATCGCGCTACCTCAGTCGACACAAAAAAAGGGCTGCCTCTCGACACCCCCCTTTGGAACAAGCGCGCGCTGCACCGCACGCATGCAAACGTCACTAAAACTCGAAGATCACCTCACCGCCCCACATCATCGGTGGCAGATACGTGGACGCAGTTGCTCCGATCAGGTAGTTCGCAGAATCCTCATCCGTGAGGTTTTTGCCCCAGATCGCAAACTGCCAGTTATGGTCTGCCATTTCAACATCCACGACACTGACACGGGCATTCATGAGACCGTATGCTTCTACTTCGACCTTACCAAACTCGGTGTTAGCCAGCGCAAACTGATCATCCTGCCAAGAATAATCCAAGTGGAATCTGACCTCTCCGATACTGATCGGCAAATTATAATCTGCGGTGATCGAATAGGCATTCTTCGGTGCCCAGACCAACTCCGTAGTATCAGTGTGATCGATACCATCCGGGAAATCGACATCACTGAATTCATAGCTGAGGTAGGCATAATTCAGACCAACGAGGAACTCGTCGGTAATCGCCGCCTGTATATCGAGTTCCACACCATAGATATCTGCATCACCCGAATTGAACGCCTCCACAAACTGCGGATTGTTAACTGGATCAGGTAGGTAGTCGAGAATGATATCTGTGTTTTGCATGTAGTAAGCGGCACCATTGATTCGAAGACGCTGCTCCAATAGCTCAGATTTCCAGCCCAGCTCATACGACGTTAGCGTTTCGTCATCAAAAGAGTTATTGAAATCTAGGCCGTTACGACTGGAACCACCGGAACGAAAGCCCGTGGCGACCTTAGCATAGGTAGAGACCTCATCGGTCCAGCTATAATCTGCAATCACCGTGTAATCGACCTTGTCCTTCTGACCATCGGTCTTCCCCGCGCCAAAGGAGCTAGCGTACCAGCCGTCATTTGTGCGGGTGGCATTGCGTTCGTCATCGGTGTAGCGCAGTCCCAGGGTAAGATCTAGATTGTCATCCAGTATATCGGGCGTCCAAGTCGTCTCACCGTAGGCGGCCCAAGATTCCACATCAGTCTTCACGGTAAATTCACCGAGATAATAAGGGTAAGCAGCATTAAAGTCTGTGCAGATTGGACCCACCCCTCGACTGCCATCGTTACAGGGCAGCATCGTAATGAAGTCGAGGGCATAAATCCCCAGTTCGTCGACCTTGGCTCGATCCAAATACTGACTTTCGGCCTGATTGCCATTTTCATTGAAATAGTACAGTCCACCAACGTATTCGAGTCGACCGGAGCTACCGAGCAGCTGTAGTTCCTGTGAAAACTGGTCGTGGTCGGTTTTAGTATACGTTTCAAAGGGTCCGGCATCACCGAAGGATTGGGCGAAGTTCTGTGAGACCTTATCGTCAAACTCTCGATAGCCGGTAATCGACTTGAGCGTTAACTCGTCATTAAGCTCATAGCTCGCGGTGAGATTATGACCCTGAACCTCCGTGGTGGATTCCGGCAGATAATAAGCGAACTGTTCACCGCCCGTAGGGGTGTAGGTCTTTTCCAAACGGTCACCAAAACTATTAGTAATAGGCGCGCCGAGAGTGGTGGCGCCGCCGACCGGCCCACCGTATTGAAAATAGCCCGGCGTGGAGGTGACGTCCGAATAATCATAGCTGTAGTCCACCAATAGCTTCTCGACACCATCAAAGCGCACGGCAGCACGGTACCCTTGGTTTTCCTTTTTATAATAATCGTTGTAATCGTAGCCCGAAACTTCATTGGCACCGGCATTTTCTACCCAGCCATCACGGTCGGAAAATGCGGCCGTGAGTTTGACCTTGAAACCAGAGGCATCAGGCAGGTTGAGGTGGGTGACTGAGCGCCAGCTATCGTAATTACCTGCACTCAAGCTCTGCTTAAAACCAAATTCTCCGGTCGGCTTGGCGCTGATAAAGTTAACGGCCCCTGCCGTTGTGTTGCGACCGTACAAGGTGCCCTGTGGACCGCGCAATATTTCTACCCGCTCCAGTTCGGACAGGTCAGACAACATCCCGGTGGAACGCGCTGCGTAAACGCCGTCGTAATATAAGCCCACCGTAGGGTCTTTGGTGATAACGATCGAATCCGCATTACCAAGACCGCGAATAAATAGCGCCAAGTTGTTACTGGATAGTGGATAGGCGGGCATCTGCAGGTAGGGCGAAGCCAGACCGATGTCCTTCGCATCGATAAGTCCCATCGCCTGGATCTGCTCAGCATCGTAAGCGCTGATGGCAATCGGCACATCCTGCAACGATTCAACGCGCTTTTGTGCGGTCACAATGACCTCTTCTAGCTGCGCGAGTGCATTACTGGACACTAGGCCTGATGCAACCAATACGGCTACCGATAGATTCTTTCGGATAAATTTTTGTGGCATTACTTCTCTCCATTTACTGTCGATTATCATCAGCGATAGGACGCTGTTCAGAGCAACTCCGTGATGTCCAATTGATGCAACTGCTTCCATCATTTGGCAGGCGTTACCCTAGGACTCTTACCATTGAATCCGCGCGCATTGTAACCTAATCGGTATTTTTTCAATGAGTCTACAATAGCCTTGTGGTCTAATAGCGCACACTGTCGCGACGAAAATTTGATTGCGTGAACCACCTAACGGTGTAAACCGGTACCGCTGTGGAATGGACACACAGCCCTGTGCATTTTAAACAATGGAGCACCTATGCGAATAAAGCCCTATCCTGTGATCATGGTCATGCTGGTATGCACATTGCCAGTGCAAGCCGACCATCTAGAAGAGTTAGTGGTCACAGCCAGCCAGGATACGCGCACCATCGATGTCGCCGATGAACTGCTGATTTCCTCAGATTTGGCACAGTTGTTGAAGAGGGCGCCGGGCGCCAACGTCAACAGCAATGGGCCGCTCACAGGAATTCCCCAGTACCGTGGTATGTATGGCTCACGGATAGCCATGTCCATGGATGGGACTCAACTTGCCCCTTCAGGTCCCAATTGGATGGATCCGCCACTGTCTTATGCGGTAGGTGGCCAATTGGAGTCGCTTAAAATCTACCGTGGTATCGTCCCCGTTAGTGTTGCCGCGGAGTCTATCGGCGGGGCCATCGACGTCAAATCGACACAGGGTGAATTTGGCGCCGGAGAAAACTTCGAGCTGGGGGGCAGACTGATCGGTAATGCCCAATCTGTGAACGATTCCTATCACGTTGAGTCAGCGGTCTATGCCAGCAACAACCGCAATAGAGTGAGAGTCGCCGCCATGACAGAAAATGGTGACGATGCCGAATTTCCGGATGGCAAAATTAGACCCACCGAATACGAGCGCCAACGTTACGACTTAGGCTACGGCTTTCGCACCGGCAATCACACCGTACAGCTGGACTATGGCTATAACGACACCGGCGATAGCGGCACTCCAGCACTGCCAATGGATATAGAAACAATAAAAGGCGATTTATACAGCTTGCGCTACAACTTTGATCGAAGTGAAGTGCTGAACGTAACGGTTTCGCTGTTCGGCAGCGACCTCGACCACACCATGACAAACTATTTACTCCGCGAGGCACCCAAGGCCAGCCAGTGGAGACGCAACAGCGCTTCCAGTGACAATATGGGGTTTAAATTCATCACGACCGTATTCGATAATACGGGCTCATCAACGTTTGGATTCGACGGTTTTAGCGCAAAACACAATTCAGACATTGATAACCCGAACAACCCAATGTTCTTTGTCGAAAACTTTAACCATGCCAGGCGGGAGATCCTCGGCGTGTTCCTAGAACGCAAGGAGGATTTCAACGCCCATTGGAGCGGAGAGCTAGGCATACGCTTCAATCGCGTAGAGATGGATGCGGATAAAGTCAATGCCACACCTGCAATAATGATGCCCGCCGCAGCGTCCCTGCGTGATAGCTTCAATAACTCTAAACGCAGACAAGTCGACAACAACCTAGATCTCGCAGCAAAAGCCTGGTTCAGGACCACTGACAATATCAATTGGTACCTTGGAGTGGCGCAAAAGAACCGCTCTCCGAGTTATCAGGAACGCTACTTGTGGCTGCCGCTGCAAGCGACGGCGGGACTGGCAGACGGCTATACCTATACTGGAACCATTGCTCTGAACCCCGAAGTATCCCGACAGATTGAGTCAGGGCTCAACTACAGCAACAGCACCCTAACCCTTGCGCCGCGCATTTTTTATAGCAAGGTCAAAGATTATATTCAAGGAACGACTAGCGAGGATACCGCAGCCATCGCCTTTGTTCGAATGATGAACAGACAGAACGGCACCAACAACCCAGATCCACTGCAATTTTCTAATGTAGACGCTCAGCTATACGGCTTTGATATGGACTGGGCCTGGCAACTAAACCCGCGCTGGTCTCTGTCGGGACTAGTAAACTATGTGCGGGGCAAGCGCGATGACTCCAGTGACGACAACTTGTATCGAATAGCCGCACCCAACGCCACCGTCCGACTCACCTACACTGCCCCAGCATGGACTGCGACCTTTGAGACGGTAGGTTACGCGAAGCAGGACGATGTCAGCGCGGTCAATGATGAGCGAGAATCATCCAGCTATGGGCTGATCAACCTCAATGCCACCTGGTATGCCACTAGCAACCTCCAACTGGCCGCAGGTGTCGACAATGTACTCGACGAGCACTACGAAGATCATCTGGGTGGTTATAATCAAGCGATCAATTCCGACATTGCGCTCGGCGCGCCCCTGCCGAGTTACGGCACTAACCTTTTTGCACGTGTGATTTACACGTTTTAAAGCGTATCGGCTGCGTTAGAGCCTATGTCTTAAGAAATTCAGGCACCGGCTCAAAGGGCACCACAGAGATCGGGTCAAGGTGAATAATGATTTCAGCGGCGGGGTAAGCCTTCTGCAGACTCAACTCAACCTCGTCAGAGATTTTATGAGCTTCCAATAACGTCAGCTCGTCGTCCACTTCGAGATGCAACTGAACAAAGGTGGCTATGCCCGATCGCCGAGTCCTCAAGTCATGTAATCCCTGCACTTTTGAATGCGCGATTGCAATACTAATGATGGCGTCGCGTTCTGCAACAGAGAGCTCCCTATCCATGAGGTCATCAAGGGACTGGCGCACAATCCCCCAGGAGCTATAGAGGATATAAAATGCAATACCTATGGCAAACAAAGCGTCAAATCCCCCCCAGCCCTCAACGGCAAGTACGAGTGCGATAATAACAGAGACGTTCACTAGAAAATCCGTACGGTAATGGAGCGCATCTGCCTTGATCGCGGTGGAACCCGTCTTACGAATCACGTGCCGCTGAAAGGCCATAAGCGTCAACGTAAGGATGATAGAAATAATCATTACTACTAAACCCAGACCATAAGATTCCAATGGCACAGGATCAATTAGGCGCCGGCTCGATTCCAGCAACAAAAAGCCTGCGGATCCAGCAATAAATGCGGCCTGCGCCAGCCCCGCTAGCGCCTCTGCCTTGCCATGACCAAACCGGTGTTCTTTATCAGCCGGAGTGATCGCGTGTCGCACAGCAAATAGGTTAATCAGCGAGGCCAGTCCATCCAGAACAGAATCAATGAGGGTAGCCAGCAGGCTCACCGAATCGGTGAGCGCCCAAGCCATCGTTTTGCCAAAAATCAGAATGATGGCAACGGCTATAGAGGCGTAGGTCGCCAAACGCATCAGACGGGCCATGTCTTTTCGCGAGGTCAATACTGGCTCAACGGGGGATTGCATTACCTATCGCGCATCGACGTTCTGTGCCGGAGACTGGTCCTGAGCAAACTGACGCATAGAATACTCCACACGCTGTTCGGCGCGAAAGCGCCGATTCACGGCCATATGCTCAATATGACGCAGACGAGGTAATAGACCGCGACCATTCGTGATCTGGATAGCCAAGCCCGGCCGGGCGTTCAGCTCCAGCAACTGCGGCCCTGCAAACTTATCCAACACAATATCAGTGCCGATATAGCCCAAGCTCGTCATGTCATAGCACTGTGATGCCAATAGCAGAATCTCACGCCATCCGGATATCCGGATATCACTTAGTGGGCGCCCTGTATCGGGGTGCAACTTGATCGGCCTACCGAACTGCACGGCCTTTAGGCAGCGGCCTGAATCGAGTGCCAGCCCGACACCCACGGCGCCCTGATGCAGATTGGCTTTACCGTCGGAGGCGGCAGTGGCGAGGCGCAGCATAGCCATCACCGGATAACCGCGAAAAACAATGATCCGAATATCTGGCACACCCTCGTAGGAATACCCCGTAAAACAGTCGTCAAAGGCAATAAGGTCCTCAACGATCGCCACATCGGCCGAGCCTGCCAGAGAGTACAGGCCCGCGAGAATGTTGCTCATGTGACGCCGAATATCCGTAATCTCAATCAACGCGCCTGAGCTTCGCACAAAATGATCTCCCTGACGGCCGGTCACGACCAAGATCCCTTTCCCTCCCGAACCTTTTGCCGGCTTGAGCGCAAAGCTGTCAAGGTCCGCAAGCTGTCGCTCAATCTTGCGGATCTCATGCTGCTCACGGACCACAAACTTCAGCCCCGGCGTGGGTACGGCATGCTCCTGCGCTAACAGTTTAGTTTTGAGTTTATTGTCGACCAGAGGAAAGTATTTGCGTTGGTTATAGCGGTTAATGAAGTCGACGTTGCGGCAATTCATCCCCAACATACCAAACTCTCTCAAACGTCTGATCGAGACCCATGGTTTACTCATCAGAAATCATCCATCGCTCTAAAGCGCCACAGCTCGGACAGTTTGTAGCCGGTGTATTGGCCCATTGCCAAAATAGACGCCAACAACACTAGGTTGAGCTCTGGAAAATTAAACGTGAGGTGGACAAAGAGTGGCATCTGCATCAAAAGATAAGCGATCACCGCCACCAACAAACTACCTCCACCCTGGCTCATGACCTCGCTTGGGCCATCTTCTTCCCACAGAATAGACATCCGTTCGATCGTCCAAGCAATGATGATCATGGGGAAGAAAGTAATCGTCATACCAGCACTATAGCCAAGCTGATAACCGATGATACTGAAAGCCGAAATCATGAATATCACCAATACAATCAGTGCGGCAATACGAGACACTAATAGAAGATTTAGCCGGCTGAGATAGCCGCGTAACGCTAAACCAGCGGCAACGACCAGCACAAAGCTGATTAGGCCCTCGACTAAAGACGTTTGCAAAAAAGCCAGCGCGATCAGTACCGGCATAAAAGTACCGGATGTT
Source organism: uncultured Haliea sp. (assembly GCA_913062625.1). Taxonomy (GTDB): domain Bacteria; phylum Pseudomonadota; class Gammaproteobacteria; order Pseudomonadales; family Halieaceae; genus Marimicrobium. The sequence continues at coordinate 31,062 of CAJXWP010000011.1, read as the reverse complement.
TTCAAACCAATAATCACCCGCATAAACACCACTACCGCTGCACCCAGCGGCAGCAACAGCAACAACTTAAACATGCTCTGTTCTTCGATCGGTAAACGCTGCACGCCGAGTCGTGAAAAAACACTATCGCTCTTAGTGACTTGGGCCAATTGTGCAGCAGGCACAGTTTGTCGAATCATTGAAAAATGAACGCGTGAGTTCTTGCCACCAGACACATCCAGCACGGAAACACCGCCACGGTGCCAAAGCAGCAAGTTTGGTGGCACGCCGACATCGCCCGTTTTAGGATTGACCAGCAGCCACTCTTGCTTGGTGTAAATCTCAACCATCGGCGTCAATAGCTGTCGACGTCGGGCGTCCTCCAAATAAAGTCCCATCACATACCGAGCAGGAATGTCGGCACGATGGAGAAAGTGTATCAACAGCTCCGCCTGGCCCAAAGTGTCTGACCGCAACAGGCCCGCATTTTGGGACGAGGGGCTATTGAGCAACTTAATCAGCTCACGCGTTAGACTCAAAGGAGAACTGGACTTTTCCCGCGCAAGACCAAGCACTTCTTGGGCCGCTAGCTCCTGCGCATCCTCCCAATAATTGTTGTACTCCTTTGGTGGGAATACAACGATAGATGCGCTGGCGCCATCGCTATCTGATTCAACCAACTGGGCACTGTAATACAGTGACTGCTGCCCCTCTGCCTCGCGCTTGGTCCACTCCGCACGCCGATTATCACCTTTCCCTAAAACGGTAAAACCATATCCGGGTGAGGCGGCCTGCTCTTCGAAGAGTTCAAAACCAGGCGGATGAGCGTCAGGCAAACCGAGACTGGCACTAACGGGGCCTTCTGTAACATCAAAGTCGACACGCGCTTCAACCAGCCAAACGGACTTCTCCTGGCCTGGCAAAAACGGCGTTCCAGCTGACAGGTGACGCATCACTGCGGTTCCTATCCCAATCATCGCCATCAGGATAAGTATCAGGTGGAACGTCCACTTCTGATTCACTGTTCTTTATCTTTGCTAGCAGATGAGTTCTCAGAACGAATGTAGGGCGCAATATTTTTCCTGCTCACATCCACTATCATTACGTCTTTGAGAATACTGCGGCCTATTACCGCTTGATAATCCCTATGGCTACGACCGCTCAGACTAAACTCCGCAATCTGTTCATGGCCTCCAATTAAAACGCTCATTTTTATCACCGGACGACTTTTCGACTTCTGTGTACCCGACTGAACAATACCCACTGTGCGTTTGAGCCTGCGCTCCAAGGACACCCATTCGTCTGATATAGGATCAAAAATCTGAAAGCGCACCCATCGCTTACCATCGCGTTCAAATAGTTGAATATCGCTGGCGTCGATAGAAGAAGTTTTAGCGCCCGTATCAATTCGCGCTATGAGAGCCAAATCGAGATCAGGCAGCCAGATCGTCTCCAGCGCGCCCACTCGCATCTTGCCGGATACATTGAGTGGCGTAGGACAGGCCTCAGCCCTAGGGCAATTATCTTCGACAAACCCCCTAAACGCCTCGTCAATATCTTGGCTCATTACCGCCAAATGTTCTTGCTGGAGCTCCAGCTGTCGGCGCTGCTCCTGCAACTGTGTACTGACCGTCGCCTGATTTGCCAAGGTTTGATCCATGCTGGAGACGAGCTGGTCGAGGCGGGAATCCTCAACCTTCGCGGTCACCGGAATGGCCTCGCAACCCCCTATTAAAAGAAGAAGCGCGATAGACGCAATGAAGAGGGGGATATTGCAATTGGTCATATGCATCCAAGTATAGCATTGCTGCTCGCGTAAACGGGTGCAACTCTAACTAGCGCGGCCGAGAATGTAAATTACCGCATAGGACTATCCAAGCACTCTAAAGGAGAATAATACCATTCGAACGTTATCACAGTGCGGCCCCGCGTCTAACGCCCGGCAACTGCAGCGGTCCGAGACTACAGTAGATTGAGCGCACTGTGCTCAATACCCCAACCGCGCGACATGGGTAGCAACTGATGGCGGTAAATAATTCTCATGTCGATGTTCGCAATCGATAGATCTTAGTCAGGCCTTCGAGGGTAAACGCCTTAGGCGGCCCTCGCGTGAATCTTCTTCAGCAACCGAACAAAGGACTCTGCCTCTTGTGCTCCCGGGACAATATACTGACCCTGGAAGACAAATGTTGGCACAGCATGCACATCCTGCTCCAACCAATGCCGCTGCTGAGCGCGAACCTCACCCGCATAGCGCTGGTCAGACAAGAGCAGGCTTGCCTCTGCACAATCTAAACCTACCCTAGCGGCCACTGCGGCCAGCACACCGGGAGCATTGACATCTTCCCTGCGGGTAAAAAAAGCTTCAAACAGGGCCAACTTCAATTCTGTCTGACGGCCCTGCTCACCGGCCCAGTGCAACAATTGGTGCGCGCGAAAAGTATTGACCATGCGCATGCCCTCGAAGTAATCAAAGGTAAAACCAAGAGAATCACCCAGCACTGAAAGTCGTGTTCGCGCTTTCTGGCTTTGTTCGGGAGAGCGATTATATTTCTGCGCCAAGTGCTCGCGCAGGTTCTGTCCTTCCTCCGGCAGCTGTGGATTAAGCTCGAACGGGTGCCAGTGAATGACCACGTCAAACTGTCCAGGCATTGATGACAGCGCCAACATCAACTGCTTATAACCGATGATGCACCAGGGACAGACCACGTCTGAAACAATATCAACGTGTAGCGATTGGATTTGAAGCTGTTGCTGCATAATTTCTCCCACACAGTGTTTGCCGGCCCTATCATAGAGTCAAATATTCCCAAATGCGACTCTAGGCTAGGCGCAGAGCACCGGGGCTGCGACATTATCGATAGCGTTTCTTTTTTCCTGCGTTCACGGTGAAACGCAAGCCTGGCATTGGCTCGCCACCTCTTGGCGAGCCAATGGCTAGCTCGCGAACTTTACTTAGCGTATCCTGTGTTCGACAGCCTACTCTTGCGCGCTACTGCTTAGTGTTAAGGAATATTAGAGGAGTACAACCTATGAAAGCAGATCCTGACGAGCATTTGAGACTGGCGTCGAAACCGAATAGATTTCCCTTCCTCACGTTGTTTTTTGCACTGGCCGTCATCGCAGGGCTAATATTTTACTGGTTCCAATCAGAGGAGAAAAAATCGAGACCGAGTGTTGCCTCGGTGCCGCCCATTGCAACCGCGATAATCGAGCCCGACCTGCCCGTGACTCCAGACATCCCTAGGCAGCCTGGCCTTGTGACTTTATTAGCAGACGCAGACAGCACCGCCCCACCAGCCCAGACTGGTCGCAATCAGATCGAACTGACGGAGGTTTCACTCGTTAACCCCATGGACGGTGATAGCATGCTACGCCAAGAATTAGCCGCCACCGGGACCGATGCGATCATGAGCAAGCTCATGAACAACGAGCACCCAATAAACGTAAGCGCAGCCTTCATCGACGGAATGGGACGAGGGGTTATGCTGCGCAAATTATTGCCAGGTGACCCGCCCAAGCAGGCCTTTAGCGTAGTGAAGGAGGGCGAGGTAATCTATATAAGCGATTCCAGCTATCAGCGCTATGACAGCTATACGGACACCCTGACAGCCATTGACAGCACACAGCTGGTAAACGCGTTTTACGCCTTGCGTCCGATGTACGAACAAGCCTTTCAGTATCTCGGGCTCGACCCGCAAGACTTCGACAATACCATCATTCGTGCGCTGGATCAGGTGTTGGCAACGCCGGAAATAAGAGAACCGATTGCGCTGCAACCAAAGTCCGTTGTGTATCTATTTGCCGATCCCACGTTAGAAAACTTACCCGCCGTGCAAAAGCAGCTGCTGCGCATGGGGCCCGATAATGTCAGCCGTATTAAACGGCAGGCTCGCGCTCTGCGCGAAGGCTTGCTAGCGCAGTGAGTTAGGGCCATTATCGAGCGTTAGGAAGAGAATACGATTGTCTTATTCCCTCGCACAATCACTCTGTCTTCTAGGTGGTAACGCAACCCCCGGGACAGAACGGACTGCTCTGCGTCGCGACCCAGCCTTACCATGTCATCCTTGTCACAGCTGTGATTCACTCTGATCACATCCTGCTCAATAATCGGCCCCTCATCAAGATCTTCGGTCACATAGTGACAGGTAGCTCCAATCAATTTAACGCCACGTTCGTAGGCTTTCTGGTAGGGATTTGCACCAATAAAGGAAGGCAAAAAGCTATGGTGAATGTTAATCAGTCGGCCCGCAAACTGCTCGCATAACGTGGACGGGACGATCTGCATATAGCGAGCCAGAACCACCGTATCAGCTTGGTATTGGGTAATAATTTCCGTCACGGCAGCAAAAGCGGAAGCCTTGTCTACCTGCGGCACAGGGACATAGTGAAACGGGATGCCGTACCACTCCACCATACTGCGCAAATTCTCATGGTTGGAAATAACACAGGGAATCTGGCAGGGCAGTTCGCCACTCTCCCAGCGATGGAGAATATCGGCGAGGCAGTGGGAAGCTTGGCTCACGAGGATCACCACGCGCTGCAGCTCATCATTATCACTGACGTGCCACTTCATCCCAAACGTCTTTGCGAGATGCGCAAACTCATCCCGAAACGCCTCAAGACTTACCGCCAGCGATGCGGCACCAATGACATTGCGCATATAGAACCACCCCTGCTCAACATCCGTGTGATGGTTTGACTCCAACAGAGAGCCCTCACGCTCCGCAACGAAGCTAGAAACCGCGGCCACAATGCCGACCGCGTCCGGACAGGATACAACGAGGGTATAACTGCTGTTTGGGCTGATGTTATTCATAATTCAGAGGCCTAGACGGCGTATACGCCGCTGCACAGTGTAGTTTAAGTTAATGTAGATTAAACAGGCGCAAATATACCATGCCCAGTGCTAATGCGTAGCCCCCAAAAGCCGGGCCAAGCTATACTGACGGATGACATTGGCACCCGCCCGTCGAGGTCTATACCCTCAGATCTAGACAGCCAGACTATCGGCTTCTGTAGCGCGGTCATTCAAAGACAAACTCACATGCCATGAAATCATCGGCACTCCTCGCATTCCTGCAAAAGATTCAGCGTCTTGGGACCGTTGCGGCGAAGGAATCACTGTCCGCTCAGTGGAGTGGTTGTGTTAAGCCACTGCCCTTGCTATTAATGGCACACATTCAATAATCGGGAGAGCCCGCGTGACGGCAACAACATTCTATCGCCGTGCGACCACACAAGTGTTACTACTGTTTTGCAGCCTGCTGCTGTGCACCGCTTCTGTCCATGCACAGAATGCGCAGTCCTATCTTATCGGGCGCGGTATTGCTGATGTCACAGGTCCAGCTGTGGGGGTAATGCTGTGGGGCTTTGGACACCCTGACCAGATAGGCGAAGGCATTCATATCCGTCAGCGTTCTCGCGCGTTTATCATTGTGCAGGCTGATGACACCAACAAGCGATTAGTGCTGGTCAGCGCAGACCTGGGCAGTATTGATCATCACATGCTCCTGACGGTCGTTGACCGCCTGCAGGCGCGCTTTGGTGCTCGCTACAATCTGGACAATATTATTATCACTGCGACTCACACTCATTCAGGACCCGGTGGCTACTGGCAATCGCGCAGCGCAAGCGGACTTGATGGGGGTCTTTACCCAGAACATTTTGAAGCCATTGCGGCGGGCATCACTGCCTCTATTGTAAAGGCCGACAAGGACCTTCAGCTGGGCACTGTTTTCATTAACAGTGGAGCCGTAATGAACGCCGGTGCCAATCGGTCAGCAATCGCGTATCTGCAAAACCCGCCGCAAGAACGCGCGCGCTACGCCAAAGACACAAACACCGAAATGATCCTTCTCAAGTTTGTTGACGATTCTGGCGACATTGGGGTGCTCAACTGGTACGCGCTGCACCCTACCGCTATGAACTTCTACAACCACCTTATTTCCGGAGATCACAAGGGCTATGCCTCACTGCAAATGGAACGCAACCACGGTACGACCTATGACTCTGCCGACGATTTCGTGGCCGCCTTCGCAAATTCCGATCCCGGTGATGTCTCGCCCAATACAAACCTAGACAATACTGGCCCGGGGGCCACTGATGTGGAGACCACCCGCATTATGGGGGATCGTCAGTTGCAGGTAGCGCAACAGCTGTTTGCGCAGGCGACGGAAGCACTTGAGGGTCCTATCGATTCGCGGCGCATCTACGTCGACCTCAGCAACTACCCGGTACAAAATGATTTCACAGGAATGGGTCTCCAACACACATGCCCTTCTGCCTATGGTTACTCCTTCGCCGGAGGCTCAACGGAAGATGGTGGCGGGCACTTCCTCTTCAAGGAAGGTATGACCGATCAGAGCTTGTGGCGAGATGGACTAATCCGGCTGGTCACTGGTGCACCAAAATGGACTGAAGCGGTGAAAGCCTGTCAGATACCGAAGCCCATTTTATTTGAAACCGGTACTGGCGATCCGTCACTGCAATCACAGATACACTCAGTTACGCTTGCACGAATCGGTCAACTGGTGATACTGGCGCTGCCCGCCGAAGTGACCACAATGGCCGGCCGGCGTTTGCGCGACACTGTTATGCAGGAATTGGGGGAATGGGCCCAATATATCGTATTAGCAGGCTACGCTAATGGCTATGCGGGTTATGTCACCACGTCACAGGAATATATGCTGCAGCAGTATGAAGCCGCGCATACGCTGCACGGCCGCTGGTCGCTAGCCGCCTATCAGCAAGTTGCTAGCCAACTGGCGAGCGCCCTGCAGTCGGGTACTGCCGTCACTTCGAACATCCTTTACGATGACTGGCGGACAAAATCAGTGGGGCAGCCATTACCAACAGGTTCAGCTACTCCACCTCCCGAGGATGCGCGCTACGGTGATACCTTGGCGCTAACGAAAACACATTATAAGGGCGGCGACACAGTCGTCGCTGAATTCTGGTCCACCAACCCTACGGCCCACTACACCACCGGCAATAATTTCTTGTCAATAGAGAGAAAGATGCCACAGGGATGGCTGGCGATTGCCGATGATGCCGACTGGAGTACACGAATACGCTGGCGAATAGAAGATGGGGCTTATATTGCCCAAATCAGCTGGGACATACCGGCCGACAGCCCCGCTGGCGAGTATAGGCTCACCCATTCTGCACACGATGGGGCAGACGGCAATTTCAATGGAGTGTCGGAACTGATCTATATCAACCCGTAGCGTTGCTGCCAACGTAATCCGTATCTAAATAGTTTGGACGTCATCAGCAGCGAGAAATTTTACTTTCCGTTAACATTCACTTTTGAGTCGAAATCTAGGCTGGTTATCGCAGGACCCCTGCGACATTTCTTTAGCAAAAAAGCCCGCTTTAAGCGTCGGTTTAGACCGCGTTTTAGTCGGGCACGGTGTTATCCGATCTTGTTAGAAAACACCTCGAGCCTTATTGGATTGCCACGACTCTGCTTCGTCGGCATAATATGTTAGCGCTAACATGTACTCAGGGGCTTCCATTGCTACAGTCACTTACCATCATTATCATCACCCTCACCCTCACGCTAATCGCTTGCAGCGATGGCGTTAAAGAAGCCAAGCAAATGGTCAAAAAAAGCATAGGGCTGAACGATACGCTTGAGATCAAAAATATCCAGACTTTCCCCGGCGACGTTGTGTGCCTCGAGTACCTCGTCAATGAGTCGGGACCGACAAAAACTTTTATCTACGCAAGAAGCGTCTCCTACGCGCGGCCTAGCGAACTTTACTTAGCGTTCTTCTGCAGTGAGACACCTGGCAACGTTTTGTTGGAGCGCGCGGGAATTGGTCCGTATAGCACCAGCAATACAGATCTAACAGAGGTCACCATAGACTTGACTAGGCTAACAGCTGCACTGGAATCTTATTATCACGATCAGTTTTTTTACCCCACAGCGGAGCAGGGACTACAGGCTCTGGCAGCGCCGCCAGATAACATCCTTTATCCGCAGAAATATCCTACTCAAGGCTATCTTAAACCGATCCCTCTCGACCCCTGGGGCCGCCCCTACCTTTATGAGGAACCGCGGTGGGGAGGAAGTAAAGGCAATATCACCGTTACCACATTGGGCGCCAACGGCATTGCAGGCGGCACTGGGGAAGATGCTGACATCAGCACAAAGTTCCTCGCCCAACTGCAACACCTGTCGTTCATAGCCGAACAATAGACCGAGACTTAGCAACGACTAATCACAGTAACAAGGGTGATCCATAAGCTGCCAGAAAGCCCACTGCCCACATGCCGCCCGCCACCCAAATAAACCTTCGGTTCCACACATCGGCACGCTGGCAGGCTGCGGCCAATTCCGGGTCCAGTGGGCAACTTCGCTCCGATCGATAAACAACCCAGGCCGACAGCCCGACCAACACGCCAGACAAGAGGAACATCCAGCCTTTATACTGGCTCATGGTAACAATCCACGGCGCAGTGCTAACCATAGTCGCGACAGTTGCTCCCAGCCCCAGTGACACCAGCGTGATAGGAATGGCGCAGCACAGCAGCGTGCCTGAGGTGGTAAACAACAGAACCCAGCTCCAGGGACGAGATTTTCGCATAACGTTCTCCTAATACACGATTCCAAGGGTAAAACTCAGATAATTACCACTCCACTCGTCGTCGTGGTCATAAGCCGCCAACTTGTATTCCAGCCGAGCTGCGATATTGCGCCTAAAATAGACCAGCACTGGGCCCGTCAGAATGCGCTGCCCAGAGTCAGAATCAACAGCAGTGACATCCCAAAGCGTGAACCACGCAGAACCCCGCCCATCGGGATACACCGTCCCTACATTAATATCGAGCCCGCGACGATCGCCCAGGAAGTGCACATCATAGAGCTGATAGATGCCGACAGATTCGGAGCTATAACTGAGGCTTAAGCCTCCGTCCCAATCATTCCCACCACCGGTGGGCACGCGCACCGACGGCGTCAATCCCCAGTTCGAGGTGGACTGCGCGGCATTTTTATACTGCTTTAACGGTACGGCGAAAATCGAGTTGCCGAGTCCGTCGCGGCCGTAAGGTATCTTCAGCGTCATTCGCACTGCAGGCTTAAATGTATAGACACCTTCTAGCCACGTAATGGTATCGGAATTGGCATGTTCAACACGCGTTTGGAACCCATAGCCGCCATTCCACCTAGGGGCCATATCAACGACGGGCTGATGCGCTAAAGCTGCTGTCGAAGTTATCCCCAAAAGCAATGCAATGAGCAGCCCGTTCATTATTGCAGCTCCAGCCGTTCTCCCGAATCGGTTAGCCGCCAAATACCGACGGGGCTATAACCACCCTCTTCAATAGCGGCAAACAGCGCTTGCTTATCGAGCGACGCATCATCGCTTACAGCAACGAAGACCGTCTGGTTTTCAACATCCACTTGCACGCCGTCATCATATTTTGCGGCGTCCACAAAAGACAATTTGCGAATGTTCTTGGCAACGCCAAGAGAGCAAAGCTCGCAGACCATTCCATGCACGTTGACGATATAGTTTTGGGCAATAGCCGGTGTTGCAAACAGCATGAATAGACACACTGATACTGTTAGATTTTTCATCACAGAGTCACCTCTTAAAATTGAATATGAACGCGCCGCGCGGGCGCACCAATCTAAGAAAAATCAGCTATGGGTGGCCTATAACGCGGTTCTGGCGTATTGATTGAGCGTGCGGAGAGTCTAGACGATATCACTATAATGACAGCATCCAGAGGGAGAATCGTATATTCCGATGGCCCTTGCAAGCCAACACAGGCAGCGCAACAGGTTTCATCCAATGCCTCACTGGTGTTTTCCGTCTGGTGACATGGCATATCGGGCTGGGGTTGAGACGTGTCTCCACCCCAAAAACAACTGCCATAAGATGAGGATGCGTTCACGGCGAACACCATCAAAAAGACCCTCAACACGGTCGAGCTGCGAAGCAGAATTTTGTTCATGGCGTTATTGAACGGCTAATTTCCCCTAAACACAAGCCAAAAAAACGGAATGACCGATATGTGAGACACAGGCTATACATCACCATAATGGCCGGCCGGCCAGCATCAATAACGCAATCTCAGTCAAGGCAACGCCCGTAAAGCGTAAGCTTGGGACAGCGAGGACGCACATAATACTATCCCGACTTGAGGCTGGATTATCAGTATCTTGTCTAGCCTCCGGTCAATACGATGCTTAATCCAATCCCCACCCCTCATCGTATACTTCGGTTATGAAAAGACTGCAACAGGACGCACTTACCCTAGCCAGTATTCTGGCCGAGCATCCGAGACTGTTGGTATTGACCGGGGCAGGCATCAGCCATGACTCGGGGATACCCACCTACCGCGACCAGCGGGGCACGTGGTTGCACCCGAAGCCCATACAAGAACAAGCCTTTGTGAGTGAAGAAAGTACGCGACGGCGCTACTGGTCGCGCTCATGGTTCGGCTGGCCAGTCATGCGGGACGCGCGTCCCAATCCTGCGCATGTTGCCCTTGCACAGTTGGAGCAACGCGGTGCTATCGAGCTGGTTATCACTCAAAATGTGGACAGACTCCATCAGTGCGCAGGAAGCCGCAGTGTCGTTGACCTGCATGGTCGGATCGATCAGGTTCGCTGCCTCAATTGCGCTGCCCTTCACAGCAGAGACAGCATCCAGCGTTTGCTGAGAGAGCAAAACCCGTGGCTAAGCGACGTTCAACCCAGCCATTTTTCAAGACCAGACGGTGACATGGAGGTGCCTGATGATATGTTTCATGCATTGGTGCTGCCCAAGTGTCATGACTGCAGCGGCGATCTAATGCCGGATGTAGTTTTTTTTGGTGGAAGCGTCCCGTCACCACGAGTGGGCACGTGCCTTGATGCGCTGGAGAAGGCGGACGCCCTTATCGCGATAGGAAGTTCATTGATGGTTTTTTCCGGCTATCGTTTCTGCCGCAGGGCCAGCCAACTCGGTAAGCCCGTTGTGATCATCAATCCTGGTGTCACGCGTGCCGACGACCTCGCTCGGATAAAACTGCAGTCACCGGCCGGCCCACTTCTCACACAAACCCTCGAGCATCTTGATCAGGATTAGCGCATTAGCCCATCCGCTCTCGATAGTCCCAGGTAAATAAACGCACAGGCTCGATGGTGATCAAAATTTCGTCTTCGACGCGAGACAGCAGCCAGCTACCCAACTTGGAATCTGTACCACCGAGATAGCGCTGCAGCATTCCGCGAAGTACTTTGCCGTCAGCGGCAGAGCTCAACCGCGCAATGCCCTGCCCCCTGACGCCGTAATAGGGAGGCTCATTCGGCGCCAACTCAAAGCCAACACGGTCGCTTTGCTCAAGCAACCTGATCAATTGAGAGGCTTGGTGCGAGACACACCGAAAATGTTGACCATCGAATTCATACCAGACAGACACAACACGGGGAAATCCGTCCTCACCGACGCATGCGAGCCGCAAAGGAAACGTACTTTGCTGCAAGAAAGTGTCTACTTCTGCCTTCTCCCAAGGGCCTTTAAGAGCGAGTGTCATATTCTTTTCTCCAGAAGTCACCGGTTAGATCACGCTATCTTAGGAGAACAGCGTTCGAGGAGAACATCATAACGGATTTTCTAGACCTACGCTGCATAGGGCAATCAGTTGCGAGCAGGCGGTTATTTCTTCTGGATGACCAATGTAATTTGGCCAACGTTAACGCCCCACTTAGACATCACTGACTCATTCAACAGTACCGTGTCTGAGACCTGATACATCCGATCATCAACATTGACGTCTATGGTGCCGTCACCATAGGGAATACGCAGAACATAGTGCATAAACAGACTATTGCCCGACACCTTCATCATGGAGTCACCGATGACATCACCCGCTGTCGCGGTATAGGCGCCATTGCCTGTCCGCTTTAAGGTCCATACCCTAGTCTGTTGCTCGCCATCATCAAACACAAACCGTTCATCGAGGGTCCCAACGCCACCCTCCCAGCTCGCATCAATGGTAGCGTTGAAGTAGCGAATAACCCGGCCGTTGCGATCCTTAACGATGCCACTTGCCGTCAGCTGTCCACTAAAAAACGTCTCGGCGATAAGAATGGGGCTATTTTCGGCATAGTCCTCAATAGGAACCGCTGAGCAGCCACTAAGCATTATTAGTAACACAGTGCAAACCCATGCTACGGGTTTTGCTTTCATGATGAACCCTCCTCAGCGTGTGTAATCCCAATGTCGTTATTTGCGGCACTGCCCGTCAACTTAAGGTCACCCAAGGAACAGGCGAGCGTGGAGCTGTTGTCGTAGCGATAACGGATATCAACCGACTGCCCAGTGCCTTTCGCATCACCGATATTAGAGAGGCCCCGAAACCGAGTGAGACGCCTCAAGCTCGCGTCATATCCAAGTTCGATAGAGGCGACAAACCTGCCGATCAACCAATTGTCTAGCCTTAAAATAAAACATTGGTCTGTCTCGTTATCATAACTGCACCGCGCGGCGCTGATGCGCAAATCCACTAGGCTTTCTCTGGCGGCAAACGGAAATTGAAACTGTTTACTTTGACCACCGACAATAGCATCCCAGTTCTGTGTAACAAAGTTGTCGAAGCCGGCATCGATCACAATCGGCATACTGGCTTGTGAAATCGGAAACAGAAATTCTTGCGGTTCCGGGTTGTTCGCTGTCTTCACGGCCATGATTAGCTGATCCTGCCTCAGCTCAACAGCTATCACCTCTTGAGAGTAAAAATTGTGCTGTACAAAAGATGGCGTCACCAATCCAGATGCATAATTCAGCACCTTATGTGCGATCAACTCTTGCTCCATGTCTCTATAAAGCACGTCATGCGTAAGCGCCTTGTCACTGACACAATGCGTTTCCGTATACAAAAGTTCTACGCTGTCCAAGGCAAAAGCTTCGCCAATGACGTGAACGTTCACCTCTTGTGCATAGGCCTGCTGCGTCACTGGCAACAGGGCAACAATGAAAACACAGACAAAGAGGCATGCGCTGCGCATTGCAGGTAGCACGACGCTAGCTCGCGTCCATGTCATGCGGTCTGTAGAGTCCCTTCCCGGTTATTTTGGGAAGCTCCATTGCCGCAACCAAACCAAGCTTGTGTTCGACCACCGCCGGCACCGCATTTACGATAGCGGTCGCCGTTTGAATAACACCTGCCACAGCATGATCGCCATTACGATCCTCCATATCCATGGATATTTCCATCCGCGGCTCACCCTCGATAATGACTCGATAACCCTTACCTTTGGGCCAATCGGGCGCAATATCGTCGGTGAGGCGCGTCACGTGCTCCAGCACGACGACTTCCCTGCCATCCATGATGCCTCTGACCTCAAAGCGCATGGCGCCAGTCGTGCCGGCCTTAAACGTCCCCATACCATTATGAATATCTTCTGTTAGAGGAAGCCGTTCATGTACTTCGTAAACTTTATCCAAGGTGATGCCTAAACCCGCCGCCACCGAATGAACCGAACCACCCCAGCCTAAGGACAGCATGCCCTCTCTGAACAGCATGCAGTCATGATCTATTGGGTAGCCGAAACCCATCACCTCGCGAATCGTGTGCTCCTGTTCATAGGTCGCATAATTGACAATTTCACGCATGCGAATGCTGCTCCAGTATTCCGACAAGCCGGTAAAAACGAGCGGCATAGTGTCGTTAGCGAAGCCCGGGTCAATACCACTGTTAAAGCAGGTAGACTTGCCTTCTTCGCAAGCCGCCTTTAAAGGATCTGCCAAAAATGCAATCCCTGGATTATGAGGATACTGCAACATGAACAATGAGCTAGACACCACATTGATACCTTGGCGAAGGCATTGTGCCTGATCCTCCGCCGCCTCCATCATGCGCGTCTCTGAGTGCGCGGTATAGATAACGCAGTCAGGCTTGGTCGCCAAGGCTTGATCGACGTTGTCTGTGGCCAGGACACCGGCCAGCTGCCCAAAACCAATTAACTCGCCCACATCGCGACCCGATTTTTCAGGCGAACTGACAATATGTGCAACCAACTCTAGCTCTGGGTGGCCCAGCACTGCCCGAACAGCATAGCTACCCACGTTTCCGGTACCCCAAGTAACAACCCTGTATGACATGCCTTTATTTCCTTATCGTTTCATTACTGATTTCATAGAATAGAGGCAACGCTAAGCGGCGCCGCTGGTGCGATTAAATAATCACCCCGCTTCTCGGATCTCTGCGACGGACTCGGCCAGCGCGGTCTCCAATGCCGTATACGACATGCCTAACTCATTGATCCCTCGAGATGGATCAAACAGCAGAGAACCCGCCGCTGTTGTCTTCAATACATCTAACGGCATCATAGGACGTTTACCGGTCTTGCGAGCCAGGATATCCATGCCCATAGCCAGTGGCCACAGAAAAGACTCAGGTATGTTCCAGTTTGGCACCGGCACATCCGCGATTCTGCCAATAATTTTAAAATAGTCGCGTGTAGTCGCGCGCTGATCCCCAATGAGATAACTACGCCCGACAGAATCTTCTTTGATTAACGCTCGCGCAATTGCATCCGCAGCGTCTTTGACATAAACATAGGTGTAGGTAGTGTCTGCGCCAATCAATGCGGGCAGCTTCCCATCAACCGCTCTCTTCACTTCCATGGTCTCTTTGTCATCCCCCGCACCTATGACCGCCGCCAGATAGACAATAGTGAGCGGCAAGCCCTGATTTTCGTGCATTGTCCATCCCGCCTGGTCACCCAGATATTTGCTTCTCGCATAATTGCTGGGATGCCGGCCGGGCAGCGTCTGTTCATCAAAAGGTATCGTATCCGGCACGCCAAAAGCCAACGGAGTACTCACCTGAACCACTTTTTCTACACCGGCTTCAAGACAGGCCTCAAACACGTTCGCTGCACCGCGCTCATTGAGCGCATAAAAATGACCTTTGTCGCGATTCCAAAATTCTCGATAGCCCGCTATATTTACTACACCCCACGCGCCCTCGAAGGCAGCGGATAAGCTTGATTTCCGAGTAATGTCGCCGTAATGGAAACTAATGTCTGGGTCCAAAGCCCGCAGTGGGGCGACATCACTAGTGTGGCGAACGAGACATCTAATGCGATACTTTTTTTCGCTGACAAGACGCTCAACAAAACGTCTGCCTACAAAACCGGTAGCGCCGGTTATTGTAACAATGTGCTTACTACTGGCCATTTATCGGGCATCTCCGAGTGCAATTTATTAGATCCTACCAGTCATACGCTCTTGCGCCCCTATCGGATGATTTGGACAAGTTTCTCAGGTTTTTGTGATCGGCGCTTTACCGGTGGACGTAGTGTGTACATTATATAACCTTACACACCGTAATGAGTACAACTACGCGAGCGTTGACATGACAGAGAACCCTTACCTGGTAGAAAACTTTGCTCCAATGGACACTGAGGTCACGGTCGACACACTCAAAGTTAGCGGCCAAATACCGTCCGACTTGGCTGGTCAGCTATTGCGCATAGGTCCCAACCCAGTGAATCCAGACCCCGCCACGCATCATTGGTTCCTAGGTAACGGGATGGTACACGGTCTTCAGCTGCGCGACGGAAAAGCCGAATGGTTCCGAAGCCGTTACGTGCGCGATGATGAGGTTGTTGCGGCCAAAGGCTGGCCGCCGGTGCAAGGGCCTAACAATGCGTTACAACTGGGCGGCGGGGTCGCCAATACCAACATTATATTTCATGCTGGAAAAAGACTGGCGCTGGTCGAAGGTGGAAATCTCCCCGTGCAGCTGAATTCATCGCTTGAAACAGTCACGCGCACCAATCTCGGTGGAACTCTGCCCGGTGGCCTGTCGGCACACCCCCACCTTGATGCGGACACCGGTGAATTGCATGCCGCTGTTTATTCTCCATTGTGGAATTATATACAACATGTCGTCATTAGCGCCGAGGGCGACGTCATTCGCACGGTCAATGTCCCTGTTCCGGGCCAGCCTATGGTGCATGACTGTATGATTACCAAAAATTACTTCATACTTTTGGATCTGCCAGTAGTACTGAATATGGAAGCTGCAGTGGCTGGTGCCAGCCTGCCTTACCGCTGGAGCGCTGACTATGGCGCCAGGGTTGGACTGCTCCCTCGGTACGGAGGGGCAGAGGAGGTCACATGGCATGAGGTCAACCCATGCTATGTCTTTCATCCAATGAATGGCCATGAGGATGCCATGGGACGCGTAGTCCTGGACGTATTACGCCATCCAAAGATGTTTGCAACAGACATGCGAGGGCCGAATGAAGGCACTGTGACCTTGGAGAGATGGGTTATTGATCCACTAAAAACACGCGTGCAAGAAACTCGGCTCGATGACCAAAGCCAAGAGTTTCCCCGTATCGCGGAACAACTTACCGGCAAGCCTTACCGCTACGGGTACACTGTTGCACTGGGCGCGGGGTTTTCCACGGGTGGACTCATTAAACATGACCTGCAGCAGAGTCGAAAAGAGACCTACAACGAAGGAATGGCGAGACAGTTTATGGAGCCCGTTTTTGTTCCGAGACAAGACTCAACATCCGAAGACGACGGCTGGTTAATGTCCTTCGTTTATGATGCCAAGACTGATTCCAGTGACATCGTCATCCTTGAAGCGAAGGATATAGCTGCCGGCCCCACCGCCACTATCCACCTGCCAAGACGAGTGCCGTTTGGCTTCCACGGCAACTGGGTACCCTCAACTGACTAAGAGCGTCTCAACGCTGAATATGGCACCTGCGACAGTCGACGGCACTTCTTGCCTCACACGCTCTGGAATGACACAAAAGACACAAGCAAATAAAGGACCTAGACGAATGAGCAATGAACCCGATGGAGAGCTAGGCAAGCCGTCTAAAAAAGCATCAGACAATCTATATCCGCGCCTACCCTGCCGCGGCTGCGGCAGCGATTGTAAAAATTATACAGTTTGCGACGGCCGTCCCTGGAGAACTCTGGCACCCGACGCATTGGCAGGAAGCAGATAACGCGACGAAGACTGCTGCGCCATGAGCGCTTTCATGCTGTCCCCAGATGCGGGCAGAGATTTTTTCAAGGAAGATGCCAGAGCAGTACCGAGCATTCGCTGATAGTACGGCAAGTGACTTTCGTAGAAAGGGAGATGTGTAGAAATCGAGTCTTGATTTGACAGGGCGTCAACAAAGCCATGTATAAACTCTCGTGCTCTTACCAACGCATCGGAGTCTTCGGCCAGCTCGTCAATACTCATTTCCCAAGTCATATCAATGCGCAAGCGACAACTCGCCAAAAATTCTCCGGGGCTACTGCGACCCCATTCCTTGGGCGATATAAGCGACAACGTCCACCCTTTCTCTCCGGTATAGAGGTAGTAGGTGTTTCCCACAACCGGCTTAAAACCGAATTTTGCGGTAAGAATCAGAGAAGAAATCGCATAATCTCGAAGGAATTCTCCGGCGTCTTTAGGGCCAGCCACTGTGGGCTGCATCATCGACCAATCCCTCAGGACTGGGACAACGCCTTTTCCCTGCGGATTCGGGTTTTTGATCGGTGTAAACATCGGTGCGGTCACATCATCTCTCTACATTTGGCACAGATGCCTTGAACCCAACGGCGTTCATAACGCTAGAGAACGCTCTCGATAGCTTTCTTCAGTGCTGGACTGTCGGGCGACGTGCTGCTGTCGAAATGCATAACAACCTTGCCCGTGGAATCGACGACATACTTGTTGAAGTTCCAACTCGGGGCCTCGGTTTGAAGAGCCAGCTCGCGGAACACTGGATTAGCGTCGTCCCCGCGCACGTGGCTCGGTGCGAACATTGTAAAAGTGACACCATAATTGACATAGCAGACATTCGCCGCCTCTTCCTCATTGTTGGCTTCTTGACGAAAATCATCACTGGCAAAGCCAACAACCGTGAGGCCTTGCTCACGGTACTGGTCATTCAATTCTTGCAAGCCTTTGAATTGTTTTGTGTAGCCACAGTGACTTGCCGTATTAACAATGAGAAGTGGCTGGCCAGCGCTGATTTCACAAAGGTTAATCAACTCCTGTGAATGTAATTTACGGAGGTCATGGTCCAAGTATTCAGGGCACACTGCTGCTGCAGTTCCCGTGAAGAAAAAGGCGGTCAGTAGCACTGCTGCGCGCATCATACACATTGCTCTTTTAATCCAAGTTTGGCGATCAACGCAGGAAGAGGGAATAGTAGCCCCCCACTATTTCGCTTTAGCAGATAGACGTACTGCTAGGACCAGCTTTTTTATTGGTGCTCACATCGAACAAGTACCAGACATAGCATCGCGAGAAGATTCCGTTAAGAATAAGTGCGAGGGAGGTCATTATTACCAGCCACTCTACCCCGTTCAATTGCGGCTGCATGAATGCCCAGCCGGCGAAAGCGACGCCGATGAAGAGTCGCACTACGCGTTCAATATTACCTAGGTTACGTTCGATCATGATCAGGCTCCGCCTTTTGATCTATTTGAATTACCTAAATATACGCCTGCGCGGTAATTTTGGATTACTTTGCGCCACAAATGGACATTGAGCGGCCTAAAGGTAATTCCCCTGCGCCAACAAGTCGCCACTGGATACTAGATCCAGCAGCGTTAAGCACAAACAAATCACTTTGGCGTATTACAGTACCCGCAGGTGCGGATATTTTCGCATCAAAGGAAGAAGTCTTGATTGGCGGCACCCAGTGCCACAGCCCCCATATTGCGCGCGAAGCCAATAGGGTTATTTGCCACGTGCGCCCTAGCCGTATGAATATCCAAAAAACACTGTTGAATAGCGCTGCCATGAAACACGGACGAACCGCCAGCAGAGGAGAACAGCGAATCCACAACACCGATGGACTTCTCTATCACCAGCGACGCTTGATATCTGTAGAGAATTCTATCGTCCAGAGGAATGACTCCTCCATGGCGCATGGTATCCATCATCTTATCGAAGTTCGACAGAAGAATCGTAGTCATCTCTTCAATGCTGTTTTTAGCATCAGCGATTCGCACCTGCGTGCCAGTATCCTGCGCCAATTTGGTGATATCTCCACTGGCCTTGCCCTTAACCAATTCTGTGTAGAGGGACAGGGCGTGCCTCGCAGCACCTATGGCAGGCGTGGAAACCACTCGAATAAATAATTGTGCCCACGGCAAGTGGTACAAAGGCGCGCTATCGTGAGTCACACCGGGGTTAGTCCCTTCAAAGCCATCCGTTTGCTTATGGGTGCGGTAATCCGGCACAAAGACATCTTCCACCACGATATCATTGGATCCGGTTCCGGTCAGCCCCATGGAGTTCCATGTGTCTTCGATACGGTAATCGCTCTTAGGAAGAAGGAATGTACGGTACGTGCCGTCCGGTAAAATGCCGCCCAGCAGCACCCAAGTACAGTGATCACAACCGCTGCTCCAGCCCCAGCGTCCGCTGAACCGAAAACCACCGTCCACGTTTTCAACCTTGCCCATCGGCGCATAAGAGGACGATACCCGCGTATGAATGTCCTCTCCCCATACATCCTCTTGAGCTCTCGGATCCATGAGCGCAATCTGAAAGGCATGCACAGCCACAATGCCGCCTGCCCAGGCGGTGGACATACAGCTTTCACCAATGGACATTTGCATACGGAAGAAGTCCTGGGGGTTGAGCTCATAGCCGCCCCAACGCGCCGGTTGCAGCGCGAGGAAAAACCCTGCTTTTTGTAGCGCATCAATGTTTTCAACGGGCACACGCCGATCCTCAAGTGCCTTGCCTGTGTTGGCTCGCAGAAGCGGATGCAGAGATTCTACTCTTTGCAGCATAGCGGCACCTTCATCAGCGACGCGGAGCGTTTCAGTATTTACAGATATATTCATGGCTTTTCTCCGGTTATTTGCACCAAGGCCTTAGATTACCCCTTAAAAATAAAGACACATCCCCTGTATGGGGGAAAGCGGCTCATTCAAATCAGAACCTGCTGCTTTAGCAGCCTACCTGATAATCCCTACTGCGCACTCGCATCCCACAGCACCTGAGGGGGTAAATGCGTTTTAGCATAACCCATGCGCTTAAATGTGACCGCTTGACAATAAGTGTCCACACCGCTGAGTGCAACAGTACCCGCGCATACCAAATCGAGGGCGCCATCTTCGGCCATGCACCCAGCCGGCACGTCTGCCAGCACCACCTCGCCAATGACCAGATTGGTGCCGTTTATCGCCAGCTCATGATGTTCTCGCAGCAATAGGCCTAATTTGATGCCTGCCTCGGCCACCATCGGCGCGCCAAAACCCGCATGCCAGACGGGCGAAAGACCCGTGGCGTCAAACTCAGACATATCCTCAGGGTACCGTGCTGCCGTCTGGTGGCCTTGCTCCACGATGGATGACGTAACATGATTGAGGCTATAGCAACCGCTCTGTAAAATATTGGCCAGTGTCTGGTGTTCATCGCTACTGGGCCTGATGATGAGCGCCAGCAGTGGAGGACTTGATCCCAAATGTACGGCTGAGCTCATAATTGCTAAATTGGTCTGGCCGTTTGCGTTCACGGTGCCTACCAAATTTGCAGATTTAAACCCCGATACTGAATTAATAAACGCCGCCCGCCGCCGCGGGTCCATTGCCTTGATGTCTGACGATTCGAATTGCATTCTATTCTCCTGATCACTGCATACGAACAACTCTTCTGTTTAGACCAACTGCCGGAACATCTCCGTTACATTATGATCAAGTCAGCTGACCACCTGCAGGATCGCTAGTCGATATAGACAAACCTCGGCTGCTGCTTTCCATCTCGATCAACCGCTTCGAGAAACATCGACAGCGGTCGAATCCACAGCCCTCCCTTTCCGTACAGTGGCGTATAGACCACCAGTTGCTCGCCGGTCTCAGAATGTGTGGCGATGCCCTGCACCTGATACTCACCCCCTTTAAAGTGCCGATATTTTCCCGGCGGCAACACCGCCGCGCTGTCTCGCACCAGATCGTCCACGTCAGACTTCACTCAGACTGGCTCGAAAATCAGTACTGGAATGGTCCGCACGCCCTCGGTGCGCGCGCGATAGTCTTTATAGTCCGGATACATCGCTTCCAGCAGAGGCCAAAGCGTCGTTTCTTCCTCGAGGTTGGCCTCGCGCATGCGATAGGTTTTCTTTTCCGTGCCCACCTGGATGTCAACTGTGCTGGCTGCCACCACATTGTGGTACCAGATCGGCAATTTGGACATCCCTCCCTTGGAAGCCGTCATCACGACACTGTCGCCGTGTTTCAAAAACAACAACGGGACTTTTCGAACGGCGCCGGTTTTGCGCCCAACGGTCGTCAAAATTGCAACTGGACCGCCTAAAAATGTGTTCCACAGACGCCCACCAGTGAGCTCGTAGACGGTTGTCTGCCAGCGCCCAACCTTGTTAATAATCCAGCTGCCGATTTTTTCCTGCTTTGGGGTGAAGGGCTGAATGGAGTCTGTCATACGGGTAATCCTTATAATCAATAGCGTGGTGTCACATCTTCTCCATAATGTATACCAGATGGACGAGCGCAAGGCACGTGAGAAGCCCACTTTTCCTTTCAGCAGACCAAATAATTCGCCAATCGCGTGTAAATGGGCGACAGAATCGCCCCACTATTAATGAGGCCGCTTGCACCGCATGATTACGGGTATAACATGGGGTTCTCGCGGAGTACTCGGAAACTGGTACTGCGCTTTGGGGGAGAGAAAAACACGAAAAAAACACTCATCACGCTGACGCTATTTCCCATCCTCCTCATGCTGCTGCTGGCAGTCCTGATCGGGGTCGCCCTACAGCAGGACAAAATGTCCAAATCTGACCTTCGTTTTCTAGTCGACCTTGGGCAGCGCGATGGGGCAAGTGCGATCGTCGAGGTTATCCCAAGCAAGGTTTACGAAGTGGATTCCGCTTCCGACCCTGACCCGTCTTTTGGCAGGACACACATCGCAGGGCGTGGCCATGCACCCTGGGTAATCCGCGGCGATCTTGATGGTCGTCCTCGAATGCTGCAGTTTGCTCTCGCGCCTAGGCTATGGGCGGCGTATGACACACAAACACAATCGCTCTATCAGGCTTGGGAGGGTGATGTACTGTTCGAGGGTGCAGCCTACGATTACAAGCATGGACCGCAACCCATCAGCCAAGGCGCGTGGTACCTTCGCGACACTGAGGGTGCTAAATGGTTTATCGAAGTCGAGGGAGAGGCTATACCCGCGACCGTCAAATATCCCGGTCACGAATATGGCTTTCTTATCGAGCTGACGCAACCGCTGGCAGCCGATCAGAACGTATTGCCCCCGGATATACTCATAAAGCGGTGGTTCTATCGCCCCGACAAAGAGTATGGCGACCCTAAGTACGATGAAACCGTGCTGACTGTTTCCGCCCTAGAAGTCGCCACTGATCGGCGCAGTCTGCGCTTGAAGATTCCTAGTCTGAAGGCGGGATACGTTATCTACCTACGACTCGACGATCGACTTCGCTCCGACACTAGCAAGTCACTTTGGACCGCGGAAGCGTGGTACACACTCAATGCAATTCCTCAAAGAGTCTCCGCCGCACCGGTAAGCGCAACATCCGAAGACGGATGGCGAGATATCTTTGATGGCGAAACACTCGCGGGGTGGCGCAACTATGGGGGCGATACCAATGCTGTGCGCAAATGGGAAGCGCACGATGGCATACTCGCTCTGGTGCAGAGTGGCCCGTTCCCCATGTGGGATATGATCAAAAGCGCCGTCTTCGGCGGCCCTGGCGGCGACCTCGTTTATTACCGTGAGACATTTCAAAATTTCGAGCTCAGTTTGCAATGGAAGATTTCCCCTGGGGGTAACAGCGGTATTTTCTATCTCGTGAAAGATGAAACGGAAAATATCTCTTGGCGCACCGGCATTGAAATGCAAGTACTGGACAACGAAGGCCATCGCGATGGACAGATCAAAACCCACAGAGCGGGCAGCCTGTATGGTATGGTCGCCGCGGATCCTGAGACCGTGCGAGCGCCGGGAGAATGGAATGATGTGCTACTTCGAGTAAAGGACAATCACATCGAGCACTGGCTAAACGGGGTTAAGGTTGTCAGTATTGAGCGCGGTAGCGATGAATGGAACGCGTTGGCTGCGGCCAGCAAATTCGCGGACATGCCCGACTATGGTAAATTCGAGGAGGGCTACCTCGTGCTGCAGGATCATGGCGATCCTGTGTGGTATCGTAATATTCGTGTGCGTGATTTGTAAAACAGCACCTCGAAACCTGAGATCGTAATTAACGACCTATTAACTGGGAAATGCTATATGGACCTATCGACCATCGTCTTCTGGCTACTATTACTGTGCCTAGTGATCTACTCCATCGCCATCTACAACACCTTGGTGACACTGAAAAATCGGTATCTCAACGCCTTTGCCCAAATTGAGGTGCAGCTCAAACGGCGTTATGACCTGATACCCAATCTGGTGGAGACGGCTAAAGGCTATATGGCACACGAGCGCGAGACACTAGAGGCCGTAATCAATGCCCGCAACGATGCGGCGACGATTTTGAAGGCGATGAGCAATGGCAATCTGAGCAAAGTTGAATTGGGCAAATTGGCCTCTGCTGAAGGCACACTGAGTGGTGCCCTAGGCAAGCTCAATGTCACCATGGAAGCCTATCCAGATCTAAAAGCCAACGAAAACATGATGCAGGTTTCTGAGGAACTCATCACCACAGAAAATCGTGTCGCCTTTGCGCGACAGGGCTTTAATGATGCCGTCATGGCTTACAATAGCTATCGGCAAAGCTTCCCTCCCGTATTGCTGGCACGAAAATTCGGCCACCCGGAGGATGCCTCGCTGCTGACATTCGACGACTCTGCTCAAATACAGGCCGCACCTCAAGTCACGTTTTAACGCACTGATCAGCAGGTCTCATGGATTTTTTTGCGCAACAGGATCTCGCCCGGCGCAATACGCGCCTGTTAACGCTATTTTTTTTGCTTGCGGTCCTACTGCTGGTCATTCTTACCAATTTCGCCGTCGCGGCATTCCTGTTTTTCGGCCAAGACTACAATGTTTACAGTGGCAACCCAAAAGCAATGACCGACTTTTTGTCCTATTTCAGCTGGGCACGTTTCGGGAATATTGGCTTGCTAATAACCACCACCGTCGCACTGGTTGTCCTGGTCAAGTGGATAGCATTATCCACCGGTGGCAAGGCTGTTGCCGAAAGTATGGGTGGCACGCGGATCCTGCCGCAGTCTCGGGATGCCGCCGAGTGTCGCTGTCTCAATGTCGTTGAAGAGATAGCGCTGGCAGCGAATATGCCTGTGCCGCCGTTGTATGTGTTGAACGGCGAACGGGGTATCAATGCCTTCGCCGCTGGTATAAGCCCCGCCGACGCTGTAGTGGCGGTCACCCGGGGGACCATCGAGCATCTTAAACGCCATGAATTACAGGGCGTGATCGCCCACGAATTCAGTCACATCCTCAACGGCGATATGCGCCTCAATATTCGCCTCGCCGCACTCTTAAAGGGCATCACCTTTATCGGCGACGTAGGCTATGTTCTGCTGCGCAGCAGCCGGGTGCGCACGGGGGCAAGTGCTCGCAGCGGCAAACTCAGTGGAGGCTTAACCTTCATCGGGCTGGCACTATGGCTATTGGGTTGGCTGGGCGGCATTGCAGCGGGTTTTATCAAGGCTGCCATTTCCAGACAAAAAGAATATCTGGCGGATGCCAGCGCCGTACAATTTACCCGCAGTTCTGATGGTATAGGCGATGCCCTAAAGGTGATCGGCGGCTACATACCCGGTACCCTAGTTCACGCCGCTCGCGCTACCGAGATGTCACATATTTTTTTCGGGCAGATCGAGCACCGTTTGTGGCAGGCCTTTGCCACCCATCCACCACTGCATAAACGCATTGAGCGGGTAGATCCGCAATGGGACGGCCGGTACATCGAGCGCGAAGCAGTGCGCTACGCGCAGCACACTTCTGGGTCGGCATCAGCAGAGGCGGGCGTCGGGCGATCAGCCCTCGTTGCAGCCGCTATGGTCGGAGTGCTTGCTGACGAATCCAGACCTAAAGATCTGCTAGAGGATGCGGACTTTGAAGCTGGCCCCGACCAGCTGGATCAGGACACTGCCAACAAGCAGGCAATCCCGCTAGTCTTTATACGCCACAGTCACGAGCCTTTAGGTGCACATGCGTTGGTCTATTCTCTGCTGATAGGCGAACAGAAACCGCTGCAACAGGTCCAATTAAACATTATCACAGCTGCAGACATAAGCGGTCTGGACACCCTTGTCGCCACACTCCACCCTGGCGTCCGTGCACTGGATGCCTCACATCGACTGCCTCTACTGGAGATGTGCCTGCCTGCACTGAAGTCTATGTCCGCCGAACAATATCAGACATTTAAGGACACACTAGTCAAGCTGATCCAAGCCGATGATCAAATAGAGCTACACGAATGGTGCTTATTTCAATTAGTGCGGCACTATCTGGAGCCGGAATTCATCCGCGTTAAACCCAGCCGAGCGCGCTATCGCAAGCTGCAAACGGTAGCAGGCCCGATACGGACAGTATTGTCAGTGTTGGCCTATGAAGGCGACGGGGAATCACAGGCGCTATTCTGCCTGGGAGCCAATACCCTCGGTTTCACCGATATGACCATTGTGACGCGGGAACACGCCAGCGTTGAGGCCTTCGGCCGAGCGGTGCATGAATTAGCAGACTGTTACCCCCTGCAGAAGCCACGCTTATTAAAAGCCATGACCCTGGTCGCCAGCAGCGATGGCACACTAAATCCAACGGAACGAGACATTATCGTCAGCGTGGCCGCGGTGATGGATTGCCCAATGCCCTTCCCCGTTGATTTAGGTACCGAGCCAGGCTAAACAGCTTTACGAATGCGCCGCACAGGCTAATTTAAAAAATCCTGACATTAGCATTGCTGGCGAGGCCTAGGACATCGCAGCAGGAGTGGTCCGCAATTTGACTCCCAAGGCCCCAGCGTTTTATTCTGCACCCCAAAAGAAACCTCATAACAAGTAAGGAATATCCATGACCAACGAACGCCCCTACAGTTCTATCATCGTCGACGGCGTCGAGCAGGCACCGAGTCGAGCGATGCTTTACCCAACTGGATTCAAACGTGAGGACTTCAATAAGCCGCAGATCGGCATCGCCTCCACTTGGAGCATGGTGACCCCGTGTAATATGCACATCAACAAACTGGCTGACGCCGCGGCTGCAGGGGCGGATGAGGCGGGTGCAAAATCGGTATTGTTTAACACCATTACTGTGTCAGATGGCATTTCTATGGGTACTCCAGGCATGCGCTATTCATTGGTATCGCGTGAGGTTATTGCAGACTCAATCGAAACCGTGGTTGGCGCTCAAGGCTTTGACGGGTTTGTGACCATCGGTGGCTGCGATAAGAATATGCCTGCGTGCGGAATTGCTATGGCACGCATGGATCGCCCCAGTGTCTTTGTGTATGGCGGCACGATTCTACCGGGTGCCGAGCGACGTGATATCGTCTCTGTATTCGAAGCCGTAGGCGGACACGCCGCTGGCAGGGTATCGGACGTTGAACTGGCTGAAATTGAAACCACTGCCATCCCCGGGCCTGGCTCTTGTGGTGGGATGTATACCGCCAACACAATGGCGTCTGCGATGGAAGCACTCGGTCTATCGCTGCCGGGCAGTTCGGCTCAAAACGCCATCAGTGAAGATAAAAAACAGGACAGCTACAACGCCGGGGCCGCGGTTCGAAATCTCATCAAGCTGGGACTCAAACCCAGTGACATGCTGAGCCGCGAGGCCTTTGAAAATGCCATCACTATCACCATCGCACTCGAGGGGTCTACCAACGCGGTACTGCATCTCATTGCCATCGCCCACGCTGCCAATATTCCTCTGTCTCTGGACGACTTTAGTCGCGTCGGTAAACGTGTTCCCGTACTGGCTGATATGCGCCCTGCCGGACAGTACGCAATGAGTGAATTGATTGCGATAGGGGGCATTCTGCCGCTGATGAAAATGTTACTTCAAGAGGGTCTATTACACGGTGACTGCATGACTGTGACCGGTAAAACGCTGGCGGATAACCTCGCGCTGGTTCAGGATTATCCCGCCGACCAAAAAATTATTCGCCCCCTGTCAGATCCCATTAAAAAAGACAGCCACCTAGTCATACTGCGCGGTAATCTGGCACCAGAAGGGGCGGTCGCTAAAATCACCGGGCATGAAGGCCTAATCTTCACCGGGACTGCGCGCTGTTTTCAGGGTGAGGAGGCGGCAATGGCCGCGATTATGGCTGGCCATATCGTGGCGGGTGACGTGGTGATCGTTCGTTACGAAGGCCCCAAGGGCGGGCCAGGCATGCGTGAAATGCTGAGCCCCACCAGTGCCATCAATGGCCGCGGTCTTTCTCAGGAGGTGGCGCTGCTCACTGATGGACGATTTTCCGGGGGGTCAAGAGGGTTTGTGATCGGCCATGTCACGCCAGAGGCTCATCTAGGCGGCCCTATTGCACTGGTGCAAGACGGCGACAAAATAACAGTTGACGCAGAGAGTGCCGAGATTACCCTGCATGTTGACGATACCGAGTTGGCAACTCGCCGCGCGGCATGGACCGCACCTGCGCCCTATGCAACCCGCGGCACACTGGCCAAGTATGCCAAACTCGTCAGCTCCGCCAGTGAAGGCGCTGTCACCGACAAATACTTAGAAGTGTGATGGGACGCCTACCCCAATCGACACGATTACTAACCGCCGCATGCACATCCGAAAATTGTGGCTCTGGGCTATCTATGTCGTCGTGAGCCGTTTAGGTTTGAGTTGCATTTATTACAGCTGAAACGTATAAAACCCTAAGAATATTCTATCGAGGCAAGCTACTGAATTATGGACAAGCTATTCGATTTTTTTAAGGCCTATGATATTTCACTATCACAGCTACTCATTGTCGCGATAATTTTTTTCGTGACCATAGCGGTGTACCTCTCAGTTCGCTTTTTTTTTCAACGCTATAAAAAAGCAACACTTCCCTCACAAACGATTAAGACTTTGTTTTATGCGTCGTTTGACAAGCCATTACAGCTGGCAACCATTGTTATTGGTCTTTACTTCATAGCCATGCATGTTTTGACGTGGTTTAAGTTCACCAGTTTTTTCGATCAGGTTGTAACACCCGGGGTTAATATTGGCTTGGCGTTTTGTTTCTTTATGCTAATGAATACGTTTCTCTCGCGATTGAAAGCCTATTCGATTACCAAAACAACGCGAACAGACGGCGGATATGACAACTTTGCCAAAGTTGAGCAAATACATAAAC
Organism: uncultured Haliea sp.; assembly: GCA_913062625.1. GTDB lineage: Bacteria > Pseudomonadota > Gammaproteobacteria > Pseudomonadales > Halieaceae > Marimicrobium. The sequence goes on along the minus strand of CAJXWP010000011.1, from coordinate 2,792 downwards.
TTGGGCAAGTGCTGACGCTTGCCATTATGGTCTTTATGATTGCTTCAATTCTTGGACTTAAAGTTTCGCAGGGTGTCGCCTACTTAGGTGGGGGATTGGCAATTGTCGCGTTGGTCTTTAAGGATACTATTTCGAGCGTTTTTGGTGGCCTCATTATTTATTTGGACAGCCCTTATGCGGTTGGCGATTGGATTTACACTATAGACGGTCAGATTGAAGGCACAGTTGAGCAAATTAGTTGGCGTCTGACCCATATTAGGACGTTTGATGCACGATTGATCTTTACGCCGAATAATATCTTAATTACACAAGCAGTCGTCAATGCCTCAAGGATGTTAAATCGTAGAATATTGCAATACATCGGCCTGAGGTATGACGATTTTGATAAATTTGAAGCTATTCAAAAAGACATTTATGCCTTTCTCGGTGAGCACCCAGACATTGACCAAAGTTGTACAACCCTCGTCAATGTGGTGAATGGCAGTACCGATATGGGCTCAACGACAGAAGGGTTTTTCGGAGGGTCCTCTCTAAACTTTTCAGTCTATACCTTTACGAAAGTGACCAACTGGAGAAAATTTCAAGCCATTCAGGACAAAATCATGATGGATATAGGCCGGATCATTTATCGTCACGACGCTGAAATTGCCTTCACCACGATGACCTTAGATATCCCAAAGGCTGATGTCAAACCCATCCCTCAAGCCGCTCAATAGTGTCTGAGCTTGCATCAGGCCGACCGTAAATCTCGTCAGAAAAGAGAACGGCATCTGACTTGAATCGGTGTCGCATGAAGAACCGCAGTAATACTGTTGCCCGCCGCTTTGCAGCTTAACGGCAATGCGCAGCAAAAAGCTAGCCATATCACGCTAACGGATTTTACAATCCCCGAAAATCTAAAACTGAATAGAGGTGTAGACTAAGCAAGCGCAGGAGGACGTCCATGCGCTGATTGGTTTAGTCGTCATCGCCGCTCATAATCGCGTCAGTTTGCTGCTGATCTTCTTCGAGCTGACCCTGTTGTGCTTCACTCTGCAGCTCGAGCTGACGCTCTTGTTCTTCACGTTGCTGCTGAGACTGCTGAGCTTGCTGTTCTGCTTCATTCACGTTCTGCTGGACACGCTCTTCGCTGCGGCTTACTTCCTCTGCCGACTGCTCAGAAGATCCGTATCCCTGAGCACTCACCTGTGTCGCTGACAGTGCTGCTACCATGGCTGCGGCTACTGCAATTTGCTTGATCATATTCTCATCCTGTTTAAGGTATTTTACTGCGACAAGTGTAGCCTACTTTTAACCTGTTGCAAAAATGAATAGAGGCAGAGTATCAATTTTTCGGCGTATACAGCGCTCCTCTAAACCATCAAATCACTGTATAGCACTCTGTGGTTAGGCTTTCAGATCACAACTCCTCTTTGGATCTTCTTCTAAACTAGGCTGCCCAACCACCAAAGCCAATCGCTGCAGACAACAGACAACCCTAGCCCGCTGCACCCGCACTGGCGACCTGTGCTTCAGTGTATTCCTTGACCTTTTTGAACACACAGCGATTGGCGAAACGCATCAGCGGCTGGGTCATCCAAACTAAGTGGCGACGTCGCTCGAAAGGTCGGCAAGAAAACCTTCAACAGCCTGACTGAATATATCATTGCGGTCTCCCGCGACCATGTGCGTGGCATCTTTGACGTCAACGCAGTGTGCATGAGGCACCAACTGCAGAAATTCTTCAGCCAGCTCCGGGGTGACAAGATCACTCATTTGCCCTCGCACCAGCAGCATTGGTATAGCGATATTGCGTGTTGCCACCACCAGACGATCGGCGTTGGCAAAATTCTCAGGAGTGGCGCGCTCTTTAAAAAAATTCGGGTCCCAGTGCCAGCGGTAGCGACCATCTTCATCGAGTCGAAGGTTCTTGCGCAGGCCACTAACGTCCTTTCGCCTCGGCCGACCGGTATATTGAGCAATGATGTCGGCCGCCTCTTCGAGATCGGCAAATCCTTCTTCCACATGCGTCCCCATAAAACGTACGATATTCATTGCACCTTCGGGGTTCATTCGCGGGACGATATCGACCAGCACAATGGCCCGGAACACGGTGTCGCTAGTTTCACCTTCGGCCACCATCGCCGCAATACCGCCTAGCGAAGCGCCAACCAGAGCGGGGGGTGACCTGAACCTTGACGCCAGTTCGCGTTGGTCTTCCGCAAAGCGATCAATATTGTAATCGCCGTCTTCAGACCATGCGGAATCGCCGTGTCCCCGGTGGTCGTAAGCAACGGCATACCAGCCTTTGCTAGATAATGCTTCAGCCGTGGTGCCCCAGGAGTGACGAGTCTGGCCGCCACCGTGTGAAAGTAATACGGGGGGATCCTCAGGATTACCATAGGCGTGTGCCGCCAACCGAATACCATTGGAGAGCGTAAATTCCAGCTCCTTCATTGTATCTCTCACCTAAATATCAGGCCGACTAGTTTAGCGCAGCAACCTCGTGTAAAACTATGACAAGGGCAATTCACAAGTGATTAAAGACGACGGGGTCTAGTATTGAGTCCAATCGGCACAAGAGAGCACCCCACCCCGCAGCACTCGCGGTGCCGTCTTGACACTAATCGCTATCTTGGTATGGTTCGGGCAAATTGAAATTGACAGTTAACGAGATGCTTCCGATGACCCACACTACAATAGCCCTCAAACGCCATCTACTTGCTCCTGCAGTATTAATGCTCTCAATGCCCCTATCGGGCAGTGTGTTGGCACAGGTGGCACAAGACAGCAGCACCAAAGACCCTGTTGAG